>NZ_CP125380.1:5657500-5977500 GCF_034009455.1 Pseudomonas sp. P5_109
GCGGCACGCTGTTTCTCGATGAAATCGAAAGCATGCCGCTGGCCCAGCAGGTGAAACTGCTGCGGGTGTTGCAAGAGCAAAAACTCGAGCGACTGGGCTCGAACCAGAGCATCCGCGTGGATTTGCGCATCATTGCCGCGACCAAGCCGGACCTGCTCGACGAAGCGCGGGCCGGTCGTTTTCGCGAAGACCTGGCTTATCGTTTGAACGTCGCGGAACTGCGCCTGCCGCCCTTGCGCGAACGCCGCGAAGACATTCCGCTGCTGTTCGAATCCTTTGCGCAAAACGCCGCCGAACGGCTGGGACGTAAATTTCCACCGTTGAGCGGCGCGCAGTTGAGTCACCTGCTGAGCCATGACTGGCCGGGCAATGTGCGCGAACTGGCGAACGTCGCCGAGCGTCAGGTCTTGGGTTTGGGTGAACCGGAGCCAATCGGCATCGAGCCCGGCCAGTCGCTGGCGGCGCAGCAGGAAGCGTTCGAGGCGCAATGCCTGCGTGCGGCATTGACCCGGCACAAGGGCGATGTGAAAGCGGTGCTCGAAGAACTGCAACTGCCGCGCCGGACCTTCAATGAAAAGATGCAGCGGCATGGGTTGAGCAGGGAGATGTTCCTGTAGCGTCTGAACTGGCCCTTTCGCGAGCAAGCCCGCTCCCACAATGTTCGGCGTACACAACCCCCCTGTGGGAGCGGGCTTGCCCGCGAAGAGGCCAGTGCGGGCATTGCAAATCCACAAATCGAATCAGCAGTTTTCCGCTCACCACCAAACTTTTATAGGCGGATTTCCGCTCACCAAAACACCCTCACCCCTCTAGACCGGCCCTCTCCCCGTTGGCACAGCTCCTGCTATAGCCCCTGCAGGCTGCGTTTAATCGCGCTCCACAAAAACAATTAAATGAAGGATCCTTCAATGGATAACTCCAACTCCCTGCCGCTTGGGTCGGCTGCCGTGCCGGCCAAGGAAAGAACCACTTCCAGCCGCAT
Source organism: Pseudomonas sp. P5_109 (assembly GCF_034009455.1). Lineage (NCBI taxonomy): Bacteria > Pseudomonadati > Pseudomonadota > Gammaproteobacteria > Pseudomonadales > Pseudomonadaceae > Pseudomonas > Pseudomonas sp. P5_109. The sequence continues at coordinate 5,658,483 of NZ_CP125380.1, forward strand.
CAGATCGATCTTCAGCGGTTCCGTTGGCAACATGGTCGAGTGGTACGACTGGTACGTCTACGCCGCCTTCTCCCTGTACTTCGCCAAGACCTTCTTCCCCAAGGGCGACACCACCGCCCAACTGCTCAACACCGCCGCGATCTTCGCCGTGGGCTTCCTGATGCGTCCGATCGGTGGCTGGCTAATGGGCCTGTATGCCGACAAGGTCGGGCGCAAAAAGGCCCTGATGGCCTCGGTGTACCTGATGTGCTTCGGCTCGCTGCTGATTGCCCTGAGCCCGGGTTATGAAGTCATCGGCATCGGCGCGCCGATCCTGCTGGTGTTCGCGCGCTTGCTGCAAGGCCTGTCGGTGGGTGGCGAATACGGCACCTCGGCCACTTACCTCAGCGAGATGGCCACCAAGGAGCGTCGCGGCTTCTACTCCAGCTTCCAGTACGTGACCCTGATCTCCGGCCAGCTCATCGCTTTGGCGGTGCTGATTGTCCTGCAGAACTTCCTGACCACCGAGGAGCTCTACGCCTGGGGCTGGCGCATTCCGTTCGCCATCGGCGCGCTGTGTGCCGTGGTGGCGTTGTACCTGCGTCGTGGCATGGAAGAAACCGAGTCCTTCACCAAGAAAGAGAAGGCCAAGGAAAGCGCAATGCGCACCTTGATGCGCCACCCCAAGGAACTGATGACCGTGGTCGGCCTGACCATGGGCGGTACCCTGGCGTTCTACACCTACACCACCTACATGCAGAAATACCTGGTGAACACCGTCGGCATGAGCATTTCCGACTCCACCACCATTTCCGCCGCCACGCTGTTCCTGTTCATGTGCCTGCAACCGATCGTCGGCGGGCTGTCGGATAAAATCGGTCGCCGGCCGATCCTGATTGCCTTCGGCATCCTCGGGACGCTGTTCACCGTGCCGATCCTCACCACCCTGCACACCGTCACGACCTGGTGGGGCGCGTTCTTCCTGATCATGGCGGCGCTGATCATCGTCAGCGGCTACACCTCGATCAACGCCGTGGTCAAAGCCGAACTGTTCCCGACCGAAATCCGCGCCCTGGGCGTGGGCCTGCCGTACGCACTGACCGTATCGATCTTCGGCGGCACCGCTGAATACATCGCGCTGTGGTTCAAGAGCATCGGCATGGAAACGGGTTACTACTGGTACGTGACCGCGTGTATTGCCGTGTCGTTGCTGGTGTACGTCACCATGAAGGACACCCGCAAGCACTCGCGGATCGTCACTGACTGATCGGCAAATCGAGGCTCGCAGCTCTAGCCTCTTCGCGAGCAAGCCCGCTCCCACACTGACCGCATGGCTTCAGTGTGGGAGCGGGCTTGCTCGCGAAGGGCACCATTCGTCTCCCCCTCCAGCAAGCTAATCATCGGTTAATGCACCGGCAGCACCCTGCTGCTGACTGCATCCAAATCAACAGGACGCACGTATATCCGTTACAGGCCTCGAAGGAGTGTCTGAACGTACCCACAGCGAACGTACCTGGAGTACCTGTCATGAAAACCCGATTGATCCTTGCCCTGACCCTTTCCGTGCTGGCGGCCAATGCCTTTGCGGCCGACGGTTACGACAAAACCGGTTCGGCCTCGTTCGGTTCCGGCGCCAGTGCTGCCATCGAACACAGCCAGTCCCGCACCTATGCCTCTGACGGTTTTGATAAAACCGGTAGCGCTGAAGCCATCGGCTGACCTCAAACCTGTAGGAGCGAGCCTGCTCGCGATGGACGTCAACGATAACGCGCGAATCCTGGAGAAATGTGGTGCCCTTGAGTTTTTCGCGAGCAGGCTCGCTCCTACAGTGATCGTCATCCGACTGGAAATATGCGGCGCGTGCTTGCACCATGCACGTCTCCCCGCAAGCTCTGGAAATTTCCATGTCCGACGACATCCACTTCTACGAACCCTCCAACGGCCACGGCCTGCCCCACGATCCGTTCAACGCCATCGTCGGCCCGCGCCCCATCGGCTGGATTTCTTCGCAGGATGCCGAGGGCCGCTTGAACCTGGCGCCCTACAGTTTTTTCAACGCCTTCAACTACATTCCGCCGATCATCGGGTTTTCCAGCATCGGGCGCAAAGACAGCCTGAACAACATCGAGCAAACCGGCGAGTTCGCCTGGAACCTGGCCACCCGGCCGCTGGCCGAGCAGATGAACCAGAGCTGCGCCATGGTCGGGCCTGAGGTCAACGAATTCGAACTGGCCGGTCTGACGACCGTTGCCTCCAGGGTCATCCAGGTGCCACGGGTGGCACAAAGCCCGGTGTCCTTCGAGTGCAAGGTCACGCAGATCATTCAGTTGCAGCGGGCGGATGGCAATGTGGTGCCTAGCTGGCTGATCCTCGGCGAAGTGGTCGCCGTGTATATCGCCAAGTGGCTGTTGAAAGACGGGGTATACGACACCGCCGCGGCAGAACCGATTCTGCGCGGCGGCGGGCCAGCGGATTATTTCCAGCTGGGGCCTGAGGCGTTATTCAAGATGTACCGCCCGGGGCGGTGAGAATCACCAGAGCAGGTCGGTGTTTTCCTTGACGTCCTTGAGGCGGGTCAGCTCCTTGGCGGCCGCATCATCGGCCTCGTGAGCGGTCTTGAAGGTCTGGCCTTCCAGCACTTTGTGAAAACGCGGGGCGCCGGAACCACCCAGCGCTTTGACGGCGATAGCGGCGTGGTAACCGCCCTCGCCCGGTACTACAGCGGAAACAGCTTCGAAGTGATCAAAGGCTTTACGTGCCATGTCGCGAATCCTGGCTGGTTGAGAATGCCGTCATTAAACCCTCAACCGGCCAGTTTGTGTACCGCCGCACCTGACTGACCGAGGGCCTGCGCTGCCGAAACCTCCTTGAAGGTGTGGAAGTCCAGGCTGTCGACCACCAGTTCCTGCACCAACTCGGCAAACACCTCCATCGCCGGCGTGCTGAAGTACGCGGTCATGGCTTGTTGATTGCTCCAGAAGCCGGACACCAGCCACAGCTGCGGATCGCACTGCGAATGCTGCAAGGCAAAGCTCAGGCAGCCTGGTGCTGCGCGGGACGGTTCGATCAGGGCGCTGAGGCGCACACCGAGTTCCGCCGAGCGCCCGGCGCGCGCTCGAACGAAGGCCATATGACTGACGGGGATTTGCTTGGACATGTTCAACCCTCCCGGGGAGTCGCGTGGCAGCCGGGGGACGGGCTGCGACAGGATCAAAGGTTAAGGGCCGCGACGCCTGTCTGGTTAGTCGATTCCTGCCGGGGCGTTGCACAATCCTGCGAAACTGCATGACAAGCCTGTAACAAGCTGTAAAACCCTGTCACGGTTCTGCCATGCGAGTTTCAAGCAAGTTCTGCAGGTACACGGCTCTAGTGACAACACCGCCGGTCGACCCCGGGCAGAATCAGGCAAGCATCCGGCAGGATGTGTCTACCGCTGTCACTTGCACAAACATATGCTCTGCTCCATTCCTTCCATGCCTTGCCGAGGATGCCGCGCATGTCGTCGCTCGATCACTTTCAAGCCCCGCTGGACACCGACATGGAAAAGCAGCGCGCGGAACTGGCGGCGATCATCCGCCGCAACACCGCCGAAGATGGCAGTTATGCCACGGCCATCGGCTCGCTGTTCATGTCCCGCCACAGCCAGTCCCACGAGTTCGCACCGGTGCTCGCGCAACCGGCGCTGTGCATCATGGCCCAGGGGCGCAAGGAAGTTCAGCTGGCCAATGAGTACTTCAACTACGACCCGTTGAACTACCTGGTGGTCTCGGTCTCGATGCCGCTGAGTGGACGGGTGGTGGATGTCTCGGCCGAGGAACCGATCCTGGCCTTGCGCCTGGACATCGATCCGGCGGAAATCACCGCGCTGATCGCCGATGCCGGCCCCCTCGGCGTGCCCACACGGCCGACCGGACGCGGGCTGTATGTCGAAAAACTCGACACCGCCATGCTCGACGCCGTGTTGCGCCTGGCACGTTTGCTGGACACACCGAAAGACATCGCCATGCTCGCGCCGCTGATTCGCCGGGAGATCCTCTATCGACTGTTGCGCAGCAAGCAGGGGCATCGTTTGTATGAAATCGCCATCGCCAACAGTCAGAGCCATCGCATCAGCCAGGCGATCAAGTGGCTCAACGGCAATTTTGAACAGCCGTTGCGTATTGATGATCTGGCGAAGGAAGTGAACCTGAGCGTGTCGACCCTGCATCACCGCTTCAAGGCGATGACGGCGATGAGTCCGTTGCAGTATCAGAAGCAGTTGCGCCTGCAGGAAGCGCGGCGGTTGATGCTGGCCGAAGGGTTGGAGGCTTCGGCGGCGGGGTATCGGGTCGGCTATGAAAGCCCGTCGCAGTTCAGCCGGGAGTACAGCCGGTTGTTCGGGGCGCCGCCGTTGCGGGATTTGGCGCGGTTGCGGTTGACGGTTTGATCCTGGTCCAGTGGTGCGGCGGCTGACGCCTTCGCGAGCAAGCCCGCTCCCACATTTGATTTGTGGCGTTCACAAATCCAGTGTGGGAGCGGGCTTGCTCGCGAAGAGGCCAGTTCAGGCAATACAAGCCTTGGATCAGGCGCCAAGTACCCGGCAAGCCTCCACCGGCAGGGTCACCGATACCGGATGCCCAACGCTCAAACCGAACCCCTGGCACGGCGTGCTCAGCGCGGTAAACGACACCCCGGAACACTCCACCGTGGTCTCGATGGTCGCGCCGATATCGCGCACGAACGTCACCTTGCCCAGCAAGCGGTTGCCCGCCGTCGCCTGCGGAGCGGACAACTGCAGGTCTTCCGGGCGAATCAGCATCTTCACCTTTTCACCCACCACAATGCTGCTGCAGATCGGCACTTGCAGCGCATCGCCACCCGGCAGGCTGACCTTGCCGTTACCCAGCACCGTGGCCGGGAAGATGTTGCCCGAGCCAATGAAGTCCGCGACGAACTCGTTGGCCGGATGGCGGTAGATCTCGATCGGCGTGCCCACTTGCTGCACCCGATGTTCACCCAGCACAACCACGATATCGGCCATGGTCATGGCCTCGCGCTGGTCGTGGGTGACCATGATGGTGGTGATGTTCAGGCGTTGTTGCAGTTGACGGATTTCCACCTGCATCGACTCGCGCAGCTTGGCGTCCAGCGCCGACAACGGCTCGTCGAGCAGGAGGATTTTCGGGTGATTGGCAATCGCCCGGGCAATCGCCACGCGCTGGCGTTGCCCACCGGACAGCTTGGCCACCGGGCGATTGATCATGGGTTGCAGCTGGATCAGTTCCAGCAGTTCCACCACCCGCGCCTGCTGGTCAGCCTTGCTGACCCCGCGCAGCTTCAGCGGATAGGCGATGTTCTCCCCTACCGTCATGTGCGGGAACAGCGCCAGGGACTGGAACACCATGCCGAAGTTGCGCAGGTGCGCCGGGGTGTGGCCGATGTCTTCGCCATCCAGGCGGATCTCGCCGCCGGTCAGGGTTTCAAGGCCGGCAATCATGCGCAGCAACGTGGTCTTGCCGCAGCCCGAAGGGCCGAGGAAACACACCAGCTTGCCCTCGGGCAAATGCAGGTTCACATCTTTTACCGCGCAGGCCGAGCCGTAATGTTTCTCGACGTTTTCCAGAATCAGACCAGACATAAGAAGCACCTCAAGAAATCAGAACGAAACGCCACCTTCACCAACCAGCTTCTCCAGCGCCCAGATCAGGACGAAGTCGATCAGCACGATCAGCACGGCAAACGAAAATACGGTTGGGTCGAGCGAAGACACGGTGCGGCTGTACATCCAGATCGGCACGGTCATCACATCGATGGTGTAGAGGAAGTAGGTCACGGTGAATTCGTTGAACGAGACGATGAACGCCAGCAGCATGCCCGCCAGGATCCCCGACTTCATCAACGGCACCACCACATCGACAATCGCCCGCATCGGCGAAGCACCGAGCATTTGCGCAGCCTCCTCGACCTCAGTTCCGATGGAGAGCATCGCCGCCGTGCAGTTTTTCACCACGAATGGCAACGCCAGAATGACGTGGGCAATCACCAGGCGCGAGGTAGTCATGTGGAACGGCAGGCTGTCGAACACCAGCAGCAATGCCAGGCCCAACACCACCATCGGGAACACCAGTGGCAACGACATCAGTTGCATCGCCACGGCCTTGCCGCGGAACTCGCAGCGGGTCAGGGCGTAGGCCGCCGGCACCGCGATGATCGTGGCGAAAACCATGGTCAGGCACGACACCATCAGGCTGGTGGTCATGGCCTGGCCGAGGCTCAGGACGTCACTGGAATCCGGTGACACGAAGGTGTTCCAGGCGGCCTTGTACCATTGCAGGCTGTAGCTGCTCGGCGGGAAGTCGAGGTTCGACGCGCCGCTGAACGACATCACGATCATGGTCAGGATCGGCAACACCGCCAACAGCAGGATGAAGCCCGAGAGGATCCCGGCAAACTTGCCGGTCTCGCCAGGCAACAGCCCATAACGCTTCTTGGTCAGGGTACTCATTGCGAAGCCTCCAGCATGCGGCGACGACGGCCAGTGATGTATTCGGACAGGGTCATGATCGCGAGGGTGGTGACGATCAGCACCACACCGGCAGCGGATGCGGCGGGCCAGTTCATCAGCGGGGCGATCTGGTCATGCACCATCACCGCCAGCATCGGCACGCGACGGCCACCGAGCAGCAACGGCACCACGAAACTGCTGGCGTTGTAGGCGAACACCAGGGTCGCACCGGTAATGATCCCCGGCAGACTCATCGGCAAGACCACCTGGCGGAACACCTGGAAGCGACTGGCGCCGAGGGTGGCCGCGGCCTCTTCATAGCTACGAGCGACGCCGCGCATGGCGCTGGCAATCGGCAACACAGCCAGCGGGAAGGCGGTTTGCACCAGGCCCATCAACACGCCGTTCTGGTTGTACAGCAGCATGATCGGGCGCTTGATCAGGCCCAGGCCCATCAAGGTCTGGTTGAGCATGCCACCAGGACCGAGGATCACCAGCCAGCCGTAGCTTTGCAGCAGCAGGTTGACCAGCAGCGGCAGCAACACGGCCGCAAGGAAGATCCGCCGCACGAACGGCGAGGTCAGGCGCGACATGGTGTAGGCCACCGGGATCGCCAGGATCACTGCGATCACCGCGCTGATCAGCGCCAGGCGCAGGGTCAGCATCAGGGATTTGAGGTAATAGGGTTCCAGCAACTGGGCGTAACTGGCCAGGCTGAACCCGGACCATTCCGCGCCCTTGGTGCCCACGCTCATGCGCAGTACCAAGAGGCTTGCGGCAATCAATACGCCAAGAAACAGCATCGACGGCGAGAGGAAAAGCCAGGCGCGCGTCGTGGGTGAAACACCCTGAGCAGCGCGCACGGGGGCGGCACTCACCGGATGGGTCAGAGGTTGGTGTTCCATAGCAAAGGTCTCGTCAATGGAAAGCAGCTGACAGACACAAGACCTGACGACACCGAGGTCCAATGTGGGAGCGGGCTTGCTCGCGAAGAGGCCGTGTCAGCCGACATCAATGTTGAATGTCACACTGCATTCGCGAGCAAGCCCGCTCCCACATTTGATTTGTGGTGCTTTACGGGCTTGTGTAAGTCACTCGATCAAGAAGAAAAGATTTCCGTGTAACGACGAATCCATTGGTCATGCACAGTAGCCAGGAAGGCGTTGTCGTGCATGATCGCCTTCTCGGCAATCTGCTCCGGCGTGAGGATGTACGGGCTCTTGCGTGCTTCGGCGGAGATGATCGCCTTGGCGTTGACCGGGCCGTTGTAGATGTCTTCAGCCATCTTGCCCTGCACCAGCGGGTCCAGGGAGTGGTTGATGAAGGCGTAGGCCATGTCGGTATCGCCAGGACGATTCTTCGGCATCACCGACAGCATCAGGTCGGTGTAGAAACCTTCCTTCATGCCGAAGGTGGCGCCCAGGCCGTAGGCCGGATCGCGGATCTGTTTCGGGAAGAAGGCGGGTGCGTACAGACCGCCCATGTCCAGGGAACCGGTGCGGAACAGCTCGGCGATCTGGTTCGGGTTTTCACCCAGGGTCACCACACGATCTTTCAGCTCGGCGAGTTTCTTGAAGCCCGGCTCGATGTTGTGCTCGTCACCACCGGCCAGTTTGGCGGCGATGATGATCAGGTCCATGGCCTCGGTCCAGTTCGGCGGAGGCAGGAAGATGTTCGGCGCCGCGTCGGCGTCCCACAGCGAGGCGTAGCTGGTTGGAGCTTCTTTCTGGGTGCGGGTGCTGTAGACCAGGCTGTTGCACCACAGCAGGTAACCGATACCGTGGCCATTGGCGCCGGTGCGGTATTTTTCCGGTACGTCGACCAGGTTGGGAATGCGGTTGAGGTCGGGTTTTTCCAGCAGGTTGGCGGCGGCCAGACCTTCGGCGCCGACGCCGGCCAGGGTGATGATGTCGTACTGCGGACGATCACCGCCGGCCTTGAGCTTGGCAACCATTTCCGAGGTACTGCCGGTGCGGTCAGCGATGACCTTGCAGCCGTACTTGTCTTCGAAGGTTGCGGCGATGTTGCGCAGTGCAGCCAGGCCGGTGTCGTCGGACCAGGTCAGCAAACGCAGGGTTTTGCCCGCAAAGCGTGTGTCGCTGGCATTGGCCTTGATGAACGGCATGCTCATCGCCGCTGCTGCCACCGAGGCTACGCCCACGGTCTTGATGAATTGACGTCTGTTCAGATCATGCTCGCCCATTACGGACTCCCTTTGTTTTTGTAGGTATGAGGCAGGTCGAAACTTGTTGCATCCGCGCGACTGGATCAGCGTTGGCCCCTCTATTTTCGGGGGGTTGGTTGAACCAGTGAGTTCATCCTGAGGTCGTGTAAAACACCTGACTATCGATAAAAACTCATTGAAGCCATGACGCCAGCGCATGCCTCATGTAGGAGCGAGCTTGCTCGCGATGGGTGCACGGGCGCCGCGTACTTTCAGGCAGCCCGCGTCATCGTTTACGTCCATCGCGAGCAAGCTCGCTCCTACAGAGATTGGCGTCAGACGGCCCGGATCACGTGTTTGATTTCCTGGAAAGCCTGCAAGCCCCACGGCCCCAATTCACGGCCGATGCTGCTCTGCTTGTATCCACCCCAGGCGGTCTGCGGGAAGATCACCTGCGGCGCGTTGATCCACACCAGCCCCGCCTGCAAAGCGTTGGCGACGCGGTCAGCGGTCTGTGCATTGCGCGTCACCACGCTGGCCACCAGGCCAAACTGACTGTCGTTGGCCAAGGCAATCGCCTCGGCTTCGGAGGCGAAACTGCGCACGCAGATCACTGGGCCGAAAATCTCCTCACACCACAGCGCACTGTCGAGGGGCACTTCGGTGAAAACTGTCGGCTGCAAAAAATATCCGCGTGGCAGATCGGCCGGACGATTACCGCCGCAAACCAGCTTGGCGCCGGCGCTCAGGCCGCGATCGATGTGGCCGAGCACGCGCTGGTATTGCGCCTGATTGACCAGTGCGCCCATTTCCACATCCGGGTCGAACGGGTCGGCCACGCGAATCGCTTCGGCACGAGCCTTCACGCGGGTCAGGAATTCATCGGCCAATTCATCGGCGACCAGCACGCGGCTGGTGGCGGAACACATTTGCCCGGCGTTGAAGAAACCACCGCCGCAAGCCACTTCCACCGCCAGCTCGAGATCGGCATCGGCCAGCACCAACAGCGAAGATTTGCCGCCCAGTTCAAGGCTCACGCCCTTGACGGTTTCTGCTGCGCGCTGCATGACCTGCACACCCACCGCGTTGCTGCCGGTGAAGGAAATTTTGGCGATACGCGGGTCAGCCGACAGTGGCGCGCCAACGGCCAGCCCGGTGCCGCACACTACGTTCAATACACCGGCGGGCAAGCCTGCTTCGGCAATGATTGCCGCCAATTCCAGCTCCGGCAGTGGCGTCACTTCCGAGGGCTTGAGCACCACACAGCAACCGGCGGCCAGGGCCGGGGCGAGTTTCCACGCGGTGGTGACCATCGGGAAGTTCCACGGCACGATCAGCCCGACCACACCGCACGGTTCACGGCGCAAACGAGCGCTGAAGTCGTCAGTCGGCAGCTCAATTGCGCTGTCCTGTTTCGCATCCAGCCCTTCGGCCAGACCGGCGTAGTACTCGAACGTGGCGATCACGTCATCGACGTCGATCGCCGCTTCGAATTGCGGCTTGCCGTTGTTGCTCGACTGCAGGTGCATCAATTTTTCACGATTGGCCTGCACGCCAGCGGCGATTTTGCGCAGGATTGCGCCGCGCTCGGCACCCGTGGTTTTCGACCAGTCGGCGAACGCCTGGGTCGCCGCGCCCACCGCTTGATCAACAGCGCGCTCATCGCCGCCATTGACCGTGGTCAACAGGGCTTCGGTCGCCGGGTTGATTACCCGCAGGTGTTCGTTACCGGCCGACCATTGGCCATTGATGTACAGGCCATCCAGAGTCGTCGGGAAAGTCATTTCGACACCGCCTTCATCCACTCGGCCTGATCGATTTCAATCAGGGTCGGGCCTTGGCGATCCGCCGCCACGCGCAATGCGCCGCGCAGTTGCTCGACACTGTCGATCGCTTCGGCAGCGCAACCCAGTGCCTTGGCCACACCGATGAAGTCCGGGGTGTAGATGTCCACGCCGACCGGCTCGATGGCGCGGTTGACCATGTATTTCTTGATCTCTTCGTAGCCCTGGTTATTCCACAGCAGCACGATCACCGGGGTGCGCGCTTCAACGGCGCTGGCCAGTTCCGGCAAAGTGAATTGCAGGCCGCCGTCACCGATCAGGCACACCACTGGCGGGCGCTGACCGTTTTCAGTGCTGCCGCCGAGCCAGGCACCAATCGCCGCCGGCAAGGCGTAACCGAGGGTGCCGTAACCGGTGGACGAGTTGAACCAGCGACGCGGGCGCTCCGGGTTGAACGTCAGGTTGCCGGTGTACACAGGCTGGGTCGAATCGCCGACGAACACCGCATCCGGCAGTTCGTGCAACACGGTTTCCAGGAATCGGGTCTGGGCCAGGGTCGGTGCGTCCCAGGTAGTAGCCAGGTCTTCACGCAGACGAGCGGCACGAACCTGGCCCCAATCGTTGCGGCGCTCGGCCAGGGATTTGTGCGACAGGGCGCTGAGCAAGGCCTGGGCAGCGTTACGCGAGTCGGCCACCAGCGCCACGTGGGGCGGGTAGTTGCGCACGGTCTGGTCCGGGTCGATGTCGACACGCAGCAGTTGGCCTGGAATCTCGAAGCCACCGGCGAAAGTCACGTCGTAGTCGGTCTCGGCCAGTTCGGTGCCGATGGCCAGGACCACATCTGCCTCGGCGACCAGTGCACGGGTGGCGACCAGGCTCTGGGTCGAACCGATCAGCAACGGGTGGCCGGAGGCAAGCATGCCCTTGGCATTGATGGTCAGCGCTACCGGCGCATCCAGCAGCTCGGCCAGTGCAGTCAGTTCGGCAGCGGCATCGATGGCACCGCCACCGGCGAGGATCAGCGGACGCTTGGCGCCAGCCAGCAAATCGGTCATGCGCGACACGGCGCTCGGCGAAGCACCGGCGCGGTCGATGTTGACCGGCAGGCTGGCGAGCAAGTCGTCAGCGTCTTCAACCAACACATCCAGCGGAATTTCAATGTGCACCGGACGCGGACGGCCAGCCTGGAACAACGCAAAGGCGCGGGCCAACACGCCCGGCAACTCCGACGCCGACATCAGGGTGTGGGAGAACGCCGCGACACCGGCGCACAGTGCGCCCTGGTTCGGCAGCTCATGCAGCTTGCCGCGACCGCCGCCCAACTGGCTGCGCGATTGCACGCTGGAGATCACCAGCATCGGGATCGAGTCGGCGTAGGCCTGCCCCATGGCGGTGGTGATGTTGGTCATGCCAGGGCCGGTGATGATGAAGCACACACCCGGTTTGCCGCTGGTGCGGGCATAGCCGTCGGCCATGAAGCCGGCGCCTTGTTCATGGCGCGGCGTGACGTGGTTGATGCTCGAACGGGCCAGCCCGCGATACAGCTCCACGGTATGCACCCCGGGAATGCCGAACACCTGCTCGACTCCGTAGTTTTCGAGTAACTTGACCAATACTTCGCCGCACGTCGCCATGTCTTTGCCCTTCTTGTTCGTTTGAGACGCCGGGCATGCGCTGTGTTTATGATGGATTCGCAGGCCCGGGAATGGCCTCATTGGAACGGGCGACACGTAGCCGCAACAATGGATAAAAAGTCATACTAGCCATGTCCTCACGTCATACCTTGGATCCCAATGAAACGACTGCCTCCCCTGCCGGCGCTGCACACCTTTCTGATTACCGCGCAGTGCTGCAACTTCACCCGGGCTGCCGAACAACTGCACATCACCCAGGGCGCGGTCAGCCGACAGATCGCCGGGCTGGAAGATCATCTGGGTTATGAGCTGTTCATTCGCCAGGCCCGAGGCCTGGACCTGACGGCCGAAGGACGGGAGTGGCTGCCACGGGTGCAGCAGATTTTCGGCCTGATCGACGAGGCGGTGGAGCAGATCGGCGAGAAGCGCGAAACCCTGCAACTCAAGGCACCGACCTGCGTCATGCGCTGGTTGCTGCCGCGCCTGTTGCAATGGCAACGGGAGCGCCCGGACGTACCGGTGGAACTGACCACCACGGTCAAGCACGGCGTGGATTTTCATCGCGAGCAGTTCGATGCGGCGGTGATGTACGGCACACCGCCGGACGATTCATTGATGTCGCAAAAACTCTTCGACGAACAACTCACGCCGGTGTGTTCCAGGCCCATGCTCGAAGGCCCCATGCCCCTGCAGACGCCTGCCGATCTGCAACAACACCTGCTGCTGCACCCGACCCGCGATGAACGGGACTGGAAGGCCTGGTTGAAAGCCGCGGAAGTGAATCTGAGCAATGTCGGCAAGGGCCAGCATTTCGAAACACTGGACCTGGCGATGTCGATGGCGTCCCAGGGAACGGGGGTGGCGATTGGCGATTGGTCGCTGATTGGCGATGACCTGAACGCCGGGCGGTTGGTCATGCCATTCGATTTGAAGGTCACAACGGGGCTGGCGTATTACCTGGTGTTCCCCGAAAAACCCGGACCATCGCCGAAGTTGCGGGAACTGATGGGGTGGTTGGTGGAGCAGGCGCAGAGTCGCTGAAAAGCCCTTGTAGGAGCCGGCTTGAACTGGCGAATCAGGCGATGCGGTGTGTCAGGCATGCCGTCTTCGCTGGCAAGCCAGCTCCTACAGGTGTTGATCAGTAACCGACTGTATACCGCTGCCGCGAATGCTTCGGTGCTTCCACTTCGTCGAGCAGCGCAATCGCATAATCGGCGAACGTGATCCAGCTGCGCCCTTCGCTGCTCACCAGCAAATCATCCTGGCCGACGCGGAATTTCCCGCTGCGTTCGCCCTCGACAAATTCGGCCGATGGCGACAGGAAGGTCCAGTCCAGTTGCTTTTCCTGACGCAGATTAGCTAGGAACTCCGCTCCGGCACTGGCTTCGGCCTTGTACGCATCCGGAAAACCTTTGCTGTCGATCACCCGCGTACCATCAGGCAACAACAGCGACCCCGCACCGCCGACTACCAGCAAGCGCTTGACTCCGGCCTGCTTCACCGGCCCGATCACGGCACTGGCAGGCAAGGTCGCGAAATGGGCCGCGCTGATGACCACGTCGTGCCCCTCGATGGCCACCTGCAAGGCACTGGCATCCAGTGCATCGACGTTGCGCGCGATCACACCGGCACGCTGACCGATTTTTGCCGTGTTGCGGGCGATCGCGGTAACGCTGTGACCGCGACGCAGGGCTTCTTCCAGCAGTTGGCTACCGGCACGACCGGTGGCACCGATGATTGCGATGTTGCTCATGACGTTCTCCAGTGGATAACAAACTTGAAAAGCAACGCAGCCTATTGTGGCGAGGGGGCTTGCCCCCGTTCGGCTGCGCAGCAGTCGTAAAACCTGTGCTTAGGGTGTGACTGAAGGAATGCCGGGGAGTGCTTCGCACTCCAACGGGGGCAAGCCCCCTCGCCACAGGCAAGCTCCCTCGCCACAGGAATTCCCATTAGCCCTTAAACTCATTCACCCCACTTCATCTCGCCCTTGGCGACCTTGGCGCTCAGCTCCAGGGAGCTTTCATCACCCAGGGTCGGGTAGCGTTTTTTCATCGCGGCGATCAACGCGGCAGAATCCTTGGCCTTGGCGGTTTCTTCGTCGAAGGCCTTGATGTAAGCGGCAGTGAACTGCACAGCGGTCAGTGAACGGTCGCCCTCACCGAGGTAATGACCGGGCACTACAGTCTGTGGTTTCAGGGTTTCAATGGAATGCAGCGTAGCCAACCAATCGGCATGGGACTGCGCAGTTTGCGTGTCAGCCATCCACAGGTGAATGTTTTGCGCGACCACGACACCACCGACCACGGCCTTGATCGACGGAATCCACACAAAGCTGCGATCCGGCTGCGGGCCCTCGAGCCCCACCACCTGCAACTTCTGCCCTTCGAGAATCAGGCTGTCGCCCTTGAGCACGTCCGGCACGATGGTTTTGGCCGGCACATCGGCGCCCATTTTCGGGCCCCAGAACGCCAGTTTGCCGTCGACGGTCTGCTTGATATGGTCGACGGTCGGCTGCGAGGCGAGGACCCTGGCCTTGGGGAACGCGGCCGTCAGGGTGTCGAGGCCGAAGTAGTAGTCCGGATCACCGTGACTGATGTAGATGGTGGTCAGTTGCTTGCCGCTGGCGCGGATTTTTTCCACCAACTCTCCGGCCTGAGACTTGCCGAATTGCGCATCCACCAGGATCGCTTCCTTCTCGCCGCTGACCAGCACCGAGGTCACCGGGAAGATGGCTTTTTCGCCGGGGTTGTAGACATCCAGGGTCAGGCTCGAGGCGGCTGCATGGGCGGCGAAACCGAGGGCGGCGCTGGCCAGTAATACGCGTTTGAAAGTGGTGAAACCGATCATTTGTTGCTCCATATTCCGAATGGCTTTTGCCCTTTTGTAGGAGCGAGCTTGCTCGCGATGGACTCGAAGACGCCGCGTTCAAGCGGTAACCCGCATCATCGTTAACGACCATCGCGAGCCAGCTCGCTCCTACAGTGGAACAGAGCTTAGTTGTCTGACTCGGTACAAAAAATGCGATGCTTGAACATAGTTTGTTTCTGAAAGCGGGCAAATCATGGATCGTCTTCAAGCAATGCGCGTGTTCGTCACCGTGGTCGACCTCGGCAGCCAGTCGGCCGCCGCCGATCATCTGGAGCTTTCACGACCGGTGGTGTCGCGTTATCTGGCGGAACTGGAAGACTGGGTCGGCGCGCGCCTGATGCACCGCACCACGCGCAAGTTGAGCCTGACCGCCGCGGGCAACGAAATCCTGCCGCGCTGCCGGCAAATGCTCGACTTGTCCACCGACATGCAAGCCGCCGTCAGCGAACCGGATGATGCACCGCGCGGGCTGTTGCGGATCAGCGTCAGCACCTCCTTCGGCCAGGCGCAACTGGCCGATGCCATGGCCGCGTACGTCAAGCGCTACCCCGGCGTCAGCATCGACATGCAAATGCTCGACCGCACCGTGAACCTGGTGGATGAACGTATCGACCTGGCGATCCGCACCAGCAACGAACTGGATCCGAACCTGATTGCCCGTCGCCTGACGGTTTGCCGCTCGGTGATCTGCGCCTCCCCCGCTTACTTGCGCGAACATCCGGCGCCGCAACGGGTCGAGGACCTGAACCTGCACAATTGCCTGACCCATTCCTACTTCGGCAAAAGCCTTTGGCATTTCGAGCAGGACGGCGAGCAGGTTTCAGTACCGGTGCAGGGCAACATCAGCGCCAACGAGGCCAGCACGCTGTTGCGCGCCACGATCGCCGGTGCCGGCGTGGCGATGCTGCCCACCTATCAGGCCGGCGTGCACATTCACAGCGGCGAATTGATTCGCCTGTTACCGAAAGCCGAACCCCGGCAAATGAACGTGTATGCGGTATATGCCTCGCGCAAGCACATGCCGGCGGCGTTGCGCAGCTTGCTGGATTTTCTGGTGGTGAGATTCCCCGAAGAACCGGAGTGGGATATCGGGATGTAACCGGAGCAAAAATGTGGGAGCGGGCTTGCTCGCGAAGAGGTCGGTACATCCGACGTAGATTTTGCGCGCGAAATACCGCTTTCGCGAGCAAGCCCGCTCCCACAAGGGGAGCGCATAAGCGCTCTGAATGGCGCGTTATGCTGGCAACTCACCGGCGCTGACCTATGCTCAAAGTAATACCGAAAGGTATTCGTTCAGAGGTCAACGCCATGAACATCAGAACAAGAAGATACCTCGCGATTTTCATCACCTGCGCGGTCACGCTCGGGCTGTACGGCGCTGCCGCCTGGCGCGTCGAGCAATTGCGCAACCTGCCCCGTGAATACGCCAGCTGCAACTTCGAGCGCTGCATTCCCCACAACGCCACCCTCAACGCCCTGCGGTAACGAAGGGGGTCAGGCTTCGTTGTCCTGATCGGCCTTCAAGCGGTCGCGGAACGCCTTGGGCGAAATGCCCACTCGACGCCGGAACAGACGCGTGAAGTTGGTCGGATCGGAAAACCCCAACACGTCGGACATTTCATAAATGGTCATGCTGGTGTAGGTCAGCAAACGCTTGGCCTCCAGCAATTGCCGTTCATGCATGATCTGCAACGCCGGTTGCCCCGCCAACTCGCGACAGGTGCCGTTGAGGTGGGACACGGAAATCCCCAGCCGGTGCGCCAGGTCCTCGACCTTGACGTGCTGGCGATAGGTTTCTTCCACCAGTTGAATAAAACCGTTCAGGTATTCCCTGGCCCGCTGCGGTCGCGCCATGGCGGTGCGACGCTGGATCACCTGGCGGCTGACCCACACCACGATCACACTGACCAGCGAATGCATGAGCATTTCCCGCGCCGGTTGATGGCTGGTGTATTCGTTCTGCAAGGCACTGAACAGGCTGTTGAGGTACTCGGCGTCCTTGCCTGCCGGGTAACTTTCGGACTGGGCCAGGGCATTGACCGAGTGCCCCAGTTGCATCTGCAAGTGGGCGATCAACGGCGCGGCCAGGGTCACGACAAAGCCTTCCACGTCTTCGGAAAAGCGAAAGCCATGCACCGACAGCGGTGGCAGGATCTGAATGGCCGGTTCCACCAGTTGCGTACGCTTGCCTTCGATTTCAAGCTCTGCCTGACCTTTGAATACGAAGAGCAACTGGCACAAATCAGCGTGGCGGTGGGGTTTGATTTGCCAATGATGTTCGCGGCTGCGTATGGAAATGGTTTCACAGTGCAGCAAGTCCGGGGTCGGCCAGTCCAGGCTTTCACCGTAGAGCTTGAACACCGGAATCGAAGGCAGGTCAGGCTTGTTCATCACTTCAATCCAGGTCTCGGAGTAGATGACGGGCGATAATCGCCCCGATTGGCAGAATGTACAGCTATCGGCTCAGTTTTCACCTTCAATTGACAGACCCGCAAGGGAAAAATGCAAGCACTCGATCCATAAAAATCATTCACCGGCCCTGGTCGCGTGAAGCTTGCGAGTCATAAAAACAATGAAAACGCTGAAAACCCAGGTCGCCATCATTGGCGCCGGCCCTTCCGGCCTGTTGCTCGGCCAACTGCTGCATAACGCCGGCATCGACACTGTCATTCTCGAACGCCAGACCCCGGACTATGTACTCGGCCGAATCCGCGCCGGCGTGCTTGAACAAGGCATGGTAGAGCTGTTGCGCCAGGCCGGCGTGAGCCAGCGCATGGACGCCGAGGGACTGGTTCACGATGGCTTTGAACTGGCCCTCGACGGGCGCCGGATACACATCGATCTGCACGCCCTGACCGGTGGCAAAACCGTGATGATCTACGGCCAGACCGAAGTCACCCGCGACCTGATGGCCGCTCGTCGGGAGGCCGGCGCGCAGACGATTTACCAAGCCAGCAACGTCGTTCCCCACGGCATGAAAACCGATGAACCCTTTGTCACTTTTGAGAAGGACGGTGAGACCTGGCGACTCGATTGCGGCTACATCGCCGGTTGCGACGGCTTCCATGGGGTGGCGCGTCAATCGATTCCCACCGACAGCCTGAAAGTCTTCGAACGGATCTATCCCTTCGGTTGGCTCGGGATTCTGGCCGATACCCCACCGGTACACGAAGAACTGGTCTATGCCCGCCATGAGCGCGGTTTTGCCCTGTGCAGCATGCGCTCTCCGACGCGCACCCGTTATTACCTGCAAGTGCCCACCAGCGATCATGTGGATAACTGGTCGGATCAGCGCTTCTGGGACGAACTCAAGTCGCGATTGCCGCAAGAACTGGCGGACAGCCTGGTCACCGGCCCGTCCATCGAAAAGAGCATCGCGCCACTGCGCAGCTTCGTGGTCGAACCGATGCAATACGGTCGCATGTTCCTGGTTGGCGATGCCGCGCACATCGTACCGCCCACCGGCGCCAAGGGCCTGAACCTGGCGGCCAGTGACGTGAGCACGCTGTTCAACATCCTGGTCAAGGTTTACCGTGAAGATCGCTTTGATTTGCTCGAGAAATACTCGGAGATCTGTCTGCGTCGTGTGTGGAAGGCCGAGCGATTTTCCTGGTGGATGACTTCGATGCTGCACCGTTTCGATGACCACGATGCCTTCAGCCAACGCATTGCCGAATCGGAGCTGGAGTATTTTGTCGGCTCCGAGGCGGGTCGCAAGACCATTGCAGAAAACTACGTAGGACTTCCCTACGAGGCTATCGAATAGCTTGCTATCGACTTACACTGGCGAGCATTCCCGCTCGCCTTGCCTCGTGCGGGTCAATCACTGCCCGCAGGTTTTCCCGTGACCAATCTCCACCAGCCTGAAACAGCCAAACCCGCCATCCGCAGCGTGCTGATCGCGCTGATGCTGGCGATCTTTCTCGGCGCGCTGGACCAGACCATCGTCGCTGTTTCGATGCCGGCCATTTCCGCGCAGTTCAAGGATGTCAGCCTGCTGGCCTGGGTGATTTCCGGCTACATGGTGGCAATGACCGTGGCGGTGCCGATCTACGGCAAACTGGGCGACCTGTACGGCCGGCGCAAGCTGATGCTGTTCGGCATGGGCCTGTTCACCCTGGCGTCGGTGTTCTGCGGCATGGCGCAGAGCATGGAGCAACTGGTCCTGGCGCGGATTCTCCAGGGCATCGGGGCCGGCGGGATGATCTCGGTGAGCCAGGCGATCATCGGTGACATCGTGCCGCCACGGGAACGCGGGCGGTATCAGGGCTATTTCAGCAGCATGTACGCAGTGGCCAGCGTGGCCGGTCCGGTGCTCGGCGGCTACATGACCGAATACCTGTCCTGGCGCTGGGTGTTCCTGATCAACCTGCCGCTGGGCCTGGGCGCCTGGCTGGTGGCCTGTCGCACGCTGGTGGGCCTGCCGATTCCGCAACGCAAACCGGTCATCGATTACCTGGGCACCGTGTTGATGATCATCGGGCTGACAGCATTGTTGCTGGGCATCACCCAGGTCGGCCAGGGCCATTCGTGGCGCAGCGCCGAAGTACTGGCGCTGCTGGCTTGTGCAGTGCTCCTTCTGGGCCTGTTCGTCGTCCATGAGCGGCGGGCGCGGGAGCCGTTACTGCCGATGCATCTGTTCGCCAACCGCAATGCGATCCTGTGCTGGTGCACGATTTTCTTCACCAGTTTCCAGTCCATCTCGCTGATCGTGCTGATGCCATTACGCTTTCAGAGCGTGACCGGCGCCGGTGCGGACAGCGCCGCCCTGCACCTGCTGCCGCTGGCCATGGGTTTGCCGATTGGTGCGTATTTCGCGGGTCGTCGCACTTCCGTGACCGGGCGCTACAAACCGATGATCCTCACCGGCGCTGCACTGATGCCCATTGCGATTGTCGGCATGGCGTTCAGCCCACCGCAGGCATTCGTTGTGAGCAGCCTGTTCATGCTGCTCTGCGGGATTTCCTCCGGCATGCAGTTCCCGACGTCATTGGTCGGTACGCAGAACTCGGTGGACCAGCGGGATATCGGCGTGGCCACCAGCACCACCAATCTGTTCCGTTCGCTGGGCGGCGCGGTCGGCGTGGCATTGATGTCGGCGCTGCTGCTGGCGCTGTTGCAGGATTCAAGCTTCGCGCACCTGGCCGGCTCGTCGCTGATTGCCGAAGGCAGTTCGGGGAATGTGTTGCTGGACGGCTTGAACGCCGCGCCAGGTGACGCGCAAAACGCCCTGCGTGCCGAGTTGTTGTTGACGTTCCGGCATTTGCTGACGGTCAGTGCGGCGGTGTCGTTGCTGGGGTTGGCGGCAGCGATTGCCATGCCGAACATGTTGTTGCGTGGACGTGAGGACAAGGTTCGCTAGACAGACCGCGTCGCCTGCCTTCGCGAGCAAGCCCGCTCCCACATTAGACCGGGTTGTTCATTGGTACGCGGTCAACTGTGGGAGCGGGCTTGCTCGCGAAGGCGGACTAACAGTCACTACCATTCAAGGGCTGTAATACCCGACCGCCACCAGGAAATGCCCAACCTTCTTCAAATAGGCATGCTTGTTCTCGACCTTGCCGGTCACCGGGTTTTTCCAGCGGTATTCATAGTCGCCGTAATCCTGCTTGGCCATCAACGCCAGAATCGGCTCGCCCACCGGTTTGCCTTCCGGATCCTCGATCTTGCTGAAGTCGGTATTGATCAGCCGCAGATTGGTGCCGTGGGCCACGTAACGCCGGGTGTCCAGGTCGACGACAAATACATACAGGTCATCCTGCAGGTAGCCGCCCTTGAGGGAATTGATCGCCGTCAGGGTGCCCTTCTCGTCCTTGGCCAGATCGGTTGCCGCTTTGTTCAGCAGGGCCATGGCCTGTTCGGCGGAAGCCCGGGGCAGGTAATAACCGACCGCCAGAATCCGCTGGCCGATGCGCTGGTAGTAGACATGCTTGCGCTCGACCTTGCCGTCGCTCCAGTTCTGCCAGCGATACTCCGCCTGCTGAATGCCATTGCCCTCTGGCACTTTCAGGGCGTCCTTGAAGGTTTTCTGCAAGTCCGGCCCAAGCACTTCAGACACGTCCCGGCCAATCAGCGCCGACGACGGCCCGCCGCTGGCAAGCATCACGCCCTTGGTGTCGAGCACGAAGACATAACGGTCCTTGTCGACAAACTCACCCTGGCGGCTGAACGCCGCAAAGGCCTTGTCGCCATGCTCGTGGTAGTACGCCAGGGCTTTTTCCAGCAGGGCGATGGCCGCCTTGCTGTCGTCCTTTTCCGTCCCGGCGGCTTGCGCCTGGCCCAGGCACAACAAAAACACGCCGCACAGCAAGGCGAACCTATGCAAAAACCCCATTGCGCATCCCTCGTTCCTGATGGTGTTTCAAGAGCGTAGACGGCAATGGGGGATGTATGGATATTCAGGAAAACGCAGCGTGCGGCTTTTGTGGCGAGGGGGCTTGCCCCCGTTGCGCTGCGAAGCGGCGCTAAAACCTGCGACCGGTGATGGTCTGGCACACCGCGTTTACTTGTTTTGCGACTGCTGCGCAGCCGAACGGGGGCAAGCCCCCTCGCCACAAAAGCCCCTCGCCACAAATGGTCGGATTACTGCTTGGCGCGCAGTTGCTGCTGCAGGTTCTGGATCTGCGCCTGGAGGGTATTGATGTTGCGGGTGACCTGGCTGCGGAACGCATCGAATTCGGCAGTGTTGGTCGAGCCCTGTGCGGGGGCCGGACGGTTATCCTGCACGCTCTTGACCACAATCATGTCTTGTTCGAGACGTTCGATGGCAGCGCTCGGGTTGCCTTGTTTCTTCAGCGCGCTGATATCGGCGCCCAGGCTCTTGAGCTGTGCATCGAATTTCTCCGAGTCGGACGGCGCATTTTTCAGGGCGACCAATTCAGCACTCAAGGCTTTGACCTCGGCCTGCAACTGCGTATTGGCCGCCTGATGTTCGCTGTCCTGAGCCGTCAACTGCACCAGGCGCTTGTCCACTTCGCTGGTTTGCGCGGTCATTTGCGCCAGTCGCTTGTCCAGATCCGAGGCCTGGCCGGCAACCCCTTGCTGCTGGGCGCTCTGGTCCTGGAGTTTGCTTTCCAGCTGGCGGATTTGCAGCTTCAGGGCTTCGCTGTCGGTGGTGACACTGGTCTGGCTGGCAACCACCTTGCCGGAAATATCCTGCAGGCGCCCGGCCGCTTCCTCGCTGATACGGGCGAAACTTTCCTGGGTTGCCACCAGTTGCTGTTCCATCAGGGAAATCTGCTGAAAGCTCCACCAGGCCAGGCCCGCGAACGCAAAGAACAACGCCCCGACCAATGCCCACAGCGGACCGGTGCTCGCCGCCTTGACCTTCACCACCGGCGCCGTGCGCGGATGCACGACCGAGCGGACAGTGGGCGGATAATCGTCATCGAGAACGTCTGCACGCAAGCTCGGTACATCGTCGAAGTCGTCGTTGGCATCGTTTCGCATGGACATTGAATCAACCCTAATGAATCACATAATGGCTTTATGCCGCGCAGTATAACCCCACAGGCGCAACCATTGACCCCGAAGCCCGTATCCGGTTCAGAAATGGGGGCGCGGTTTGAGCTTCATCAGCGAATATCCTGCGCCTTCCACCAGCCACAGAACTCATCAAGAGCCGTCCAGAGGCTGACCTTGGGATCGTAATCCAGATAATGCCGGGCGCGGCTGATGTCCAGGGTGAAATTTTTCTTCATGACCTGCATGCCCAGCCGCGACAGCGTCGGCTCCGGACGCCCCGGCCACAACTTGCACACCCCCTCGTTGAGCGCCGCCACGCTGTAGGCCAGGCCGTAGGCGCGGTATCGGGTGACCTGTGGGACTTCCATCTTGCGCATGACGTAATTGACCACGTCCCACAAGGGCACCGGCGTGCCGTTGCTGATGTTGTAGACCTTGCCCAGCGCCGAACCGCTGGCCAGCAAACTACTGAGCAACGCCTCGTTGAGGTTTTGCACGCTGGTGAAATCCACTTTGTTCAAACCGTTGCCGATGATTGCCAGGCGCCCTTTGCGCTGCATGTTCAACAGGCGCGGGAAGATGCTCATGTCGCCGGCCCCGGTGACGAAACGCGGGCGCAGGGCCAGGGTTTCGAGGCCGAACTCCTGGGCACCGAAGACTTTTTGCTCGGCCAGGTACTTGGTGGCGGCGTAATGATGTTTGAAACGCTTGGGCACCTGCTCTTCGGTCAGGCCCAGGTGATCGCGACCATCGAAATAGATCGATGGCGACGACAGATGCACCAGCCGCCGAACCCGTTGCTTGAGGCAGGCTTCGACCACGTTCTCGGTGACCTGGACGTTGCCCTGATGGAAGTCCTGATAACGTCCCCATAAACCGACGGCACCGGCGCAATGCACCACGGCCTCGACGTCCGAACACAGCTCACGCGCCAGTTCCGGGTCGCTCAAATCCCCCGGGATGAACTCGGCTCCGCGGCGTACCAGATGCTCCACACTCTCGGCCCGGCGACCGTTGACCCGCACGTCCAGGCCCTGCTCCAAGGCAAAACGCGCAAAGCGCCCGCCAATGAAGCCGCTTGCGCCGGTAACCAGAATCTTCATGAATTGCTCCTACAGATGCAGCTACAAGCTTCAAGCCATGAGCTGCAAGTTAAATCGAGTGCGCAAGCGCTTCACTTGCGACTTGCAGCTTGACGCTCAAGGCTGCTCCAAGGGCACCAGCCATTGTTTCGACGCGCGTACCAATTGATCGGTGAGTAACCCCAGCAACTGGCCGCCATTGCGCCAATGATGCCAGTACAGCGGCACATCGATCGGCTTATCTGGCAGCAACTCCTGCAATACGCCCCTTTGCAGTTGCTCGCGCACTTGCAGTTCCGGCACCAGCCCCCAGCCGAGTCCAGCTTCCGTCAGACGAATGAAACCTTCGGAGGACGGACATAAATGGTGTTCGAAACCACCCTCGACGCCGAGGGAAGCAAGGTAGCGGTGCTGCAGGAAATCGTCCGGGCCAAACACCAGCGCCGGGGTACGGGCCAACTGATCAGCACGTACGCCTTGCGGGAAATGCCGGGCAATAAAGGCCGGACTGGCCAGTGCCCGGTAACGCATGGCCCCCAGCAACACGCTGCGCGCGCCGGCCACCGGGCGTTCGCTGGCACAGACACAGGCCGCCACTTCACCGGCGCGCATACGTTTGAGGCCGACGGTCTGGTCTTCGACCACCAGATCCATCAACAGATGTTGCTCGGCGCAAAACTCGCCCACCGCCTGCGCCCACCAGGTGGCCAGGCTGTCGGCGTTCAGGGCGATCCGCAGGCGTTCCGGCAGGCCCTCTTCATCCAGCGCCGGCACCAGGCTTTGCAAATCCCGTTCAAGCAAGCGCACCTGCTGCACATGGTTAAGCAGTCGCCGACCGATTTCCGTCGGCGTTGGTGGCGTGGCCCGCACGAGCACTGGCTGGCCAACCCGTGCTTCCAGCAGCTTGATGCGCTGGGAAATCGCCGATTGCGACAAGCCCAGCACCTGGGCCGCCCGTTCAAAACCCGCCTGCTCGACCACGGCCGCCAAAGCAGAAAGCAATTTATAGTCGAACATCAGTTTTCCTAATGAGCGATCAGCAAGATTGGTTTTTCTTATACAGCCTTCACAAGGACAATGACCAGCAAGAACTCTTGAACAAGGATCACCCACATGGCTGGCGAAACTTCATTGGCAACGCTGCTGCGCAGCATGAGCCCGCAACTTAACGCCGGCGAATACGTGTTCTGCACCTTGCGCGACGGCAAGTTGCCTGCGGATCTGGAGATTGTCGGCAGCTTCCGCGAACAGGAAGGCTTGACCGTGATCCTCGAACGTTCCCTCGCCGAAAAAGCCGGATTGAGCTTCGACTACATCGCCGCCTGGATCACCCTGAACGTGCATTCGGCCCTCCAAGCGGTCGGCCTGACCGCCGCGTTCGCCACGGCATTGGGCAAGGCCGGCATCAGCTGCAACGTGATTGCCGGCTACTACCACGACCATTTGTTTGTCGGTCAGGCCGACGCCGACCGTGCCCTGCAAGTGCTGCGGGATCTGGCAGCCAACGCGGAGTAAAAAATCATGTGGCAAAGTTATCTGAACGGGCTGCTCGTGGCCTTCGGCCTGATCATGGCGATCGGCACCCAGAATGCGTTTGTCCTGGCGCAAAGCCTGCGGCGTGAACATCACCTGCCGGTGGCGGCACTCTGCGTGGCCTGCGACGCCCTGTTAGTGGCCGCCGGCGTATTCGGCCTGGCGACGGTGCTGGCGCAAAACCCGACACTGCTGGCGATCGCCCGCTGGGGTGGCGCAGCGTTCCTGTTGTGGTACGGCAGCCAGGCACTGCGCCGGGCCTTTTCGAAACAAAGCCTTGAGCAGGGCGAGGGCCAGACCGTACGTTCGCTGCGGGCAGTGATGCTCAGTGCGCTGGCAGTGACCTTGCTCAATCCGCATGTGTACCTGGACACCGTTTTGCTGATCGGCTCCCTGGGCGCACAACAAACCGAGCCCGGCGCATATGTAGTGGGTGCGGCCAGTGCCTCGCTGCTGTGGTTTTTCACCCTGGCCCTGGGTGCGGCATGGTTGGCACCCTGGCTCGCCCGCCCCAGTACCTGGCGAATTCTCGATCTGTTGGTGGCGGTGATGATGTTTGCCGTAGCGCTGCAGTTGATCACGGCCATCTGATTCGCGGAACCTCTATTCCACACAGTTGTTGCGTGGTTATGCCGCCCCCCCGGTGCTATGATCCGACTCCCTGCGCCGCAAAGAGTACAAACTCCCCGGCGCTTGTTTGGCCGCCCGTGATCGGCCTTGCGCTCACCGCAACTGACCTGATTAGGAGAATCATCATGGCTTTCGAATTGCCGCCGCTGCCGTACGCACACGATGCCCTGCAGCCGCACATTTCCAAGGAAACCCTGGAATACCACCACGACAAGCACCACAACACCTACGTCGTGAACCTGAACAACCTGGTGCCAGGCACCGAGTTCGAAGGCAAGACCCTGGAAGAAATCGTCAAGACTTCCTCGGGCGGTATCTTCAACAACGCCGCTCAGGTCTGGAACCACACTTTCTACTGGAACTGCCTGGCGCCAAACGCTGGCGGTCAACCAACCGGCGCGCTGGCTGAAGCCATCAACGCTGCTTTCGGTTCGTTCGACAAGTTCAAGGAAGAGTTCAGCAAGACTTCCATTGGCACCTTCGGTTCCGGTTGGGGCTGGCTGGTGAAAAAGGCTGACGGTTCCCTGGCCCTGGCCAGCACCATCGGCGCCGGCAACCCGCTGACCAACGGCGACACTCCGCTGCTGACCTGCGACGTCTGGGAACACGCTTACTACATCGACTACCGCAACGTTCGTCCAAAGTATGTCGAAGCGTTCTGGAACCTGGTCAACTGGAAGTTCGTGGCTGAGCAGTTCGAAGGCAAAACCTTCACCGCTTAATCTCGACGCCAGTCAAAAGAACCCGGCTTTTTAGCCGGGTTTTTTATTGCCCGGGATTTTCAGCGTTCGGCTGGGCCCCTTCGCGAGCAAGCCCCCACACATTGGGTCGGTCTACACCGGACCACTGTGGGAGCGGGCTTGCTCGCGAAGAACGATAACGCGGTCAGCCTGCCAACTACCGTGGATCGACGTTATCCAACGCACGATTCACCGCCAGCTCCGCCAGCATGATGATCTGCGCAATGGCCAACGCCATGTTGCGCTGAGGGCCGGTCAGGAAGGTGGCGAAATCACTCGCCATGACATTGGCCGAAGCCAGTGATTCACAGGCGTGGGCCAGCAGGGATTCGGTATCCATGTCCGGGACGATCATGAACATGGTGTTGGGGGTGTAGGGTTTGGTGGTGTTGTTGGGGGGATCGGGGATTAACTTATCCACTGAAAGATTCCTATGCGGTGGGTGCCGCCCATTGCCGTTCTCACACGGCAAAGAGGTGGCAGCTATGTGCGAGGTGAGAAACCGGTCATAGGCACCCGGCCAGACATAAGTCTGCCCGCACACAGCCGCCATAACGCACTTACAGACAGCGTATAAGCTGGCGGCAATTATGCGGACACTGGCACTGGATGACTATGACTTGCCGGGTTCTCACACCCGATCGCTGAGTTTTCAGCGACAGCCAAAGGCTATTCAGCCCGCTTCCGACGGGCAACCTGAAAACTGCGTGGGAAACTTCTGGCGCTTTCCTACACCGTGTCAACCCGCAAAAACGTAACGCGGAGCTTCTCTGGCAGCGTTCCCACGCGCAGGCGTGGAAACAATCAGCTTAGAGGCGTGGGAGATTGGTCGGCTGTCAGGCCGCCATCGCAGGCAAGCCAGCTCCCACAGGGGATCGACGTATGTCAGGGAGATATTGGTTGGCTGGCAGGCCGCCATCGCTAGCAAGCCAGCTCCTACAAGGGATCGACGTATGTCAGGGAGATATTGGTTGGATGGCAGGCCGCCATCGCTAGCAAGCCAGCTCCTACAAGGGATCGACGTATGTCTGGGAGATATTGGTTGGCTGGCAGGCCGCCATCGCTAGCAAGCCAGCTCCTACAAGGGATCGACGTATGTCTGGGAGATATTGGTTGGCTGGCAGGCCGCCATCGCTAGCAAGCCAGCTCCTACAAGGGATCGACGTATGTCTGGGAGATATTGGTTGGCTGGCAGGCCGCCATCGCTAGCGAGCCAGCTCCTACAAGGGATCGACGTATGTCTGGGAGATATTGGTTGGCTGGCAGGCCGCTATCGCTGGCAAGCCAGCTCCTACAGAAAAGCAAAAGCAAAGACAAAAGCCGCGTACACCCGCCGCTCTTCACCACTCATCAGGCCGAGCGTTAGCTCGCCTGCAGCTCTTGATCTTGATCCACCCGCCCCCTCGGAAGGCCTCGTTCCGGTGTTCATCCGGGGATTGGCGCGCAGCGCCGTTCGACGCAGTCGAACTCATCGCATGTAGGTGCCAGCGAAGCCAACCGGAGGGCGATGCCCCCGGATGAATGCCGGAGCGAAGGAACCCCGAGCCTAAGCGAGGGGCCGTACGCAAGGGGCGAGACCTTTTGGTTCCTTTTGTGTCGTTTGACAAAAGGGACTCGCCGTAAGGGCGAAACCATAAGTGGCCGTTACCGCAGAAACGGATATGCACTCCGTTAAAAACCCAAACCCACTCACCTTGCCCCACCACCACAGACAGCTAACATCAAACAAAAGGAAAATATCTACACCCCGCCCCTCAAGTTGAAGGACTCGACAACCGACACAGTGCTAATAGCCTAACTCGTCAAGACAACTGCAAATCGGCCAAGCAGCAGGCAAAATCCCCCAAGGATGATTGTCCCTTTGACTGCCATCACCGGATTGCCAATACTCATGGCAACTTGATGCTACCCGCACGGAACAAGGAATAACCCTTTGAAGCTGGAACTCAAGAACAGCTTGTCGGTGAAGTTGCTCCGGGTCGTGCTCCTGTCGGCATTGATCGTCGGCGTGGTCTTGAGCTGCGCGCAGATCGTGTTCGATGCCTATAAAACACGCCAGGCCGTCGCCAGCGATGCCGAGCGCATCCTCGACATGTTTCGCGACCCCTCGACCCAGGCCGTCTACAGCCTGGACCGGGAAATGGGCATGCAGGTGATCGAAGGCCTGTTCCAGGACGACGCCGTGCGCCAGGCCTCCATCGGCCATCCCAACGAAGCCATGCTCGCGCAAAAATCCCGCGAGCTGCAGCAATCGAGCAGCCGCTGGCTGACCGACCTGATTCTTGGCAAGGAACGCACCTTCACCACCCAACTGGTCGGTCGCGGGCCTTACAGCGAGTATTACGGCGACCTGAGCATCACCCTCGACACCGCCACCTACGGCCAGGGATTCATTGTCAGCTCGGTGATCATCTTCATCTCCGGCGTACTGCGCGCGCTCGCCATGGGGCTGGTGTTGTACCTGGTCTATCACTGGCTGCTGACCAAGCCGCTGTCGCGGATCATCGAGCACCTCACGGAAATCAACCCGGATCGTCCCAGCGAACACAAGATCCCGCTGCTCAAGGGGCACGAGAAGAACGAACTGGGCATCTGGATCAACACCGCCAACCAGTTGCTCGAGTCCATCGAACGCAATACCCATCTGCGCCATGAAGCGGAAAACAGCCTGCTGCGCATGTCCCAGTACGATTTCCTCACGGGACTGCCGAACCGCCAGCAATTGCAGCAGCAACTGGACAAGATCCTCGTCGACGCCGGCAGACTGCAACGCCGGGTCGCGGTGTTGTGTGTCGGCCTCGATGACTTCAAGGGCATCAACGAGCAGTTCAGCTACCAGACTGGCGACCAGTTGCTGCTGGCCCTGGCCGATCGCCTGCGCGGCCATAGCGGTCGCCTGGGTGCCCTCGCCCGCCTCGGTGGCGACCAGTTCGCCCTGGTCCAGGCCGATATCGAACAACCCTACGAAGCCGCCGAGCTGGCGCAAAGCATTCTTGATGATCTGGAAGCGGCGTTTGCCCTCGACCATCAGGAGATCCGCCTGCGCGCCACCATCGGCATCACCCTGTTCCCCGAGGACGGCGACAGCACCGAGAAGTTGCTGCAAAAGGCCGAGCAGACGATGACGCTGGCCAAGACCCGCTCGCGCAACCGCTATCAGTTCTATATCGCCAGCGTCGACACCGAAATGCGTCGCCGCCGCGAGCTGGAAAAAGACCTGCGCGATGCCCTGATCCGTAACCAGTTCTACCTCGTCTACCAGCCGCAGATCAGCTATCGCGATAACCGCGTGGTGGGCGTCGAAGCCCTGATACGCTGGCAACACCCCGAGCACGGCCTGGTGCCGCCAGACCTGTTCATCCCGCTGGCCGAACAGAACGGCACCATCATTGCCATCGGCGAATGGGTGCTGGACCAGGCTTGCAAACAGTTACGCGAATGGCATGACCAGGGTTTCAGCGACCTGCGCATGGCGGTGAACCTGTCCACGGTTCAATTGCACCACGCCGAACTGCCGCGGGTGGTCAACAACCTGCTGCAGATGTATCGCCTGCCACCGCGCAGCCTGGAGCTGGAAGTCACCGAAACCGGCCTGATGGAAGACATCAGCACCGCCGCCCAGCACCTGCTCAGCCTGCGCCGCTCCGGCGCGTTGATCGCCATCGACGACTTCGGAACCGGCTATTCGTCCTTGAGCTATCTCAAGAGCCTGCCGCTGGACAAGATCAAGATCGACAAGAGTTTCGTTCAGGACCTGCTCGATGACGACGACGATGCGACCATCGTTCGCGCCATTATCCAGCTGGGCAAGAGCCTGGGCATGCAGGTGATTGCCGAAGGCGTGGAAACCGCCGAGCAAGAGGCCTACATCATTTCCGAAGGCTGCCACGAAGGTCAGGGCTACCACTACAGCAAGCCGTTGCCGGCACGGGAGCTGGGTGCCTATTTGAAACAGGCCCAACGCAGCAATGCCGCTATTTTGTAAAAAACACAACCCTCCTGTAGGAGCGAGCCTGCTCGCGATGATCGTGAACGATGACGCGGGCAACCTGAAAAAACGCGTCGCCTTGAAGTCCTTCGCGAGCAAGCTCGCTCCTACAAGGTTGCGAGCCACCTTCCGTGAATACGAAATATTTCCACCTACAACTCTTTACACATAATGCGAAAGATTTGCATTATGTCGCAGTTTTGCGTGCGCACAGCACGAATCCACCCCCTTTCGAAGCAGGATGTTCGCCATGATTCGTATGCCTCTGGCTACCGCCAGTCTGTTGGCCATCGCTATTTCCCTCGCCGGTTGTGGCGAAGGTAAAGACAAAGAAAAAGCTGCCGCGCCTGCGCCAGCTGCCAGCACTGCGGCTGCCCCGGCTGCTGCGCCTGCCGCTGCCGGTAAAGTCGACGAAGCTGCCGCCAAAGCCGTTGTCGCCCATTACGCCGACATCGTGTTCGCCGTTTACAGCGATGCCGAATCCACCGCGAAGACCCTGCAAACCGCAATTGACGCCTTCCTCGCCAAGCCGAACGACGACACCCTGAAAGCCGCCAAGGCTGCCTGGGTTGCCGCTCGCGTGCCTTACCTGCAGAGCGAAGTGTTCCGCTTCGGCAACACCATCGTTGACGACTGGGAAGGTCAGCTGAACTCCTGGCCGCTGGACGAAGGCCTGATCGACTATGTCGACAAGTCCTACGAACACGCCCTGGGCAACCCGGGTGCCACTGCCAACATCATCGCCAACACTGAAGTACAGATCGGCGAAGACAAGGTCGATGTCAAAGACATCACCCCGGAGAAACTCGCCAGCCTGAACGAACTGGGCGGTTCCGAGGCCAACGTTGCCACCGGCTACCACGCCATCGAATTCCTGCTCTGGGGCCAGGACCTGAACGGCACCGGCCCTGGCGCCGGCAACCGTCCGGCCTCGGACTACCTGGAAGGCAAAGGCGCTACCGGCGGTCACAATGATCGTCGTCGTGCCTACCTGAAGTCCGTGACCCAGCTGCTGGTCAGCGACCTGGAAGAAATGGTCGGTAACTGGAAGCCGAACGTGGCCGACAACTACCGCGCCACCCTGGAAGCCGAACCGGCTGAATCCGGCCTGCGCAAAATGCTGTTCGGCATGGGCAGCCTGTCCCTGGGCGAACTGGCGGGCGAGCGCATGAAGGTTTCCCTGGAAGCCAACTCTCCTGAAGACGAACAGGATTGCTTCAGCGACAACACCCACAACTCGCACTTCTACGATGCCAAGGGCATTCGTAACGTGTACCTGGGCGAATACACCCGTGTCGACGGCACCAAAATGACCGGCGCCAGCCTGTCGTCCCTGGTGGCCAAGGCCGACCCGGCTGCCGACACCGCCCTGAAAGACGACCTGGCCGCCACCGAAGCCAAGATCCAGATCATGGTTGATCACGCCAACAAGGGTGAGCACTACGACCAGTTGATCGCTGCCGGCAACACCGCAGGCAACCAGATCGTCCGTGACGCCATCGCATCCCTGGTCAAGCAGACCGGTTCGATCGAAGCCGCCGCTGGCAAACTGGGTATCTCCGACCTGAACCCGGACAACGCTGATCACGAATTCTGATCAACGCTGGCTGAGTGAAAAAGGCGACCTTCGGGTCGCCTTTTTCATATCTGCTGCACACATCCCGGTGTGGGAGCGGGCTTGCTCGCGAAGACGGCGTCACATTCAACAATTGTGGTGACTGACACACCGCCTTCGCGAGCAAGCCCGCTCCCACAGGGGGGTTATGGGTAAGCCAAATTACCTGCCCCACATCAAGCAAACGATAATTCCTCTTATTCAATTTCCTATCCCCTGTTAGACTTTGCGCCCTTGTTTTGCTCGTCTTGCAGGATGTCTGATGCCCCCGCTGCCTCTTCGCTTGTCCGCACTGTTTCTGGCCCTGGGCCTGAGTGCCTGCGATGACGCCCCGAAATTCACCCAGGCCGAACCCGGTGAAGCCCGCTCTGGCGGCAGTGCGACGGTGCGCAAGACCGATCAGAATGCGTTTTCCATGCCTTCGGCGAACCTGCCGCCGTCACGGCGTGTGGATTTCAGCGTCGGCAACAGTTTCTTCCGCAGCCCCTGGGTGATCGCCCCTTCGACGACGACCGCCCGCGATGGCCTCGGTCCCCTGTTCAACACCAATGCCTGCCAGGGCTGCCACATCAAGGACGGCCGCGGCCATCCGCCAACTCCGGACGATGTGAACGCCGTATCGATGCTGGTACGCCTGTCGATTCCCGACGCCCCGGCGTATGCCAAGGTCATCGAACAGCTCGGCGTGGTGCCGGAGCCTGTCTACGGTGGACAGTTCCAGGACATGGCCGTACCCGGTGTGGCCCCCGAAGGCAAAGTGCGGGTCGATTACGCCGCCGTGCCGGTTCGCTTCAAGGACGGCACCGAAGTCGAGTTGCGTAAACCAAGCCTGAACATCACCCAGCTGGGCTACGGCCCGATGCACCCCGACACTCGATTCTCGGCACGTGTAGCGCCG
Organism: Pseudomonas sp. P5_109; assembly: GCF_034009455.1. Taxonomy (NCBI): domain Bacteria; kingdom Pseudomonadati; phylum Pseudomonadota; class Gammaproteobacteria; order Pseudomonadales; family Pseudomonadaceae; genus Pseudomonas; species Pseudomonas sp. P5_109. The sequence goes on from NZ_CP125380.1 coordinate 5,691,346, forward strand.
CCAATGATTGGCCTTGGCCTGCTCGAAGCGATTCCAGACGAAGCGATCCTGGCCAATGCCGAGGCACAGGCCAAGGCGAAAAACGGCATTGCCGGACGCCCGAACCAGGTGTGGGACGACGCCCAGCAAAAGACCGTGTTGGGCAGGTTTGGCTGGAAAGCCGGACAACCGAACCTCAATCAACAAAATGTTCACGCGTTTTCAGGCGATATGGGCCTCACGACCAGCCTGAGACCCGTTGATGACTGCACGGACGCGCAAACGGCTTGCAAACAGGCACCCAGTGGCATCGGCCCGGATGGCGAGCCGGAAGTCAGCGATAACATCCTGCGCCTGGTGCTGTTCTATAGCCGCAATCTTGCCGTCCCGGCCCGTCGCGACGTCAACGCGCCTGAAGTGCTGGCCGGCAAAACCTTGTTCTATCAGGCCGGCTGCCAATCCTGCCACACGCCGAAATACACCACCGCCGCCAACGCGGCCGAACCTGAACAGGCCAATCAAGTGATCCGCCCGTACAGCGATCTGCTGCTGCATGACATGGGCGACGGCCTGGCCGACAACCGTACAGAATTCCAGGCCAGCGGCCGCCAATGGCGTACCCCGCCATTGTGGGGCATCGGCCTGACACAGGCGGTCAGCGGCCACACCCAGTTCCTGCACGACGGCCGCGCCCGCAACCTGCTCGAAGCGGTGCTCTGGCATGGCGGCGAGGCGACAGCGGCGCAGCAACAGGTTTTGTCTTTCAATGCCGAGCAGCGCAGCGCGTTGCTGGCGTTCCTGAATTCCCTTTAACACGCATTCCACTCGCGGGAGCCCAACATGTTCCGTCCCAAACTGTTGTTCACCAGCCTTGCCGCACTCGCCCTGGGCGCCTGCTCGCCGCAGGATCCGCAAGCAGTCACGTCGGCGGCCATCGCCAAATCGGTGATCCTGCCGACCTACACCCGCTGGGTTGAAGCCGACCGTCAATTGGCGGTCAGCGCCCTTGCCTACTGCGAAGGCAAGGAAACCCTGGAAACGGCCCGCGCCGACTTCCTGCATGCGCAAAAAGCCTGGGCCGAGCTGCAACCCCTGCTGATCGGGCCGTTGGCCGAAGGCAACCGTTCGTGGCAGGTGCAGTTCTGGCCGGACAAGAAAAACCTGGTCGGCCGGCAGGTCGAGCAACTGGTCACCGCCCAGCCGCAAATCGATGCCGCCGCACTGGCCAAGTCCAGCGTTGTGGTACAGGGTCTCTCGGCCTACGAATACATTCTGTTCGACAGCAAGCCTGACGTGGCCAACGCTGAGCAGAAGAGCAAGTACTGCCCGCTGCTGGTCGCCATCGGCGAACGCCAGAAGCAATTGGCCGAAGAGATTCTGCAAACCTGGAACAACACCGACGGCATGCTCGCGCAAATGAGCAAATTCCCGAACCAGCGTTACGCGGACTCCCACGAAGCGATCGCCGAACTGCTGCGCGTACAAGTCACGGCCATCGACACCCTGAAGAAAAAGCTCGGCACGCCGATGGGTCGCCAGAGCAAGGGTGTGCCGCAACCGTTCCAGGCCGACGCATGGCGTAGCCAGTCGTCCCTGACCAGCCTCGAGGCCAGCCTCGCGGCCGCCAAGACAGTCTGGGAAGGTGTGGACAACAAAGGCCTGCGCAGCCTGTTGCCGAGCGAGCAGAAACCCTTGGCCGACAAGATCGATGCCGCCTATGCCGCCTCGCTGAAACTGTTCGCCGGCAACCAGCGCTCGCTGACCGACATGCTCGGTGACGACGCCGGCCGCCAGCAACTCAACGATCTGTACGACAGCCTCAACGTTGTCCATCGCTTGCACGAGGCTGATCTGGCCAAGGCGCTGGGCATCCAACTGGGCTTCAACGCCAACGACGGCGACTGATGGGGGCGAGTTCCATGCTGCGACGCCAGGCTCTGACCTTGGGTAGTTTGTTGCTGGGTGCGGTGACGCTGGGCGGCTGGAAGCTGTTCAAGCAAAAGGACAAGAGTCCGTTGTTGCTTTCGGCACGGGACGATACCGATGGCCAGCATTACGCTGTCGGTTATCGGCTCGATGGCACCCAGGTGTTCGCCACCCGGGTCGGCCAGCGTTGCCACGACATCATCAACCACCCGACACAGCCGATTGCGCTGTTTGTCGCCCGCCGTCCGGGTACCGAGAGCTACCTGATCGACCTGCGCGACGGCGCGCTCCTGCAAACCGTGGTGTCGCAGCCAAACCGGCACTTCTACGGACACGCCGTCATCCACCACAGCGGCGACTGGCTGTACGCCACCGAAAACGACACCACCGATCCGGGTCGTGGCCTGCTCGGCGTGTACAAATTCGAAGGTGAACGGCTGGTGCACAGCGGTGAGATATCCACCCACGGCCTCGGTCCGCACCAGGTGTCGTGGATGCCCGATGGCGAAACCCTGGTGGTGGCCAACGGCGGGATTCGCACCGAAGCCGAAAGCCGGGTGGAGATGAACCTCAACGCCATGGAACCAAGCCTGGTCCTGATGCAACGTGATGGCACCCTGCTGAGCAAGGAAACCCTCGCCCAGCAGATGAACAGCGTGCGCCATCTGGCCATCGCCAGCGACGGCACCATCGTTGCCAGCCAGCAATTCATGGGCGCGGCCCACGAGTCATCGGAGCTGCTGGCGATCAAGCGTCCCGGCCAGCCTTTCGTGGCGTTCCCGGTGCCCGAGCACCAGTTGCAAGCCATGGGGCACTACACCGCCAGCGTCGCGGTACACAACGACTTGCGCCTGGTGGCGTTGACTGCACCACGGGGCAACCGGTTTTTCATCTGGGACCTGGACAGCGGCGAAGTACGCCTGGATGCGCCACTGCCTGATTGCGCCGGGGTTGGCGCCGTGGCCGATGGTTTTGTCGTGACCTCGGGCCAGGGACGTTGCCGCTACTACGACTGCCGCCAGACAAATCTTGTTGCAAAGCCGCTGGAGCTACCCGCAGGGCTCTGGGACAACCATCTGCATCTGATGGCGTAAACACCCGCCAAACGCATCCCCTTACAGGAGCTGGCTTGCCAGCGATGGCAATCTCGAGAACAGCGTAAATTCAACGGCACTATCGCCGGCAAGCCGGCTCCTACAGGTTATGGGGTTCCAATAAACAGCCATTGGAATCCCTTTCCCAGTCGGAGTAATGTGCCCGACTGTCTCACCTGATTTTCTCCAAGGAACTGGAATATGCTGCGTCGCCGCATGCTGATCATGTTGGGTGTTGTTTTGCTGATTGTGCTGGTCCTGGGCGCGTACAAAGCCTTCTCCGTCTATACGATGATTCAAGGCTTCTCCGCACCCAAACCGCCCATCAATGTCGCTGTGGCCACCGCCACCGAACGTCCGTGGCAATCCCGGCTGCCCACGGTCGGCACCCTCAAGGCGCTGCAAGGTGTCGACCTGAGCCTGGAAATTGCCGGTACCGTCACCGACGTGCAGTTCGAGTCAGGGCAGAAGGTCAAGGCCGGCCAGCCGATCGTGCAACTAGACAGCGCCGTGGAAACCGCCCTCCTGGAAACCGCACAGGCCGACCTCGGGCTGGCCCAGGTGGATTACAGCCGTGGCAGCCAGCTGGTGGGCAGCCAGGCGATTTCCAAGGGTGAGTTCGACCGGCTCTCGGCCGTTCTGAAAAAGAGCAAGGCCACGGTCAACCAGCTCAAGGCGGCGCTCGAGAAAAAACGCATCATCGCGCCGTTCAGCGGCACCATCGGCATTCGCCAGGTGGATGTCGGCGACTACGTGGCCAGCGGCACCATGATCGCCACCCTGCAAGACCTCAGCAGCCTTTACGTCGACTTCTTCGTCCCGGAACAATCGGTACCGAAAGTCGCCATCGGCCAGCCGGTTCAGATCATCGTTTCGGCCTATCCGACCCAGACGTTCCCCGGCACCATCAGTGCAATCAACCCCAAAGTCGAAAACAGCACCCGTAACGTTCAGGTCCGCGCCACCCTGTCCAACCCCGATGGCAAGTTGCTGCCCGGCATGTTCGCCAGCCTCCAGGTGCTCCTGCCCAACCCGCAGCCGCGCATCGTGGTACCGGAAAGCGCGATCAGCTACACGCTCTACGGCAACTCGGTGTACGTGGCCGTACCCAAGAAGGCCGAAGATGGCAGCCTGGAAAAAGACGACAAGGGCCAGCCAGTGCTGATCGCCGAACGGCGTTTTGTCGAAACCGGCGAACGCCGCGATGGGCAAGTGATGATCACCAAGGGCGTGCAGAACGGCGAGACTGTGGTGACCGCCGGCCAGCTCAAACTGGATAACGGTGCACACATCGCCATCAGCGACGACAAGACCCTCGCCGAGCAGAACAGTGCGCCACGCGCGAACTGATCAAGGAATCCCCATGGCTTTTACCGATCCGTTCATTCGCCGCCCGGTTCTCGCAACCGTCGTCAGCCTGCTGATTGTGCTGCTGGGCTTCCAGGCCTGGAGCAAGCTGCCGCTGCGCCAGTATCCGCAAATGGAAAACGCTCTGATCACGGTGACCACCGCCTACCCCGGGGCCAACGCCGAGACCATCCAGGGCTATATCACTCAACCGATGCAGCAAAGCCTGGCCAGCGCCGAGGGCATCGACTACATGACCTCGGTCAGTCGCCAGAACTTTTCGGTGATCTCGATCTACGCACGCGTGGGCTCCAACAGCGACCGCCTGTTTACCGAACTGCTGGCCAAGGCCAACGAGGTCAAGAACCAGCTGCCCCAGGACGCCGAAGACCCGGTACTGAGCAAAGAATCTGCCGATGCATCAGCGTTGATGTACATCAGCTTCTTCAGCAAGGAATTGAACAACCCGCAGATTACCGATTACCTGTCACGGGTGATCCAGCCGAAACTGGCGACCTTGCCCGGCATGGCCGAGGCCGAGATCCTCGGCAACCAGGTCTTTGCCATGCGCCTGTGGCTGGACCCGGTGAAGCTCGCGGGTTTCGGCCTCAGCGCCAGCGATGTGACCAACGCGGTGCGCCAGTACAACTTCCTCTCGGCCGCTGGCGAGGTGAAAGGCGAATACGTGGTCACCAGCATCAACGCCAATACCGAACTCAAGTCCGCCGAAGCGTTCGGGGCAATCCCGCTCAAGGTCGACGGCGACAGCCGTGTGCTGCTGCGCGATGTGGCGCGTGTCGAAATGGGCGCGGAGAACTACGACACCATCAGTTCGTTCGGTGGCACCCCTTCGGTGTACATCGGCATCAAGGCGACGCCCGGCGCCAACCCGCTGGAAGTGATCAAGGAAGTGCGCAAGATCATGCCGGACCTTGAGGCCCAGCTACCGCCGAACCTCAAGGGTGAAATTGCCTATGACGCCACCCTGTTCATCCAGGCCTCGATCGACGAAGTGGTGAAAACCCTGTTCGAAGCGGTGCTGATCGTGATCGTGGTGGTGTTCCTGTTCCTCGGCGCCCTGCGTTCGGTGGTGATCCCGGTGGTGACCATCCCGCTGTCGATGATTGGCGTGATGTTCTTCATGCAGATGATGGGGTACTCGATCAACCTGCTTACCCTGCTGGCGATGGTATTGGCCATCGGCCTGGTGGTGGATGACGCCATCGTGGTGGTGGAAAACATTCATCGCCATATCGAGGAAGGCAAGACACCGCTGGATGCCGCTATTGAAGGAGCCCGGGAAATCGCCATGCCGGTGGTGTCGATGACCATTACCCTCGCGGCGGTGTATGCACCGATCGGTTTCCTGACCGGCCTGACCGGGGCGCTGTTCAAGGAGTTTGCCCTGACCCTGGCCGGCGCGGTGGTGATTTCCGGTATCGTCGCCCTGACCCTGTCACCGATGATGTGTGCGTTTCTTCTGCGCCACGATGAAAATCCCAGTGGCCTGGCCCATCGCCTGGACATGATTTTCGAAAGCCTCAAGCGCCGCTACCAGAGCATGCTGCACGGCACCCTCAACACCCGGCCGGTGGTGTTGGTGTTCGCTGTGATCGTGCTGTGCCTGATTCCGGTCTTCCTCAAGTTCACCAAATCGGAACTGGCTCCGGATGAGGACCAGGGCATCATTTTCATGCTGGCCAACGCCCCGCAACCGACCAACCTGGACTACCTGAACGCCTACACCGACGAGTTCATCTCGATCTTCAAGGCCTTTCCCGAGTACTACTCGTCGTTCCAGATCAACGGTTTCAACGGCGTGCAATCGGGCATCGGCGGTTTCCTGCTCAAGCCATGGAACGAGCGTAGCCGTACCCAGATGGCGATCCTGCCCGAGGTTCAAAGCAAACTGGAAAGTATCCCCGGGTTGCAGATTTTCGGCTTCAACCTGCCGTCCCTGCCGGGCACCGGCGAAGGCCTGCCGTTCCAGTTCGTCATCAACTCCGCCAACGATTACGAATTGCTATTGCAGGTGGTCGACCGGGTTAAAAAACGTGCGATGGAATCCGGCAAGTTTGCCTTCGTCGACGTTGACCTGGCCTTCGATAAACCGGAAGTGGTGGTGGATATCGACCGCGCCAAGGCCGCGCAGATGGGGGTTTCCATGCAGGATCTGGGAGGAACCCTGGCGACCCTGCTGGGCGAGGCCGAGATCAACCGCTTCACCATTGAAGGTCGCAGCTACAAGGTCATCGCCCAGGTCGAGCGGCCGTTTCGCGACAATCCGGACTGGCTGAACAATTACTACGTGAAAAACACCAAGGGCGAACTGTTGGCATTGTCGACCCTGATCACCATCACCGACCGTGCCCGACCACGCCAACTGAACCAGTTCCAGCAACTCAACTCGGCCATCCTGTCCGGCGTGCCGCTTGTGAGCATGGGGGAAGCCATCGACCTCGTGCGCCAGATCGCCCGGGAAGAGGCGCCCGTCGGTTTTTCCTTCGACTACGCCGGCGCGTCGAGACAGTATGTTCAGGAAGGCAGTGCCCTCTGGGTCACCTTTGCCTTGGCACTGGCGATCATTTTCCTGGTACTGGCGGCCCAGTTCGAAAGCTTCCGCGACCCGTTGGTGATCCTGGTCACCGTGCCCCTGTCCATTTGCGGCGCATTGATTCCGCTGTTCCTGGGTTGGTCGAGCATGAACATCTACACCCAGGTCGGGCTGGTGACGTTGATCGGGCTGATCAGCAAGCACGGCATTCTGATCGTCGAGTTCGCCAACCAGCTACGCAAGGACAAGGGGCTGACGGCACGGGAAGCGGTGGAGGAAGCGGCGGCCATCCGCCTGCGTCCGGTCTTGATGACCACCGCGGCGATGGTGTTCGGCATGGTGCCATTGATCATCGCCACCGGTGCTGGCGCGGTCAGCCGGTTCGACATCGGCACGGTCATCGCAACAGGCATGTCGATCGGCACTTTGTTCACCCTGTTTGTGTTGCCCTGCGTGTACACGCTGCTGGCCAAGCCCGATAAACCTCGGGAAACATAACTCAATAACTGTAGGAGCCGGCTTGCTGGCGATGGGCTCAAGTGCGCCGCGTTTATCCAGTTCATACGCGTTATCGTTAACGACCATCGCCAGCAAGCCGGCTCCTACAAGGGACCGTGACCAAACCAATGAAAGCCCGAAAAAAAAGGCCTCGCTAATGCGAGGCCTTTCATTTGGGCTTCAATCGGTTCAACTTTGCGGCCTCAATCCCTGAGAAAGTCCGAACATGAACAGCAACAAGTCATGATCGGGTTGAGTGGCCACGGATGCCTTGGCAACCCGTGGCAATGGACAATGTTCTTCTGCGCTTATCGAGCTGAGAACCTGGGGGCGCGGTTGCTCCCAGGCTGCCATCGCGATTGATGCAACTGCCAAGGCTCCTACCAGAAACAAACCTCGTGCAATTTCGAGTTTCATCGCTATAAACCCTTGATAGCGCTGCCAAACGCCGTCTCATAAAAATAGACGAGCTTTTTCCAGTCTGCATCGCTGAACGACGAGTGGCGACGCAATTGCTTCATGTCATGGGCAGCAGCGCGATAGGCGGTCAAACGCTGTCGGCATTTCTCCAGGTCGATCAGGGCAATTTCGACCTTGGCCGACTCGCCCTCCCCGGTCACGCGAACGAATACGTGCTTGATGTAGATGCAGCTGTGCTGCCAGCGCCCCTTGTGCATGCGGGCCAGGTTTTCAGCCAGGTCCTTGAGCACACGGTCGTTTACGGCTTCACCATGACGTTCGCGGCCGCCACCAGCGTACCAGTGCTCGATTTCCTCGAAGCCATCCAGTGACTTGGTGACCAGCAATGCACGCCACTTGTGCACCGGATCGCGCTGTGCGCCGCAGAAAACGATTTGCGGAACCCGTACACCAAGCGCAGTTACACCGGTGAGGGCAGCTTGCTCGCGCAGCACCGTAGGCCGCCCGAAAGGGTGCAGCCAGCTGCGATGGATATGCCCGGTCTGACGCTTGACGTAGAGCAGCTGACCATCACTGCCCATAACGCGTTGAACGCCGCTTTCCCCGCCGCGACGGACGTTGGGTTCTTCTACCCATTCACCGCGCTGATTCCAGAAGTAATCGAAGCGGTCCTGGGGAGCGACTTCCGTTTCTGCTGCACACTGCACTGCCATCCTGTTACCTCTTGCGTAATACGTAAACTCGCCACATGGCATAGAGCGGCAAAAAGTCCAGTTGTTCCTGGATGCGGAAACCCGCCTGCTCAAATTCCTTTTCTACGGTAGCGGCCGGTAACACAAACCGGTTTTGGTAACCTTCCTGCCCACGTGTTTTCTCCGACCGCTTGCGTTTCCAGGCCTTGAAGTTGCCATCGACCCACAACGAAAGGATCACGCTGTCACGGGAAACGCGCTCGAATTCGCGCAAAATAGCCATGCGATGCTCGGCTTCACCGATGTGGTGCAGCAAGCGCATGCAAAAAATGCTGTCGACGGCGTTGTCCGGCAAGGCGATGTCGAATGCAGAAGTGTGCAAGGGTTGTACCCGTTTCACCACATCGGCAGGTTGCGCCTGGGTGGCGATCTTCAGCATGGACTCCGAGTTATCGGCGCCGATGATCACGCGGTTGGGCTTTTCGGCCAGCATGGGCCAGAAACGCCCTGCACCGCACGGCAAGTCGAGGACCAGGCCAGGCTCGCCCACCAGGGCCAGCGCCTTGCGTGCCAGTTGCAGGTCACGCCAGTGAGACAATTTACGGCCGAGACCGTCCTGGTGCTTACGCAGATAACGCTGTGCGTGTTGATCGTCGTACTTTTCGGAAAAATCGAGTTTGATCGGGCCGTCCATCATCAGGTCTCCTGAACTTCTGATAACAACTACCTTAGGTTTCGTGGTGTCGGTTACAGGTGATCCAATTGTGAAAAATTTGTTAAGGAAACCTAGAAGTATTACAGGGTTTTACAGAAATGATAGGGCTTCCCGGACGCATGGCCCAATGGATTCAAGCTCGGGACAACTCCACCTGAAAACGGCAGCCACTGGGTTCCATGGTTGTCAGACTGACGCTCCAGCCCTGGTTTTCACAGATCCGCTGTACCAGTGAAAGCCCAAGGCCCAAGCCTTCCCCGCGCTTTTCAGTGCCACGAACGAACGGTTCGAACATCGCCTCGCGTTTTTCCTCGGGAATGCCCACACCACTGTCTTCGACCAGAAAGCCCGTGCCCGTCAGGGTCAGGCGGATGAAGCCCTGCTCGGTGTAATGCAGGGCATTGCGCAGCAAGTTCCCCATTACCGCATGCAAGAGCGTTGCATTGTAGACTTCGGCCCCAGGCTTGCCCGGCTCGAAGTTCAGCTTCAACCCTTTGCTTTCAATGGGCTCGCGCCACAGACCGAGCAGGCCCTCGGCCACCTGGCCCAGGGACTGCTGTGGCGACATGCTGGCGTCTTCGCGCTGGGCTCGGGCCAGCATCAGGAAGGTTTGCACCAGCTCACGCATTTCTTCACAGGCTCGGCCGATGCGCTCGACCTGGGCGCGGCCGCGCTGATCGAGACCGGGGTTTTCCAGCAACAGCTCGCAGGAACTGGCCAGAATCATCAGGGGTGTACGCAATTCGTGGCTGACATCGCTGGTAAACAACCGCTCGCGGGTCAGGGCTTGACGCAAGCGCCCGAGGGTGGCGTCGAAGGCCACGGCCAGTTCGCCCACTTCGTCGGCGGCATAATCCGGGGCCAAGGGCGGAGCCAAACCCAGCAGTTGATCGCGATGGCGTACCTGGCGGGCCAGGCGCACCACCGGTGCCATCACCTTGCGGGCCAGGACCCAGCCGAGAAACACCGCCAACGCCAGACTGAGCACGAAACCCACCAGCACCACGGCAAACAGCACCCGCTCACGCTCTTCAAAGTCGCTCTGATCCTGCAACAGCACGTACCGTCGGCCGTCGACGATTTCGACCATGGCGTGGTACGACAGGTTTTCCCGGAACACCTCGTGGAAACCCGGCTCCAGGTGCCGCAGATCCTTGGGCAACCTGAAATCACCCGGACCGCTGCTGAAGTAGAACAATTGGTCCGGCTCGGGTCGATGGCTCCAGTCCGTGACATTGTCCATCAGCAACAGGCGCTGCAAATCGCCGCCCAGGCCTGCCGAAATCAGTTTTTCCTCCACCAGGTGCACGGTTGCCACGATGCCCATGGCAAAGGCACCTGCCACCAGCGCGCTCATCAGTGCAAAGGCAATGATGATGCGTTGAGAAAGGCTCTGCTTAAACTCCATTACGCCCCTCTGCCAAGCGATACCCCACACCGTGCACGGTTTGCAGCAACGGCTTGGCGAACGGCTTGTCGATCACCTGGCGCAGCTGGTGGACATGGCTGCGCAGGCTGTCGCTGTCCGGACAGTCATCGCCCCAGAGTGCTTCTTCAAGAATTTCACGGCGCAACACATGCGGGCTTTTCTGCATCAACACCGCCAGCAATTTCAGGCCGACCGGGTTGAGCTTCAGCAACCGTCCTTCGCGGGTGACTTCCAGGGTGTCGAGATCATAGTTGAGGTCGCCGACCTGCAAGGTCCTTCGTCCACCGCCCTGGGTACGACGCATGACCGCTTCGATACGCGCTGCCAGCTCAGACAGGGCGAATGGTTTGATCAAATAGTCATCAGCACCGGACTTGAAGCCTTGCAGACGATCATCCAGTTGATCTCGCGCCGTGAGCATGATCACCGGCGTCTCGCGGCGGGCATCTTCGCGCAGGCGCTTGCACAGGGTATAGCCATCAATGCCGGGCAACATGATATCGAGCACGATCAAATCGTAGTGCTCGGTGGCCGCCAGATGCAGGCCAGACAAACCATCCTGCGCGCAATCCACGGTATAGCCTTTGAGCCCCAGGTAATCGGCCAGGTTGGCCAGGATATCGCGGTTGTCTTCAACCAATAGAATTCGCATGGGTATCTCTCCGTCCACAGTAATGGCCGTCATGGCCCGCGCAGCTTAAGGCCAAGTGTGGCTCACGGCTAGGGGAAGGCTATGAGTGAATCAATTCGTTCAACCAAAAGGTAAGATTGACAAGTTTTTCACTATCGAATCACACGTTGACTACAGCGGATGATGAAGACTGTCACGCGATTGATAATAAGGAATGTAGAAAATGGACTCTTTGAAGACGGCACCCATGCGTTTTTTGCTGCTGGTGACCGGCACCTGGCTGGCAATTTTTTTTCTGACTCGAACAGTCCTGCTCCTCACACACCTGGATGAGGCCGGAAGCGGCTTCCTGTCGGTGTTTGGTATCGGGCTGCTCTACGACCTGGGTTTCATTGCCTACGCGGCACTGCCCATGGGCCTCTACTTGTTGCTGTGCCCGCCGGCCCTTTGGCGCACTCGTGGCCATCGCTGGTTTCTTCAAGGTCTGTTGACCGTCAGCCTGTTCGCGATGCTGTTCACCTCGGTGGCCGAGTGGCTGTTCTGGGATGAATTCGGCGTTCGCTTCAACTTCATCGCCGTCGACTACCTGGTGTATTCCGACGAAGTACTGAACAACCTGCTGGAGTCATACCCGATCGGCACGCTGCTGAGCATCCTCGCCGTGCTGGCCGTGGTCCTGAGTTTTGCATTGCGCAAACCCTTCAAAGCTGCACTCGATGCGCCGTTGCCGCCGCTGCGTGGCCGCCTGCTCAATGCACTCGGCTTGTTGATCGTCGCCGGCCTGAGCCTGCAGTTGCTCAGCCAGGATGCCCCGCGCGCCCAGGGCGGCAACGCCTATCAGAATGAACTGGCGAGCAATGGCCCTTATCAGTTCTTCGCGGCATTCCGTAACAACGAACTGGATTACCCGCAGTTCTACAGCACACTGCCGTCGGCCGTGGCTGCCCAACAGATTCGCGCTGAACTGGCCGAGCCCAATGCCCGCTTCGTGGGTGAAGACCCGCAGGACATACGCCGGCAGATCGATAACCCCGGCGCACCGCGCAAACCCAATATCGTGCTGGTCACCATTGAAAGCTTCAGCGCCAAGTACATGGGCAGCAACGGCGACACCCGTAACCTGACCCCCAATCTTGATGCCTTGCGCAAGCAGAGCCTGTACTTCAATAATTTCTACGCCACCGGCACCCGCACCGACCGCGGCCTGGAAGCCATCACCCTGGCGATTCCGCCGACGCCAGGCCGCTCGATCGTCAAGCGCGTGGGTCGTGAAAGCGGCTTTGCCAGCCTTGGCCAGCAACTCAATGCCGTGGGCTACGACAGCGTATTTGTTTACGGCGGGCGCGGTTACTTCGACAACATGAATGCGTTCTTCAGCGGTAACGGCTACCGCATCGTGGACCAGAGCAGCGTTGAGGAGTCGGAGATTCACTTCAAGAATGCCTGGGGCATGGCTGATGAGGATCTCTACAATCAGACACTGAAACTGGCCGATGCCGACTACGCCAAGCAGCAGCCATTCCTGCTGCAATTGATGACGACATCCAACCATCGCCCTTACACCTATCCGGACAACCGGATCGACATCAAGTCGGGCAACGGCCGTGACGGCGCAGTGAAATACACCGACTACGCGATTGGTCGGTTCCTTGATCAGGCGCGGCAAAAACCCTGGTTTGACAATACAATCTTCATCTTTGTCGCCGATCACACCGCAGGCAGCGCCGGCAAGGAAGACTTGCCTATCGCCAACTATCAGATTCCGCTGTTCATCTATGCACCCAAGTTGATCGAAGCCCGGGAAACGGCACAATTGGCCAGCCAGATCGATCTGGCGCCTACTTTGCTGGGACTGCTCAATCTGGATTATGAATCGACATTTTTTGGACGTAACCTGTTGCAAGATAACCCGCTGCCACCACGGGTGGTGGTCGGCAACTATCAGCACCTCGGGTTGTTCGACGGCAAGGACCTGGCAATTTTGAGTCCTCGCCAGGGATTGCGTCGTCATGATGAAGCGCTGACCGAAAGCCGCGAATCCCGGTCCAGTGCCGATGACCCGCTGATTACTCGCGCCATCAGCTATTACCAAACCGCCAGTTATGGCTTCAAGCAACAGCTGCTTGGCTGGAAGGCGCCCAAGGAGGGTGTCGGTCAAGTCGGCGAACGTTAACCGAATCGCCCCGGGCTGATGCCCCGGGGCTTTTCCTTTGTTCAGGATCCACCATGTCATCAACCGCTGTCCGCCCCGTTCCTCGTCCACTCAACTTCTGGGTGTGCCTGGGGGTTCCCGCCGTTGCGGCGATCATTCTGGTGTTGCTCGAACTGACTTCACTGGACATGGACCTCGCCAAACTATTCTATGACCCGGTCGCGGGCGACTTCATCGGTCGGCACAGTTACTTCCTGGAAAACATCCTGCACGATCGCGCCAAGCAAGTGGTCATCGCCTTCTCGGTGTTTGCCATCCTCGGTTATATCGCTTCGTTCTTCATGACCAGGCTCAAACCGCTCAAGCGCGAGCTAGGCTGCCTGGTGCTGTCCCTGGGCCTGGCGACCTCCTTTGTCACGCCCATGAAAGCGGTGACCGCGGTGCAGTGCCCGTGGAGCCTCGAGCAGTTCGGCGGCCATGAAACGTACAGTGAACTGTTGAGCCCTCGCCCGCATACCGATAAACCGGGACGTTGCTGGCCTGGCGGCCATGCAGCCACCGGCTTTACCCTGTTTGCGCTGTTTTTCGTCTTGCGTGACCGTCGCCCACGCATGGCTCGGGCAGCATTAGTCTTCGCCTTTGCCTTGGGCTCGGTGTTCTCCATCGGGCGAATGATGCAGGGCGCGCACTTCTTCTCACACAACGTGTGGACGGCGGTGTTCTGCTGGCTGATTTGCCTGGGGTCGTACTACTACGTTCTGTATCGACCGGCGTTGAAGGTTGTGCAGGAGACAAAGGCGGAACCGGTCAGTGCCTGAACTGACGCCTTCGCGGGCAAGCCACGCTCCCACAGGAACTACGCAATAACCTGTGAGAGCGGGCTTGCTCGCGAAAGCGGACTGTCAGTCGAGGACTATTTTGACTGATGCACCGCCTTCGCGAGCAAGCCCGCTCACACTGGATCGATGTGAACATTGAAATCCGGACAATAAAAAACCCCGCCTGCTTGCGCAGGCGGGGTTTTTTCGTACAGGGGTAAGGCTGGCTTACATCATGCCGCCCATGCCGCCCATACCGCCCATGTCTGGCATACCGCCGCCAGCACCGCCGTCTTTCTTCGGTGCATCAGCAACAGCAGCTTCGGTGGTCAGGATCAGACCGCCGATCGACGATGCAGCTTGCAGAGCGGAACGGGTGACCTTGGTTGGGTCCAGGATGCCCATTTCGATCATGTCGCCGTATTCGCCAGTCGCAGCGTTGTAACCGAAGTTACCTTTGCCGTTCTTGACTTCGTTGACCACAACGCTTGGCTCGTCACCGCTGTTGGCAGCGATCTGACGCAGCGGTGCTTCAACGGCACGGCGCAGAACTGCGATACCGACGTCCTGATCAGCGTTGTCGCCTTTCAGATCGTTCAGGGTTTGCAGAGCGCGAATCAGCGCAACGCCACCGCCAGGTACCACGCCTTCTTCAACGGCTGCACGGGTTGCGTGCAGGGCGTCTTCAACGCGGGCTTTCTTCTCTTTCATTTCAACTTCGGAACCAGCGCCAACCTTGATCACTGCAACGCCACCGGACAACTTGGCCAGGCGCTCTTGCAGTTTTTCACGGTCGTAGTCCGAGGAAGTTTCGGCAACCTGGGCACGGATCTGGGCAATGCGGGACTCGATGTCGCCTGCTACGCCAGCACCGTCAACGATGATGGTGTTTTCCTTGGAAATGGTCACACGCTTGGCGCTGCCCAGGTTTTCCAGGGTAGCGGCTTCCAGGCTCAGGCCGATCTCTTCGGAGATAACGGTACCGCCAGTCAGAACGGCGATATCCTGCAGCATGGCCTTGCGACGGTCGCCGAAGCCTGGAGCCTTGACGGCTGCAACCTTGACGATGCCACGCATGTTGTTCACGACCAGAGTCGCCAGGGCTTCGCCTTCAACGTCTTCGGAAACGATCAGCAGTGGGCGGCCGGCTTTGGCAACGGCTTCCAGCACTGGCAGCATTTCGCGGATGTTCGAGATCTTCTTGTCGACCAGCAGAACCAGCGGGTTGTCCAGCTCGGCAACCATGGTTTCCGGCTTGTTGACGAAGTACGGGGACAGGTAGCCACGGTCGAACTGCATGCCTTCTACAACCGACAGTTCGTTTTCCAGGCCAGTGCCTTCTTCAACGGTGATCACGCCTTCTTTACCGACTTTTTCCATGGCTTCGGCAATGATGTCGCCGATGGAATTGTCGGAGTTGGCGGAGATGGTACCTACCTGAGCGATTGCCTTGGTGTCAGCGCATGGCTTGGACAGGTTTTTCAGCTCTTTGACGATGGCGATGGTCGCCTTGTCGATGCCGCGCTTCAGATCCATCGGGTTCATGCCGGCAGCGACGGCTTTCAGGCCTTCGTTGACGATCGACTGAGCCAGAACGGTAGCGGTGGTAGTACCGTCACCAGCGTCATCGTTGGCACGGGAGGCAACGTCTTTGACCAGCTGCGCGCCCATGTTTTCGAAACGGTCTTCCAGTTCGATTTCTTTGGCAACGGAAACGCCGTCCTTGGTGATGGTCGGAGCGCCGAAGCTCTTCTCGATGATCACGTTACGGCCTTTCGGGCCCAGGGTCGCTTTTACTGCGTCAGCCAGGACGTTGACGCCCTTGAGCATCTTTTTACGGGCGGAATCGCCAAACAGAACTTCTTTAGCAGCCATGATCGATATTCCTTAAATACTTTGTAGTAGTGGAAAATGAACGGGGGTATCAGCCTTCGATAACAGCGAGGATTTCGTTCTCGCTCATTACCAGCAGGTCTTCGCCGTCGACTTTCACAGTGTTGCTGCCGGAGTAAGGACCGAACACAACCTTGTCGCCCACTTTCACGGACAGTGCACGCACTTCACCGTTTTCCAGTACGCGGCCGGTGCCTACAGCGAGGATTTCGCCGCTGTTGGCTTTTTCAGCAGCCGAACCTGGCAGGACGATACCGCCGGCGGTTTTCTTTTCTTCTTCGCTGCGACGGATGACGACGCGGTCATGCAGAGGACGAAGCTTCATTGTCGATCTCTCCTAATTGTGGTTTTCATCGGCCGGTGTAGTCCCGGCGGGTTTAACAAAGGCCGGCGTTGCCGGTTGCGGTTCGTCAAGCGAACCGCGGAAGTCTGTCTGGCGTGATCGCCAGAAACCTTGCGGTGACCGTTACATAAGGGCGCATAAGCTTATTACAAGGGCGGGGCTCGAAAATTTTTCAGATCGAGGCTCCGCAAGCGAACACGGCACCCGAAGGTGCCGTGTCGATCTGTGTATTACTTGGTATCGCGGTGTTCGAACTCGCCTTCGATCACGTTGGGCTCGCGGCCCAGCGGCTCGCGCGGGGCCGGGCCGCCACGGGCCTGCAGGTCATCGGCGAACGCCCGCTGACGCATGGCCTGCTCTTCGGCGCGCTGGCGCATTTTATTGGCCAGCAGACGACGACTGAACGGCAGCAGCATGAACAGGCCGATCACATCGCTGATGAAACCCGGAAGAATCAACAGGCCACCAGCCAATGCCAGCATCAGGCCTTCGAGCATGGTCTGGGCCGGCAGTTCGCCGCGGCTCAGGCTTTCACGGGCACGCAGGGCCGTGGCCAGGCCGGCGACACGCAGCACGAACACACCGAACATCGAGCCAAGAATGATCAGCAGCAGGGCCGGGAAAAACCCGATAGACCCTGCCACCTTGACGAATACGAACAGCTCCAACACCGGGAACAGCAGAAAGAGCAACAAAAAAGGGCGCATCAAATGGTTCCTCAACGCAAGAATGCCTTGCCAGTTCACCTTAGATGACGTCGCCGTTTCGTGATTTCAAGCGTCGGCCACTTCATTTTTCGGCCAATGTTCGGCGTGAGCCAGAGAAACCAAGGCTTCGCGGACTTGTGTCGGGGTATTACAAGGCGCTTGGAACGGCAACCAGTACAGGCTTTGACCGATACGCAAGTGCATGCCTTCTGTGTCGATACCGACCATCTGCGCCGGCGAAGTTTTCGGCAGGCCCGCCAGGTCCACGTAGTGGGCAATGGCTTTGGCATGATCGGCGTTCATGTGCTCGACCATGCTCACCTCGGCCTTGCCGGCGAACGGGTTGGCCAGGGCCAGGTCGTTGACCCAGTGAATCGCGCCAAAACCACCGATATAGCGATGGCGTACAGGCTCGAGCACCCAGAAATCGAAATCGTGGGCCTGGTGATAACCCTGCGACTCCGGGAAGTAGCGGTAGTAACGCTCGGAGGCGGCCTCGATGGCGGCTTCGTCTTCGATCTGATGAGCCTCGGCCAGATAGGTCAGGCGACCGACAGCTTGCACGTCCTCAGCCCCGCGCTCGCCGACAAAGAGCGAGCACTTCGGATCTTTTTGCAAATTATGCGTGTGCTGGGCGATGCGACTGATCAGGATCAGCGGCCGGCCCAGCTCGTCCAGACAGTACGGAACCACGGAGCCGAACGGAAAACCGGGCATCGATTTGGAGTGCGTCGAGAGTACCCCACGGTATTCCTTGAGAAGCAATTCTCGTGCATGCTTGGCCACTTCAACGCTCAATTTATGACTCCTTAATTAGAATCCGTCAAAAAAACGGATCGGCCACTGGTAAAAGTACCAGCACGCCATTGGGGGCAATTCTCAAGTGCCAAGGTAGGCGTGAAAGAGAAGATGCCTAATAAGAAAACACCCAGACCTACCGGGGCATGCGAATGCAACTCACTGACAAAGTAATCATTATCACTGGCGGTTGCCAGGGTTTAGGTCGCTCCATGGCCGAGTATTTCGCCAGCAAGGGCGCGAAGCTCGCACTGGTCGACCTCAATCAGGAAAAACTCGACGACGCCGTCGCGGCCTGCAAGGCCAAGGGTGTCGAAGCGCGCGCTTACCTGTGCAACGTCGCCAATGAAGAACAGGTGACCCACATGGTCGCCCAGGTCGCCGAAGACTTCGGCGCGATCCACGGTTTGATCAACAACGCCGGGATCCTGCGCGACGGCCTGTTGCTCAAGGTCAAGGATGGCGAAATGACCAAAATGAGCCTGGCCCAGTGGCAGGCGGTCATCGACGTCAACCTGACCGGCGTGTTCCTGTGCACCCGTGAAGTCGCGGCGAAAATGGTCGAGCTGAACAACAGCGGCGCGATCATCAATATCTCGTCGATTTCCCGCGCCGGCAACGTCGGTCAGACCAACTACTCGGCGGCCAAGGCCGGTGTCGCGGCGGCGACCGTGACCTGGGCCAAGGAACTGGCGCGCTATGGCATTCGCGTGGCCGGCATTGCACCGGGCTTCATCGAAACCGAAATGACCCTGGGCATGAAGCCTGAAGCGCTGGAGAAAATGACCGCCGGGATTCCGCTCAAGCGCATGGGCAAGCCGGAAGAGATCGCCCATTCGGCGGCGTACATCTTCGAGAACGACTATTACACCGGTCGGATTCTGGAGATGGATGGCGGGTTGCGGATCTAACCCTGACACAAAACCAATGTGGGAGCGGGCTTGCTCGCGAAGGCGATAGATCAGTCAACTTATTGGTTGAATGACACACCGCTTTCGCGAGCAAGCCCGCTCCCACATTTGGTCAGTATTTATCTGAAGAATATCAATCGTCACTGATGCTGATGTTCGGCATCGCCGGCGTCAACGCTTCCTGCAACACAATCCGCGCGCCAACGTGACGGGCCAGTTCCTGGTAAACCAGGGCGATCGGGCTGTCAGGCTCGGCGATCACCGTTGGCTTGCCGCCATCGGCCTGTTCGCGGATGGTCATCGCCAGCGGCAGCGAAGCCAGCAGTTCGACGCCATACTGGTTGGCCAGCTTCACGCCGCCACCCTCGCCGAACAGATGCTCGGCATGGCCGCAGTTCGAGCAGATGTGCACGGCCATGTTTTCCACCACGCCCAGCACCGGAATGTTGACCTTGCGGAACATTTCCACGCCCTTTCGCGCGTCCAGCAATGCCAGGTCCTGCGGGGTGGTAACGATGACCGCACCGGCCACCGGCACTTTCTGCGCCAGGGTCAGCTGGATATCACCGGTGCCTGGCGGCATGTCGATGACCAGATAATCCAGGTCGCCCCATGCCGTCTGGGTTACCAGTTGCAGCAAGGCACCGGAGACCATCGGACCACGCCAGACCATCGGCGTGTTGTCGTCGGTCAGGAAGGCCATGGACATCACTTCCACACCATGGGACTTGAGCGGAACGAACCACTTCTGATCCTTGACCTCGGGACGGGTGCGCTCGGGGATGCCGAACATGATGCCCTGGCTCGGACCGTAGATGTCCGCATCGAGAATCCCGACCTTGGCGCCTTCACGAGCCAGGGCCAGGGCCAGGTTGGCCGCCGTGGTGGACTTGCCCACGCCGCCCTTGCCGGAGGCCACGGCTACCACGTTCTTGACGTTGGCCAGCCCCGGAATCTGTGCCTGGGCCTTGTGTGCAGCGATCACGCTAGTGATCTCGACACGGGCACTGGCCACGCCATCCAACCCCTGAATGGCCATTTCCAGCATCTGCGCCCAGCCACTCTTGAACAGACCGGCGGCGTAACCCAGTTCGAGCTGAACGCTGACGCGGTCGCCCTGGATCTCGATGTTGCGCACGCACCCGGCGCTGACCGGGTCCTGGTTCAGGTAAGGGTCGGTGTATTGGCGAAGGACGGCTTCCACCGCTGCGCGATTGACGGCGCTCATGGGCAACTCCGAAAACAGGACTTGGAAAAGATGACAGGTATCGTACCTGTTCCGCGCCCGAGGCGGCATGCTTGTAGATCATTTGTTGCCAATGCATGACTGTGGCGAGGGAGCTTGCTCCCGCTGGGTGGCGAAGCCGCCCCAATTCCGGCAGCCCGGTTCCTGCAGACTAATCGCATCAGCTTGATTACGACTGCTGCGCAGTCGAACGGGGGCAAGCCCCCTCGCCACAGGTTTCACCGGCTATGCATCCGGAAACAGGCTCACAGGGTGAAAAATATGCGCCAGCGCTTTATAGTGGCCGACCTCCGTTTCATCAAGTAGCCGAGCCCCATGTCCGAGCCACGCAAGATCCTCGTCACCAGCGCCCTGCCCTATGCCAATGGTTCGATTCACCTTGGCCATATGCTGGAATACATCCAGACCGATATGTGGGTGCGCTTCCAGAAGCACCGCGGCAATCAATGCATCTATGTCTGCGCCGACGACGCCCACGGTTCGGCGATCATGCTGCGCGCGGAAAAGGAAGGCATCACCCCGGAACAACTGATCGCCAACGTCCAGGCTGAACACAGCGCCGACTTTGCCGACTTCCTGGTGGACTTCGACAACTTCCACTCCACTCACGCCGAAGAAAACCGTGAGCTGTCGAGCCAGATCTACCTGAAGCTGCGTGACGCCGGGCACATCGCCACGCGCTCGATCACCCAGTACTTCGACCCGGAAAAAAAAATGTTCCTGGCCGACCGCTTCATCAAGGGCACTTGCCCGAAATGCGGCACTGAAGACCAGTACGGCGACAACTGCGAAAAATGCGGCGCGACCTACGCACCGACCGACCTGAAGGATCCGAAGTCGGCAATCTCCGGCGCCACCCCGGTGCTCAAGGATTCCCAGCACTTCTTCTTCAAGCTGCCTGACTTCCAGGCCATGTTGCAGACCTGGACCCGCAGCGGCACCCTGCAGGATGCCGTCGCCAACAAGATCGCCGAATGGCTGGATGCCGGCCTGCAACAGTGGGACATCTCCCGCGATGCGCCGTACTTCGGTTTCGAGATTCCCGACGAGCCGGGCAAATACTTCTACGTCTGGCTGGATGCGCCGATCGGCTACATGGCCAGCTTCAAGAACCTCTGCAACCGCACGCCGGAGCTGGACTTCGACGCGTTCTGGGGCAAGGACTCCACCGCCGAGCTGTACCACTTCATCGGCAAGGACATCGTCAACTTCCACGCCCTGTTCTGGCCAGCCATGCTCGAAGGTGCGGGCTACCGCAAGCCGACCGGGATCAACGTGCACGGCTACCTGACCGTCAACGGCCAGAAGATGTCCAAGTCCCGTGGCACTTTCATCAAGGCCCGGACCTACCTGGACCACCTGTCGCCGGAATACCTGCGTTACTACTACGCGGCCAAGCTGGGCCGGGGCGTCGATGACCTCGACCTGAACCTCGAAGACTTCGTGCAGAAGGTCAACTCCGACCTGGTGGGCAAGGTCGTCAACATCGCCAGCCGTTGCGCCGGGTTCATCAATAAAGGCAACGCCGGCGTGATGGTCGACACCAACGCCGCGCCGGAACTGACCGACGCATTCCTGGCCGCCGCGCCAAGCATCGCCGACGCCTATGAAGCCCGCGACTTCGCCCGCGCCATGCGCGAGATCATGGGCCTGGCCGACCGCGCCAACGCCTGGATCGCCGACAAGGCACCGTGGTCGCTGAACAAGCAGGAAGGCAAGCAGGACGAAGTCCAGGCCATCTGCGCCACCGGCGTCAACCTGTTCCGCCAACTGGTGATCTTCCTCAAGCCTGTGCTGCCGTTGCTGGCCGCCGATGCCGAGGCGTTCCTGAATGTCGCGCCGCTGACCTGGAACGACCACGCGACCTTGCTCAGCAATCATCAATTGAACGAGTTCAAGCCATTGATGACCCGGATCGATCCGGTCAAGGTACAGGCCATGACCGACGCTTCGAAAGAAGACCTGACCGCCAGCCAGACCGACACCGGCGAAGCCGCACCGGCCGGCAACGGCGAGCTGGCCAAGGATCCGTTGTCGCCGGAAATCGAGTTCGACACCTTTGCCGCGGTCGATTTGCGCGTCGCCCTGATCGTCAAGGCCGAACACGTGGAAGGCGCCGACAAGCTGTTGCGCCTGACCCTGGACATCGGCGACGAGACGCGCAACGTGTTCTCCGGGATCAAGAGCGCTTACCCGGACCCATCGAAGCTCGATGGTCGCCTGACCATGATGATCGCCAACCTCAAGCCACGGAAAATGAAGTTCGGCATCTCCGAAGGCATGGTGATGGCGGCCGGTCCTGGCGGTGAAGAGATCTACCTGCTCAGCCCTGACAGCGGCGCCAAGCCGGGCCAGCGCATCAAGTAAGGCCTGCGGCAAATCGATCCCACAGTCGTGCCTGGCGCGGCTGTGGGATTTTCATGTCTGGCCCACCCTCCGTCCTTGCCGGATAATGCCTAAGCTCCTGTAGGAGCGAGTTGGCTCGCGATGGTCGTCAACGATAATGCGTGCCCACAGGTTGAACGCGGCGCTCTTGAGTCCATCGCGAGCAAGCTCGCTCCTACAACAACTGTTCCTGCCGGCATGAACAATGACCGAAATCCTGCTTACGCTTATCAGCGCCGCCCTGATCAACAACCTCGTGTTGCACTGGCCGCTGGCCGTCGATCCGCTGTTGGCCGGCCAGCGCCGTCAGGTCCATGCCCTGGGCATTGCGACAACGTGCCTGATGCTGATCGTGGGCATGCTCGGCTACGCGCTCTATCACTGGCTGCTGGTGCCCCTGCAATTGACGGCGCTGCGTCTTTTTGTGTTTCTGCCATTGAGCGTACTGCTGATTGGCCCGTTGCTGAATCTGCTGCCACGGGTGTTTTCGACACTGCCGTTCGAAGGCCTCTGGCCGTTGCTACTGGGCAATGCCGGCGTACTCGGCGTGGCCTTGTTCAATGCTCAAGAGGACAAGGGCTTGCTTCACGCCACGGCCTTGAGCCTCGGTGCGGGGTTGGGCTTCTGGCTGGTGTTGAGCCTGTTCACTGACTTGCGTGAGCGCACGGCCGACAACGATGTGCCCCTGCCCTTTCGCGGCCTGCCGATCGACCTGATCGGTGCCGGCCTGATCGCAGTGGTTTTTCTCGGATTCAGCGGACTGATCAAAACATGAGTCTGATTCAAAGCATCGACGCACTCTTGCCGCAAACCCAATGCGGCAAGTGCGGCCACCCCGGGTGCAAGCCGTACGCCGAAGGCATCGCCAACGGTGAGCCGATCAACAAGTGCCCACCCGGCGGCAACGAAACCATCGCGGCACTGGCCGAACTGCTGAAGGTGCCGGTGCTGGAACTGGACATCACTCGCGGCTCGGCACCCGCGCAGATCGCCTACATCCGCGAAGCCGAGTGCATTGGTTGCACCAAGTGCATCCAGGCCTGCCCGATCGATGCCATCGTCGGCGCAGCCAAGCTGATGCATACGGTCATTATCGATGAGTGCACCGGTTGCGATCTGTGCGTGGCGCCGTGCCCGGTGGACTGCATCGAAATGCGCCCATTGCTGGCCAATACGGTACTGCCCGTTGTCGGCGGCCTGGCCCTGACACCGCAAGCGCGGCAGGCCCGCACCCTCAAGCGCGATCACGCGCGGCGCCGCTTCGAACAACGCAATGCCCGCTTGCTGCGTGAGGAGCAACAGAAAATCGCCGAGCGCCAGGCCCGACAACGAGTCGCGCAACCTGCGCAAACAGCAGTCGACCCGGTACAGGCCGCTCTCGAGCGTGTCCGCGCACAGAAAGCCGCCAATGCCGATGCCGCGTTGAAAAAGGCCAAGATCGATGTGGCGATGAGTCGGGCACAACTGCACAAATCGCTGAAGGCCTTCGGGCATCCGCCGACCTTCGAGCAGCAATCGCAGCTGATCGTCCTGCAACAGCAGTTTGAAGCCGCCGAAAAAAACCTGGCGCAACTGGAAAGCGCCGCCCCGCCAGCCCCTGCGCCGACGATCACCGCCGTGCCATCAAATGATGCCGAGCTGAAACGGGCCAAGATCCAGTTGGCCATGCGCCGCGCCGAACTGAAGAAGGCTCAGGCCAACGAAGCACCGGCGGAACAAATCGAAGCCCTGGAGCGCGCACTCGGCGAGGCCGAACGCCAGGTGAACGCCCATGCCGGCCCTTGAAGCAGTCGATGGTCGCCTGCAGCAGGCGATGAAGCTGGTGCTGCTGGCCACCCTGCCGGGAGTGCTCGCGGCGTTCTGGCTGTACGGCTGGGGTGTATTGATCAATCTGGTCCTGGCGACCGCAGCGGCGGTGGCCGTCGAAGCCGCCGTCGTGCAATGGCGCAAGCACCCCCTGAGACCCACCCTGAGCGACGGTAGCGCGCTGGTCAGTGCCACCTTGCTGGCCTTGGCGCTGCCGCCTTACTGCCCATGGTGGCTGACTCTCAGTGCTGGCGCTTTTGCGATGGTCTTTGGCAAGCACTTGTATGGCGGCGTCGGCTCGAATCCCTTCAATCCGGCGATGCTCGGTTTTGCTCTGGTGCTAGTGAGCTTTCCCCAAGCCATGACCCATTGGCCATCGCCCCATGGCATGGACCTGCTCAGTGGCTTGCAGCAAGTGTTTGGTGTCGGCCAGGCACCGGATGCGTGGGTGCAGGCCACGGCACTGGATAGTCTGCGGATCAACAAAAGCCTGACCATGGATGAACTGTTTGCCGCCAACCCCGCATTCGGCCACTACGGCGGCCGGGGTGTTGAATGGATGAACCTGGCGTTCCTGGCGGGCGGAATGTTTCTCCTGCAGCGACGGGTCATCAGTTGGCATGCCCCGGTCGGCATGCTGGCCAGCCTGTTCATCATCAGCCTGCTGTGCTGGAACGGTTCGGGCTCCGACTCCCATGGCTCACCCCTGTTTCACCTGCTGACCGGCGCGACGATGCTGGGGGCGTTCTTTATCATCACCGAACCGGTATCCGGTGCCAGAAGCCCCGGGGCAAAACTTCTGTTCGGCGTCGGCGTCGGGCTCCTGACTTACTTGATTCGTACCTGGGGCGGTTATCCGGACGGCATCGCCTTTGCCGTTCTGTCGATGAACCTGTGCGTACCGGCGCTGGAGCGGTTCGTGGCGGCCAGACAACAGCCGGAGGCACCATGAGCCGGTCATCGAGCATTGCGCTTCTGGTACTTTTGGCCGCACTTGGCCTTGGTGTGACGTACTTCGTGCAACTCGGCAGCGCGTCGCGCATTGCCGCCGAACAGCGCCTGATCGACAGCCGTAATCTGCTGGACCTGATCGCGCCGGAAAGCTACGACAATCAACCACTCGAACACCCCATCAAGTTCGAAGCAACCGCCCTGACCAACAGCACTGTGCTCGGTGGTTATCTGGCGACCCAGGCCGATCAACCCGTCGCGGTCTTGCTGCGCAGTCAAACCATTGGCTACGCCGGTGCCATCGACCTGCTGGTCGCTGTCGATGCCAATGGCAGGTTGCTGGGCGTCAAAACCCTCAAACAGTCAGAAACACAAGGACTGGGAGCACGGATCGCCGACTGGCCTAATTCATGGCTGCAGATTTTTTCCGGCAAATCTCGAACAGAACCCGGCGAAAGCGGCTGGGCGCTGAAAAAGGATCAGGGGCAGTTCGATCAGATCGCAGGCGCAACCATCACCTCAAGAGCGGTGATCAATGCTGTCCACGATGCCTTGCGCTACTTCGATGAACACCGGCAACAACTGCTCGGAAAACCTGCCCATGGATAACTCATCGACTCTGCGCAATTGCTTGATGCTGACTCCGCTGATCGGCGCCACCCACTCGCTGACGGCCGCACTTGGCCTGTGCCTGATGTTCATGCTGGTGACCCAGTTGTTCAGTCTGGTCATGGGCGCCCTGCGATCCAGACTGGTCCCGACGGCCCGCTTGCTGGCCAGCATCCTGTTGGCCGCCACGCTTACCAGTTGCGCGGAACTCATGGCACAAGCCTGGTCGCTGCAATGGCAGCAGCATCTGGGGTTCTATGGCGCCTTGATCGCCTTGCAATGCGTCGTACTGGAATACACCGGGTTCTTTCAGAACGACTGGCGGCAACGCCTGCGACTCAATGGCCTGTTTGTCACGCTGATGATCGCGCTGAGCCTGCTGCGCGAACTCATTGGCAACGGAACACTTGGAAACCATCTATCGTGGCTGATCGGCGCAACGCAAACTGACTGGCAAGGCTGGGTGCTGGTGGCTGATGGCGGCCTGCGCCTGGCCACATTGGTCCCCGGCGGATTCATTCTGCTCGGACTGCTGATCGCCGCCTGGCAGGCCTGGCGCCCCACGCCCACACTTTGATTGCCTTTGAGGAAACGCACTGCCCATGAATGCCGCAAAACGTCTGGAAATTTTCCGCAGACTGCATGAGGACAACCCGGAGCCAAAGACCGAACTGGCCTATTCCTCACCGTTCGAATTGCTGATTGCCGTGATTCTCTCGGCGCAGTCGACCGATGTCGGCGTCAACAAGGCCACAGCCAAGCTGTTCCCGGTCGCCAATACCCCGGCAGCGATCCATGCCCTGGGTGTCGAGGGCCTGTCGGAGTACATCAAGACCATCGGCCTGTACAACAGCAAAGCGAAAAACGTGATCGAAACCTGCCGCCTGCTGGTCGAGCGCCACGCCAGCGAAGTGCCGCAAACCCGTGAAGAGCTGGAAGCGCTGCCCGGTGTCGGCCGCAAAACCGCCAATGTGGTGCTCAATACGGCATTTCGTCAGCTGACCATGGCCGTCGACACGCATATTTTCAGAGTCAGCAACCGAACTGGCATTGCGCCCGGCAAGAATGTGGTGGAAGTCGAGAAAAAGCTGATGAAATTCGTGCCCAAGGAGTACCTGCTCGACTCTCATCACTGGCTGATCCTTCACGGACGCTATGTGTGCCTGGCCCGCAAGCCGCGATGCGGAAGCTGCCGGATCGAGGACCTGTGCGAATACAAGCACAAAACCTCCGACGATTGAGCCGCTATTGGGTTTATCGAATTATCGATTGAAAAAATCTTTTTTACCCGCCGGGAGATTGTCGATATAAGGAGCGCCAAAGGCCTTCTTAGCCTGGAGTAGCTAAATGAGTACTGGCAAAGAGCAATTGGACGTAGAAGACGACTTCACCACCGCCGAAACCGATGACACCGAGCCGGTGGTTGAAGTAGCGAAAACTAATCTGAGCAAACGCCGCACCATCGACAATCTGCTGGAGGAGCGCCGACTGCAAAAGCAATTGGCCGATTACGATTTTGACTTATGACACCTGAAAGCCTCCCGAAGCGGAGGCTTTTTTTTAAGTGCCATACTCCGGTAGACGCCCCCCTTGTCGCACAGTTACCTGATCACACCAGACCATTGCGTTGTGCCAGTTCTATCAAATCGACCAGAGACCTCGCATTCAGCTTGAGCAGCAGGCGGGTCTTGTAAGTACTGACTGTTTTATTGCTGAGAAACATCCCATCGGCAATCTCTTTATTGGTCTTTCCTCTGGCCAACTGTTGCAGGACCATCATTTCCCGCCCCGACAACCGATCAACCATGTCGGCCTCACTGGCGTTGCCCAGATTGCAACGCACCGTATGCAAGGCTTGATTAGGAAAGTAACTGTAGCCTGACAAAACAGCCTTTATTGCACTGAGCAACTCCGTCAGGTCTTGTTGTTTGCAGACATAACCGGCCGCACCGGACTGCATGCAACGCATGGAAAAATGCCCCGGCGCCTGGGAAGTCAGGATCAGCACTTTCATTGGCATTGAAGTCGAAGACAAACGCGCGATGACTTCCAATCCGTCCAGCTTCGGAATCCCGATATCCAGAATGACAATATCCGGCATAAGTTCACGGGCTAGTTGCAGTGCATCCACACCATTATCGGTTTCTGCAATAACTTCGTAGCCATGACGTTCCATTAGCATACGTACCGCAAGACGAATGACGGGGTGATCATCCACGATCAGCACTTTATTCATGGGCAAGTCCAATTTTCGCTGTTCGAATTTTTAGAGCCCGCACAATAGCCTAGTCGTTTCACCCATGGCATGTCGCCCCTTCCAACCACCTGCACCAAGAGACATCCCCTACAAACAACGCGGATTCCTCCTACAAAAATCCGTCGAACGGAATGAGTTGAAAACTGTAACAGCGTCATGGTGTCGCAGTTTCCAGCAATCGACCCTATCGATTTACCACCAAAATTTTCCAGAATCCTGGCTGAACGACCGCGCCCTGACGAACATAAACATCTACTCCCCCGTTAAAACGTAACTGATATTTTCGCTTCCAGCATTCACACCAGAAATATCACACACCAAGCATCCAATTACTCTTACAGCAAATATTATTTTTTGCGCAATCATTAAACACCACCACCTCCAAGAAAATCGAAGAGCAACAAATAACGAATAACACTCACTAAAGCCAACAAAAATCAAAAGCAACTATAATGAGAAATACTTCAAACAAACTTGAGACCCCATTCAAAAAAGAGAATTCAACATGAGCACAGAACAAGAGAGAAAACGAATTACCAACCCAATGACAATCATTGCCATATTCGCAACGCTCTCTGAAACCTCAGCCGCTGTTTCGCTACCTTTCCTTGGCGAAGAGGAAAAAGAACTTTATGTCTGGTTTCTGATCAGCTTTCCGTTTTATTTACTTTTGCTTTTTTTCGCGACACTGAACTTCAACTACAAATCACTGTATGCGCCTTCCGACTTTGAAAAGGGAAAACACTTCATGAAGGCCATGGATGATGCTGGGCGCTCGGAAAAGAAGGCTTCCCTGAAGGCGCCTGAGGCACCCACTCTGGAAACCTCAACGAATGACCAACCGTCAACCAGGACACCTTGCGGCGCACAGGACCCGCCATCGGAGATCGGCCTATTCACCACTGCCTTCGTTCAGCATCAACTTCAGTTACCGGACTTTGTAAAAGACCTGTACATCATTGATGCACGCTGGATGAGCAAGGAGGTCGAATTTGGAGCGCTGCTGGAAAAAATCCAGAGGCCACGGGAAAAGACGCCATACATGATTCTATTTGTCACTAGTGTCGTTTCGCAGGCGTTACTGAAAGCCAGTGTGCTAAAGCACTCACAGCAGACCAGCAAGCGCAATCCGGCCTTTTACATCGCCTACAATACGGGCTCGCACAGGTTGACGGTCATTGATCAAGCCGGACAACCGGCAAACAACAACGTGTAGGACAGGACAGGATGCTGGCAGGAGAAAAACAGGAATTCGTCAGCGCAAACGAAAACAACAGACAACGCAGGAACAGGCATCACACCCCGTTTTCAGGTGCCTGACCTCGTCCAGGACGAGATCAGGCATCCATCACGACCTCAAAGGTTTCAGAACAGCTTACGACCTTTGTTCGCCGCAATGCGCATGCGCAAGGCGTTGAGCTTGATGAAGCCCCCGGCATCCGCCTGGTTGTACGCGCCGCCATCTTCTTCGAAAGTGGCAATGTTGGCATCGAACAACGACTCGTCGGACTTACGGCCAGTGACGATCACGTTGCCCTTGTACAGTTTCAGGCGCACGACGCCATTCACGTGGGCCTGGGACGCATCGATCATCTGTTGCAGCATCAGGCGCTCAGGGCTCCACCAGTAACCGGTGTAGATCAGGCTGGCATACTTGGGCATCAGCTCGTCTTTGAGGTGAGCCACTTCGCGGTCCAGAGTGATCGATTCGATCGCACGGTGGGCACGCAGCATGATGGTGCCGCCAGGCGTTTCGTAGCAGCCACGGGACTTCATGCCCACGTAACGGTTCTCGACGATGTCCAGACGACCGATACCGTGTTCGCCACCGATACGGTTCAGGGTCGCCAGCACGGTGGCCGGAGTCATTTCGACGCCGTCCAGCGCGACGATGTCGCCGTTGCGGTAGGTCAGTTCCAGGTACTGCGCCTTGTCAGGAGCGTTCTCCGGGGAGACGGTCCATTTCCACATGTCTTCTTCGTGCTCGGTCCAGGTGTCTTCCAGCACGCCGCCTTCATAGGAGATGTGCAGCAGGTTGGCATCCATGGAGTACGGGGATTTCTTCTTGCCGTGGCGTTCGATCGGGATCGCGTGCTTATCGGCGTAATCCATCAGCTTTTCACGGGACAGCAGGTCCCATTCGCGCCAAGGGGCAATCACTTTCACACCGGGTTTCAAGGCGTACGCGCCCAGTTCGAAACGAACCTGGTCGTTGCCTTTGCCGGTGGCGCCATGGGAAATGGCGTCAGCGCCGGTTTCGTTGGCGATTTCGATCAGGCGCTTGGCGATCAACGGACGAGCGATGGAGGTACCCAGCAGGTACTCGCCTTCGTAAACGGTGTTGGCGCGGAACATCGGGAAAACGAAATCGCGCACGAACTCTTCGCGCAAGTCGTCGATGTAGATCTCTTTGACGCCCATGGCCTGAGCCTTGGCGCGTGCAGGTTCGACCTCTTCGCCCTGACCCAGGTCAGCGGTGAAGGTCACCACTTCACAGTTATAAGTATCCTGCAGCCACTTGAGGATCACCGAAGTGTCCAGGCCGCCGGAATACGCCAGAACGACCTTGTTTACGTCCGCCATGCCATCACTCCACGGGGTTCTACGGAAAGCCGGGAAGTCTACCGCTCATGCAGAATAATTTACAGTGGCGCGACAGCTTATGACGACGAAGCGACAGATTATGTCGAGAGGGCGACGATGACCGAATAGTCAGGAAGTTGCCGAAGTGGCCGCTTTCGTTGCTTGCGGGGCGACTTGCTCCGCGGGCGCTCCACGCTCCAGGCGTACCGCTACCCGACGGTTCTTCGCGCGGTTGGCATTGTTGGAGTTAGGCGCCAGCGGATAACGTTCGCCATGGAAACGCACGGTGATTTGCGACTCCTGGAGGCCGTTGGCCTTGAAGAACTCCATCACGGCCAGGGCCCGGCGCCGCGACAGGTCGCGGTTGGTCAGGCGGTTGCCGCTGTTGTCGGAGTGACCGTCGAGCTCGACGTGATTGACCGTCGGATCGGCCTTCATGTACTCCAGCATCACCTGCAGCTTGGCTTTTGCTGCGCTGTCGAGTTCGATTCCGCCGCCGGGGAAACCTATTTCGGATTGCTTCACCTGTTCGAAATTCTGTGGCAACAATTTCGCCACGCAACCCTGGTAGTCGGCAAATGCCTTGGTGAACCGGACCGGCAACAAACGTACTTCCGACACCCGCCCATCCCCCGAGGAATGGCGAACCACCGGGCTGCGACCGTCCATCAGGCCACTGATCAGACGCCCGGCCTGAACCTGTGAACTGTTGAACAATACATTGCCGCTGCCGATTCTCACCGTGCCCAGGTTGATATCGTCACGCCCCGGTTGCCACGGTGCGGCAGCCGCGAGCAAGGTCGCCGAACCGCCGCCCATCATCGGGTTATAGGCTTTCAGACGAAACGTTGCCTGCTCACCGGCCTTGCGTACGAATTCGCCTGAACCGAAGTCGGTAATCGGCTGCGTCAGGCGGCATTCGAACTTGTCGCCTTCGACCGTCCACTCAATGCTCTCCAGGCGAGTCTGGAAAGTGAGCGCCATCGCGGGAAGGCTGGCAAACACACTGAGCAAGGCTAAATAACGCTGGCGCACGGGGGGCTCCACTGGCTTCTACAACAAAAAGACCGACACACATATGTTTACGGCATACCTGTTGGATATCGGAAGCTTCCCGCAAAACTTGATAGCGAGTGCCTGCAAGAGTCTTTTCCGGTAGCATTCCCCTCAGTTTGACCCGCCTGGAATCCCCTCATGTCCGACCGCCTGACCCTGCTGCGTCCCGACGACTGGCACATTCATCTTCGCGATGGTGCCGTGTTGACCAATACCGTTGCGGATGTCGCGCGCACCTTTGGCCGCGCCATCATCATGCCCAACCTGGTTCCACCAGTGCGCAACGCGGCCGAAGCCGACGGCTATCGCCAGCGGATTCTCGCTGCCCGCCCGGCCGGCAGCCCGTTCGAGCCGCTGATGGTCCTGTACCTGACCGACCGCACCCAGCCTGAAGAGATTCGCGAGGCCAAGGCCAGCGGATTCGTGTACGCCGCCAAGCTGTACCCGGCCGGCGCGACCACCAACTCGGACTCTGGCGTCACCAGCATCGACAAGATCTTCCCTGCACTCGAGGCCATGGCCGAAGTCGGGATGCCGTTGTTGATCCACGGTGAAGTCACCCGTGGCGATGTCGACGTGTTCGACCGCGAAAAAATCTTCATCGATGAGCACATGCGCCGTGTGGTCGAGCGTTTCCCGACCCTCAAAGTGGTCTTCGAACACATCACCACCGCGGACGCCGTGCAGTTCGTCAACGCGGCTTCGGCCAACGTTGGCGCGACCATCACCGCGCATCACCTGCTGTACAACCGCAACCACATGCTGGTGGGCGGGATTCGGCCGCACTTCTATTGCCTGCCGATCCTCAAGCGCAACACCCACCAGGAAGCCCTGCTCGACGCCGCTACCAGTGGCAGCGAGAAGTTCTTCCTCGGCACCGACTCGGCGCCCCACGCCCAGCATGCCAAGGAAGCCGCCTGCGGTTGCGCCGGTTGCTACACCGCTTACGCGGCGATCGAGATGTACGCCGAAGCCTTCGAACAGCGCAATGCGCTGGACAAGCTCGAAGCCTTCGCCAGCCTCAATGGCCCGCGTTTCTACGGCCTGCCGGCCAACACCGATCGCATCACCCTGGTCCGCGAAGAATGGACCGCCCCTGCCAGCCTGCCATTTGGCGAGCTGACCGTTATCCCGCTGCGCGCCGGTGAAAAACTGCGCTGGCGCCTGCTGGAGGAACACGCGTGAGTGAAGAGCATTTCGACGACGAACTGGAAGGCAATGGTGGCGGAGGCGGTTCCCGTCATCCAATGGCAGCGCGGTTTCGTGGTTACCTGCCGGTTGTCGTCGACGTAGAAACCGGTGGCTTCAATTCGGCCACCGATGCCCTGCTGGAGATCGCCGCGACCACCATCGCCATGGATGAAAAGGGTTTTGTCTACCCGGATCACACCTACTTCTTCCGTGTCGAGCCGTTCGAAGGCGCGAACATCGAAGCGGCCGCCCTGGAGTTCACCGGGATCAAGCTCGATCACCCGCTGCGTATGGCCGTGAGCGAAGAGTCTGCCCTGAACGATATCTTCCGTGGCGTGCGCAAGGCCCTCAAGGCCAATGGCTGCAAACGGGCGATCCTGGTCGGGCATAACAGCAGTTTCGACCTGGGCTTCCTGAATGCGGCGGTTGCGCGCCTGGACATGAAGCGTAATCCGTTTCACCCGTTCTCCAGCTTCGACACCGCGACACTCGCCGGTCTGGCCTACGGTCAAACCGTTCTGGCCAAGGCCTGCCAGGCAGCAGACATCGACTTCGATGGTCGTGAGGCTCACTCGGCCCGCTACGATACCGAGAAGACCGCTGAGCTGTTCTGCGGCATCGTCAATCGCTGGAAACAGATGGGCGGCTGGGAAGACTTCGACGATTGATGTGTTGTAGGAGCGAGCCTGCTCGCGATGGTCGTGAACGAAAACTCGGGGAGCCTGACACCCTGCGGTGTTCTCGAGTCCATCGCGAGCAAGCTCGCTCCTACAGAAAGCGGAAATCCCGCCCATAAAAAAACCGGCCTCGAAGGCCGGTTTTTTTGTACCTGCAACGTGCCTTACAGAGCGGCAGCGTGCTCGGTCAGGTAAGCCGCAACGCCTTCTGGCGAAGCGTTCATGCCTTTGTCGCCTTTCTTCCAGTTGGCAGGGCAGACTTCGCCGTGCTCTTCGTGGAATTGCAGAGCGTCAACCAGACGCAGCAGCTCTTCCATGTTACGGCCCAGCGGCAGGTCGTTGATGATCTGCGAACGGACAACGCCTTTGTCGTCGATCAGGAACGCGCCACGGAAAGCCACGCCGTCAGCGGACTGAACGTCGTAGGCCTTCATGATTTCCTGCTTGATGTCGGCAGCCATGGTGTAGCGAACTTCGCCGATACCACCATTGTTGACCGGGGTGTTGCGCCAGGCGTTGTGGGTGAAGTGCGAGTCGATCGACACAGCGACCACTTCAACGTTGCGTGCCTTGAACTCGGACATGCGGTTGTCCAGAGCGATCAGCTCGGACGGGCAAACGAAGGTGAAGTCCAGTGGGTAGAAGAACACCAGGCCGTATTTGCCTTTGATCGCCGAAGACAGGGTGAAGCTGTCAACGATCTCGCCATTGCCGAGTACGGCCGGTACGGTGAAGTCAGGGGCTTGTTTGCCTACGAGTACGCTCATTGGATATCTCCTGGTGTAATAGCGTGAGAAACAGGGTTCGTATCAGCCTGCCACCCTGAGGCGACAGCCCTGTGACACGATCCCCGGTCGCAAAAGACCGGCCATCATACACCGCGTGTTTGAGCTGGCTTAGCTGTTTTTTGCCCTCGCGATGAAATCCCCGACGGTTTTGCATCACCGACTTGCCAGGCAGACCGTTCGTCAGCCATCCGCGCTTATGAGGAAAAGTGCCCTGAAACAACTTTGACAATCATTCTCGTTAACATTAAGATCCATCGCAATTGAGTCACAATCAGCGACGGTCCTTCCTTATGTATGTTTGCCTCTGCACTGGCGTCACCGACGGTCAAATCCGCGATGCGATCTATGAAGGATGCTGCAGCTACAAGGAAGTCCGTGTGGCCACCGGCGTTGCCAGCCAATGCGGCAAATGTGCCTGCCTCGCCAAGGAAGTGGTCCGCGAGACCCTGACCAAACTGCAAACGGCCCAGGCTGCAATTCCATACCCGGCAGAATTTACAGCCGCTTAAATATCGATTTTCAAGGAACCGGACATATGTCCGGTTTTTTTATGTCCGCAAATCAACTAGTTATGTTCTAGACGCGGAACACAAACATTCTTATTCCGATTAATTTTTATATAAGTTTCAATAACTTAGGTTTGACACTAGCAAATACGCGGCTCAAACTCTGTCCTATTGACAGCTATTAAAGGGCAGGACCCCATCATGAAAGGCGACGTTACAGTCATCCAGCATCTCAACAAGATCCTTGCCAATGAACTGGTCGCGATCAATCAATACTTCCTGCATGCGCGCATGTATGAAGATTGGGGCCTGAACAAGCTCGGCAAGCACGAGTACCACGAATCCATCGACGAGATGAAGCACGCGGACAAGCTGATCAAGCGCATCCTGTTCCTTGAAGGCCTGCCGAACGTCCAGGACCTGGGCAAGCTGCACATCGGCGAACACACCAAGGAAATGATCGAGTGTGACCTGCGTATTGAAAAAACCGGTCATGCCGATCTGAAAGTGGCCATCGCGCATTGCGAGAAAGTTGGCGACTTCGGCAGCCGTGAATTGCTTGAAGACATTCTCGAGTCCGAAGAAGAACACATCGACTGGCTGGAAACCCAACTGGGCCTGATCGACAAGATTGGTATCGAGAACTACCTGCAATCGCAGATGGGCGAAGACGAATAAGTTCTACGCCGTTAATCTCGATGCAATAAAAAGCCCCGCTCTCTTTTACAGAGGCGGGGCTTTTTTGTGCCTGTTCCTGTTGTAGGAGCGAGCTTGCTCGCGATGGTCGTTAACGATAACGCTGGGAGCCTGGCACCCAGCGGTGTTCTTGAGTCCATCGCGAGCGAGCTCGCTCCTACATACAGCGAATCAGGCTTCGGACTTGTTGGCAGCAGCAGCTTCGACAGCAGCCTTGATGGTGGTCTGCAACGAACCGTCAGCAGCCATCTCAGTCATGATGTCGCTACCGCCGACCAGCTCGCCACCCACCCACAATTGCGGGAAAGTTGGCCAGTTGGCGTATTTTGGCAGGTTGGCGCGGATTTCCGGGTTCTGCAGGATGTCCACGTACGCAAACTTTTCGCCACAAGCCATCACGGCCTGCGCGGCTTTCGCGGAGAAGCCGCACTGCGGGGCATTCGGCGAGCCTTTCATGTAAAGCAGAATGGTGTTGTTGGCAATCTGCTCTTTAATCGTTTCGATGATATCCATGGAGCACCTCGGCTGAACTTTCCGACTCATGGGTCGGCACGGTGGCGCATTGTAACGGAAAGCCGAGCGCCCTGCTTGGTCTCTCCGTCAGACTGATTCAAGCAGCTGCCACGGTCACTGGCACGCCATTGAGCGCGGCATTTCCCGACAATTCGTCAATCTGGCATTCGTCGGTCAGATCATTGGCGCTGGAACCCGGCTGACTGCTGGCAATCGACATTTGCACGCCCGGCCGCGCATGGCCCCAGCCATGTGGCAGGCTGACCACGCCTTTCATCATGTCCAGACTGCCAAGCACTTCGACTTCGATCACGCCCACCCGCGAACTGACCCGTACGCGCTGCCCGTCACTGAGTCCGCGACTGGCCAGGTCGTCCGGATGCATCAGCAACTGATGACGCGGTTTGCCCTTCACCAACCGATGATAATTATGCATCCATGAGTTGTTGCTGCGCACATGCCGGCGGCCAATCATCAACAACTCGTCGGCGGCGGGTGCCTTCAAGGCTGCGAAGCGCGCCAGGTCAGCGAGTATCGCGGCCGGTGCGGCCTGGATGCGTTGATTGGCAGTCTTCAGGCGTGGCGTCAGGTTAGGCTTGAGCGCGCCCAGATCGATGCCATGGGGGTGATCGAACAAAGTCGCCAGCGACAGCCTGTGCTCAGACGTGTCGCCGTACTTCCCCATGCGCAGGCCGCGATCGATCATTTGCGCCGGGGCGATGGTGGGCTTCAACTCCTTGCCGGTCCTGGCGGCAAATGCCTTGGCCAACCCGACGAAGATTTCCCAGTCGTGCAACGCGCCCTTGGGTTTGCCGAGGATTGCGCGGTTGAAACGACTGACGTTGCGCACCGCAAACAGGTTGAACGTGGTGTCGTAATGGTCGTTTTCCAGCGCCGATGTGGACGGCAGGATCAGGTCGGCATAGCGCGTGGTTTCATTGATGTACAGGTCGATGCTGACCATGAACTCCAGCCCGTCCAGCGCCTGTTCGAGCTTTCGGCCATTGGGCGTGGACAGCACCGGATTGCCCGCCACGGTAATCAGCGCCCGGACTTGCCCTTCTCCCTCAGTCAGCATCTCTTCGGCCAGTGCCGAGACCGGCAGCTCTCCAGCGTATTCCGGGCGACCGGAAACCCGGCTCTGCCACAGATTGAAGTGTCCGCCTGATGTCGTCGCCACCAGGTCCACCGCCGGTTCGGTGCACAAGGCCCCTCCCACGCGATCAAGGTTACCGGTGACCAGGTTGATCAACTGCACCACCCAGTGGCACAGCGTACCGAAGGCTTGGGTCGAGACGCCCATGCGGCCATAGCAGACGGCACTCGGCGCTGCGGCGAAGTCCCGCGCCAACTGGCGGATCTGTTCGGCCGGTACGGCGCACAACGGGCTCATGACTTCGGCGGTGAATGGCGCGACAACCTCCCGCACCTGCTCTAGATCGTCTACCGGCAGATGGCTGTCGCGGGTAAGCCCCTCAGCGAACAAGGTATTGAGCAGGCCGAACAACAGCGCGGCATCGCCGCCCGGGCGCACGAACAGATGCTGATCGGCAATGGCCGCCGTTTCACTACGGCGCGGGTCGACCACCACCACTTTGCCGCCCCGCGCCTGAATCGCTTTCAAACGCTTTTCCACATCCGGCACGGTCATGATGCTGCCGTTCGAAGCCAGCGGGTTGCCGCCCAGGATCAGCATGAAGTCGGTGTGATCGATGTCCGGGATAGGCAGTAACAAACCGTGGCCGTACATCAAATGACTGGTCAGGTGATGAGGCAGTTGATCGACCGATGTAGCGGAAAACCGGTTGCGGGTTTTCAGCAGGCCGAGGAAGTAATTGCTGTGGGTCATCAGCCCGTAATTGTGCACGCTCGGGTTGCCTTGATAGACCGCCACGGCATTTTGTCCGTGCTGTTCCTGTATTGCAGCAAGGCGTTCGGCGACCAGATTGAATGCCGCTTCCCATTCGATGGGTTGCCATTCATTGCCCACCCGCCGCATCGGCTGATGCAGGCGGTCCGGATCGTTCTGGATGTCTTGCAGCGCTACCGCCTTGGGGCAGATGTGTCCACGACTGAATGTGTCCAGGGGATCACCCTTGATCGACGTGATCTGGACGTTTCCGCCTTCGACCTCAGTGGTTTCGATGGTCAGGCCACAGATTGCTTCGCACAAATGGCACGCACGGTGATGGAGAGTCTTGGTCATGGCCAGTCTCTGTCTTGTTATGGGCGGGCAACGTAGGCCGCGGAAACAAAACTATGGCGCCAGAGCCGTCGCTACACCAGCGACGTTCGTCTTGTGAATCGAGGGTTATCAGGCCAGCCGATGGCCACGAGAGTTCAGTTCGAAGGCAACCTGGGTGGCGCCTGCAACTGGATGTCCTGACGGGTTTCGAACTGCCCGCGAGCGACATCGACACCGGTCAGTTCGCCGATCAGGCGCCAGTGTTCGTCGAGCCCGGCACTGATGGTGGCCATGCGATCGACCATGTGACGGCCGGCGGCTCGGGTAATCTCGTCTTCACTGCGCAGCAACTCGAAGGACATCGTCGTCACTGAGGCGGTGAGGTGGGTCAGGGAGCGTGCCGTGAGGCCCAGTAGTTCCATTAACAGCTGTTCTTTCGATTCCATCGGAAAGCTTCCTGCGTCGCTCGAGATTTATTTATAACCCAGCACTTTGCATTAGCAAATATTTCAGGCTGGCGACAGGCCGCTCAAGCACTGGAATGACAGGTCAGAAACCGACTGTCAGCGCACCATTGCCGCCCCGTCTGATTGCCAAGCCCCGAGAGGCCGGTGTACAAATGAGCCGCTGCTATAAGGAATCAAGCTTCAAAGCGCTACCTCGGTGAACCCGTAGCACCTCTGAAACTCCCTAAAAACTGTAGCCCTATTGGTAAGACGCGACATTTAATTATAAGATCGCGCCTTCCCCTATTTCGTCGCCCCGTGCGGCTTACGCCGCAGGTCTCGCCCGTTGTTCCGTTAAACAAGGCTTTGAGCATCTGCGGTTTGTAGCAAAAAGGTAGTCAATGATGAGCGCAAGGCACTTTCTCTCCCTGATGGATTGCACGCCCGAAGAGCTGGTCAGCGTGATCCGTCGAGGCGTTGAGCTCAAGGACCTGCGTAACCGCGGCGTACTGTTCGAGCCTCTGAAAAATCGCGTCCTGGGGATGATTTTCGAGAAATCCTCGACCCGCACCCGAATCTCCTTCGAGGCCGGCATGATCCAGCTCGGCGGCCAGGCGATCTTCCTGTCGCCACGTGACACCCAACTGGGTCGCGGCGAGCCGATCGGCGACTGCGCCATCGTCATGTCGAGCATGCTCGATGCGGTGATGATCCGTACCTTTGCCCACAGCAACCTGACCGAATTCGCCGCCAACTCCCGCGTACCCGTGATCAACGGCCTGTCCGATGACCTGCACCCGTGCCAGTTGCTGGCCGACATGCAGACCTTCCTCGAACACCGCGGCTCCATCCAGGGCAAGACCGTGGCCTGGATCGGCGACGGCAACAACATGTGCAACAGTTATATAGAAGCGGCGATCCAGTTCGACTTCCAGTTGCGCGTTGCCTGCCCGGAAGGCTACGAGCCCAATCCTGAATTCGTGGCCAAGGCCGGCGATCGGGTCACCATCGTTCGCGACCCGAAAGATGCCGTGCGCGGCGCACACCTGGTGAGCACCGACGTCTGGACCTCCATGGGCCAGGAAGAGGAAACCGCCAAGCGCCTGAAGCTCTTCGCACCGTATCAGGTCAACCGCGCCCTGCTCGACCTGGCCGCTGACGACGTGCTGTTCATGCACTGCCTGCCGGCACACCGCGGCGAAGAAATCAGCGTCGACCTGCTCGACGACAAACGCTCGGTGGCCTGGGATCAAGCCGAAAACCGTCTGCATGCGCAAAAAGCCCTGCTCGAATTCCTCGTCCCACCTTCGTATCACCACGCATGAGCCAGCCATTACTGCTTAACCTGCGCAACCTCGCCTGCGGCTATCAAGACCAGCGCGTGGTGCAGAACCTGAACCTGCATTTGAACGCTGGCGACATCGGTTGCCTGCTGGGCTCTTCGGGCTGCGGCAAGACCACCACCCTGCGGGCGATTGCCGGTTTCGAACCGGTACACGAAGGTGAAATCCAGCTGGCGGGCGAGACCATCTCCAGCGCCGGCTTCACCCTCGCCCCGGAGAAGCGTCGCATCGGCATGGTGTTCCAGGACTACGCACTCTTTCCGCATTTGAGCGTGGCCGACAACATCGCCTTCGGCATTCGCAAGCATCCGCAAAAGGATCGCGTCGTCGAAGAGCTGCTGGAACTGGTCAACCTGAAGAACCTCGGCAAGCGCTTCCCCCATGAGCTTTCCGGTGGCCAGCAGCAACGCGTCGCCCTGGCCCGCGCCCTGGCGCCGGAGCCGCAACTGCTGTTGCTCGACGAGCCGTTCTCCAACCTCGATGGCGAATTGCGCCGCAAGCTCAGCCACGAAGTGCGCGACATCCTCAAGGCCCGTGGCACCAGCGCGATTCTGGTGACTCACGACCAGGAAGAAGCCTTCGCGGTCAGCGACCACGTTGGCGTGTTCAAGGAAGGTCGACTGGAGCAGTGGGATACGCCCTACAACCTGTATCACGAACCGCTGACACCCTTTGTGGCCAGCTTCATCGGCCAGGGCTATTTCATTCGCGGTCAGTTGAGCAGCCCCGAATCGGTGCAAACCGAGCTGGGTGAGTTGCGCGGCAACCGGGCCTACACCTGGCCGGTCGGTGGCGCCGTGGATGTGTTGCTGCGTCCGGACGACATTGTCTATGCACCGGATAGCGAGCTGAAGGCGCGAATCGCTGGCAAGACGTTCCTGGGCGCGTCGACCCTGTATCGCTTGCAGCTGCCGACAGGCGCACAGCTGGAATCGATTTTCCCGAGCCATGTCGATCGTCAGGTCGGGGCGGATGTGGGCATTCGTGTCGCGGCTGAACACCTGGTGCTGTTCCAGGCGTCAGGCAGCACGGCGGCGCAGATTCCGACTGTTGAATCAGGTGTCCGGCGCTACAGCACCGCCCACTGATACACACAAAAACCTGTAGGAGCGAGCTTGCTCGCGAAAAACGTCGGAGCGCCGCGTTCATCCAGCGAGCACTCGTCATCGTTGACGTCCATCGCGAGCGGGCTCGCTCCTACAGTAGTTTTGCATTAGCCCAAGATTAGCGTTCCACGCGCAACGAGCGTCGCATCCCCGCCAATCTTCACCCGATCGCCTTCCAACCGGCAGAACAACTCCCCACCCCGCGCCGAACGCTGGAAAGCCGTCAGGCTCGACTTGCCCAAACGCTTTGACCAGTACGGAATCAGGAGGCAATGGGTCGATCCGGTCACCGGGTCTTCATCAATGCCGATGGCCGGAGCGAAGTAACGGGAAACGAATTCGTGCTGCTCGCCCCGCGCCGTCACGATGGCGCCCAACCACGGCAACTTCGCCAGGGCAGCCATGTCCGGTGTGCAGTCAAGCACGGCCTGCTCGGATTCGAGCACCACGAACAGCTCGTTCGAAGCCAGCACTTCCACGACTTTCACACCCAGTGCACGTTCGATAGCCACAGTGTCGCTCACTGGCGTCGGCACGATGGTCGGAAAATCCAGCCACAGGCGCCCGCCCTCCCGCATCACGCTCAACGGGCCGGATTTACAGGTGAAGTCCAGTCGCTCGACTGGCTCCTTGTAGATCTCAAACAACACATAGGCACTGGCCAGCGTCGCGTGCCCGCACAATGGCACCTCGGTGGTCGGCGTAAACCAGCGGATGTGCCAGCCCTGCCCTTCGCGCACGACAAACGCCGTTTCGGCGAGGTTGTGCTCGGCAGCAATCTTCTGCATCAATTCATCGGCGAGCCAGGTATCGAGCCGATAGACCATTGCCGGGTTGCCGCTGAATGGCTGATTGCTGAACGCGTCGACCTGATGAAACTCAAGCTGCATAAACTTCTCCCTTTGTCAGACCCGTCGAGCATGCCGCGTTGGTCGAACCGGCACCAGTGACAGAGCAGGCTGATTTTCACCATACAGCGCTGCGCCCACTTCGATGCTCACGCACGGCCGATATCGGCAAACTTTGCCTGGGTGTGTTCGGCCAGCACCGCCGGTGCCAGCTCGACTTCCAGTCCACGTCGACCGGCACTGACAAAAATGCTGGCGAAGGGCTGGGCCGAATTATCAATGAAGGTACGCAAACGCTTTTTCTGCCCCAGCGGACTGATCCCGCCCAACAGATAGCCAGTGGAGCGCTGCGCCGCCGCCGGATCGGCCATTTCGACCTTTTTCACGCCAGCGGCGTGGGCCAGCCCTTTCAAATCCAGGCTGCCGGCCACCGGCACCACCGCCACCAGCAATTCCCCTTTTTCGCTGGCCGCCAGCAAGGTCTTGAACACCTGTGCCGGGTCGAGCCCGAGTTTTTCCGCAGCTTCCAGACCATAGGAGGCAGCCTTCGGGTCATGCTCGTAACTGTGTACGCGATGTTCGGCCCGAACCTTTTTCAACAAATCCAATGCGGGGGTCATGACAGCTCCAGACTCGGCGGCAGAAGAAAATACTGCGCCGGATTCTAGGACATTGATCGTTAAAAGGCTTCAGGGCAGCACATCCATAACGCCACTGCCCGGCGTTCCCATCGCCCAATGACTCGTTCATTCATGCGACGAATAGTTTCTTTATGACCGACGGTTCACTTTCGACCTTTGACAGCAGTGTTTCTTGTCTATATTTTTTCGTTTCTGAAACTGTACGAAACGTCCTACCGCAGCACCCGGCAGCAAACCGTGACCAGGATGGGGATCCTGCCTCGGCGAAAAACGCGCTCCGACCACTATG
This sequence comes from Pseudomonas sp. P5_109, assembly GCF_034009455.1. Classification (NCBI taxonomy): domain Bacteria; kingdom Pseudomonadati; phylum Pseudomonadota; class Gammaproteobacteria; order Pseudomonadales; family Pseudomonadaceae; genus Pseudomonas; species Pseudomonas sp. P5_109. The sequence continues at coordinate 5,734,375 of NZ_CP125380.1, forward strand.
GGAAAAGCGCCAGACAACAAAAAAAATGAGGTTTCAATGACAACTGCTTTGCAACAACCGTCGCTCTCGAGCCAATGCATGGCCGAGTTTCTGGGTACGGCGCTGCTGATCTTTTTTGGTACGGGTTGCGTTGCCGCGCTCAAAGTCGCGGGTGCCAGTTTTGGCTTGTGGGAAATCAGCATTATCTGGGGCATCGGCGTCAGCATGGCGATCTACCTCACCGCCGGGGTTTCCGGGGCGCACCTGAACCCTGCCGTGAGCATTGCCCTGAGCATTTTCGCGGATTTCGAAAAGCGTAAACTGCCTTTCTACGTACTGGCCCAAGTGGCGGGCGCCTTCTGTGGCGCGTTGTTGGTTTACACGCTCTACAGCAATCTATTCTTCGAATTCGAACAATCGCATCACATGGTTCGCGGCACTCAAGCCAGCCTTGAATTGGCTTCGGTGTTCTCAACCTTCCCAAACCCTGTGTTGACCACCGCCCAGGCATTCCTGGTCGAGGTGATCATTACGGCCATCCTGATGGGCGTGATCATGTCCCTGACCGACGACAACAATGGCCTGCCAAAAGGCCCGCTGGCACCGCTGCTGATCGGCCTGCTGATTGCGGTGATCGGCAGCTCGATGGGACCGTTGACCGGTTTTGCCATGAACCCTGCGCGGGACTTCGGCCCTAAACTGATGACTTTCTTCGCTGGCTGGGGTGAAATTTCCTTCACCGGCGGACGCGATATTCCGTATTTCCTGATTCCTGTTTTTGCACCGATTGTCGGTGCCTGCCTCGGCGCTGCCGCCTATCGCGGGCTGATTGCCCGCCATCTGCCCGGCGCCGTACCTGCTACAAAGGATGAAACACCGGCCATTGACGGCAAACCCAGAACTTCTTGATACCGTCGGCGCGTGCCCTGCCCCTTGATCGCGCGCCAGACCTCACTCCCTTATTTCGTCCAAGGCAATCGACATGACCGACACACAGAATAAGAACTACATCATTGCCCTCGATCAGGGTACGACCAGCTCCCGCGCGATCATTTTCGACCGCGACGCGAACGTGGTCTGCACCGCCCAACGGGAGTTCGCCCAACATTACCCGCAAGCCGGCTGGGTCGAGCATGACCCGATGGAAATCTTCGCCACTCAAAGCGCGGTAATGGTCGAGGCCCTGGCGCAAGCCGGCCTGCACCATGACCAGGTGGCGGCCATCGGCATCACCAACCAGCGCGAAACCACCGTGGTGTGGGACAAGAACACCGGCCGCCCGATCTACAACGCCATCGTCTGGCAATGCCGCCGCAGCACCGAGATCTGCCAGCAACTGAAGCGCGATGGCCACGAGCAATACATCAGCGAAACCACCGGCCTGGTCACCGATCCGTACTTCTCCGGCACCAAGCTCAAGTGGATCCTCGACAACGTCGAAGGCAGCCGCGAGCGCGCACGCAACGGCGAACTGTTGTTCGGCACTGTCGACAGTTGGCTGATCTGGAAGTTTACCGGCGGCAAGGTGCATGTCACCGACTACACCAACGCCTCACGCACCATGCTCTTCAATATCCACACCCTGGAGTGGGACGCGAAGATGCTGCAAGTCCTCGACATCCCGCGTGAGATGCTGCCAGAGGTCAAATCGTCGTCCGAAATCTACGGCCACACCAAAAGCGGCATCGCCATCGGCGGTATTGCCGGTGACCAGCAAGCCGCCCTGTTCGGCCAGATGTGCGTCGAGCCAGGCCAGGCGAAAAACACTTACGGCACTGGCTGCTTCCTGCTGATGAACACCGGCGACAAAGCCGTGAAGTCCCGGCATGGCATGCTGACCACCATCGCTTGCGGCCCTCGCGGCGAAGTCGCTTATGCATTGGAAGGCGCAGTGTTCAACGGCGGTTCCACCGTGCAGTGGCTGCGTGACGAGCTGAAGATCATCAACGATGCCCACGACACCGAGTACTTCGCCAACAAGGTCAAGGACAGCAATGGCGTGTATCTGGTGCCGGCTTTCACCGGTCTTGGCGCTCCCTACTGGGACCCGTACGCCCGTGGCGCACTGTTCGGCCTGACCCGTGGCGTCCGTGTGGATCACATCATCCGTGCCGCGCTGGAGTCGATTGCCTACCAGACCCGCGACGTGCTCGACGCCATGCAGCAGGACTCCGGCGAACGCCTCAAGGCCCTGCGTGTGGACGGCGGTGCAGTGGCGAACAACTTCCTTATGCAATTCCAGGCCGACATCCTCGGCACGCAGGTCGAGCGCCCGCAAATGCGCGAAACCACGGCACTCGGCGCCGCCTACCTGGCAGGCCTGGCCTGTGGCTTCTGGGGTAGCCTTGAAGAGTTGCGCGGCAAGGCCGTGATCGAGCGCCAGTTCGAGCCGACGCTGGATGAAACGGCGAAGGAAAAACTCTACGCCGGCTGGAAAAAAGCGGTCAGCCGCACCCGCGATTGGGCGGCTGAAGACGAGGCTGAGTAAGCGAACTCCAGCCTCCGTATCTGTATGTAACTGGTAGGGAGCAGATTCCTGCGGCATCATGGGCAAATTTTGCACGGCAGCCCAAAGGAAGCCCCATGAATCTGCCTCCCCGTCAGCAGCAAATCCTCGAACTGGTCCGCGAACGCGGCTATGTCAGCATCGAGGAAATGGCCACGTTGTTCGTTGTTACACCGCAGACCATCCGCCGCGACATCAATCAGCTCGCGGAAGCCAATTTGTTGCGTCGCTACCACGGCGGCGCGGCTTACGACTCCAGCGTTGAAAACACCGCCTACGCCATGCGCGCCGATCAGATGCGCGATGAAAAACAGCGTATCGGCGAAGCCATTGCCGCGCAGATTCCCGACCATGCCTCGTTGTTCATCAACATCGGCACGACCACCGAATCCATCGCCCGGGCACTGCTCAACCACAGTCACCTGAAAATCATCACCAACAACCTGCATGTGGCTTCGATGCTCAGCGCCAAGGACGACTTCGACGTGCTGCTGACCGGCGGCAACGTGCGCCGCGACGGTGGCGTGGTCGGCCAGGCGAGCGTCGATTTCATCAACCAGTTCAAAGTCGATTTCGCCCTGGTCGGCATCAGTGGTATCGATGAGGATGGCAGCCTGCTGGACTTCGATTATCAGGAAGTGCGGGTATCCCAGGCGATCATCGCCAATGCCCGACAAGTGATCCTCGCCGCCGACTCCAGCAAGTTCGGACGCAACGCCATGATTCGCCTGGGGCCGATCAGCCTGGTCGATTGCCTGGTCACCGATCAGCAGCCGTCCCCGGCGCTGGCGCAGCTGTTGAACCAGCACAAGGTTCGGCTGGAGGTCGTTTAAGCACACCGCTCCCCTGTGGCGAGGGGGGCTTGACCCCGTTGGGCTGCGAAGCGGCCCCCAAACCATTCAACCGAGATCATTCAGATTCACTCGGTCAGCTGCAATTGCGACAGCTTCGCCGTCGAACGGGGGCAAGCCCCCTCGCCACAAAAGCAGCCTGCAACCTTTCAATGTTCGTAAATTTTCCTTTACCGGCCCTTCGATGAGTATTTTCAATCGAAGCTGACTGGCTGCGCGCGTCTTTATGGGCTAGTATTTTCGCAAATGAACATTAATGTTCGAATTCAAATACAGAACATCAAAGAATTCCGAGGCCGTGCCGATGCCCACTTCTACCTTGCCTACGCCCCCTCTCGCTGAGGTCTACGATATCGCCGTCATCGGTGGCGGGATCAATGGCGTGGGGATCGCAGCGGATGCCGCCGGTCGCGGTCTCTCGGTGTTCCTTTGCGAAAAGGATGACCTGGCCAGCCATACCTCGTCGGCCAGCAGCAAGCTGATCCACGGCGGCCTGCGTTACCTCGAGCATTACGAATTCCGCCTGGTGCGAGAAGCCCTGGCTGAACGCGAAGTGCTACTGGCCAAGGCTCCGCACATCGTCAAGCAAATGCGCTTCGTGTTGCCACACCGCCCGCACCTGCGTCCGGCGTGGATGATTCGCGCCGGTCTGTTTCTCTATGACAACCTGGGCAAGCGCGAGCAACTGCAAGGTTCGAAAAGCCTGAAGTTCGGCCCCGACAGCGCACTGAAAAGTGAGATCACCAAAGGCTTCGAATACTCCGATTGCTGGGTCGACGACGCGCGCCTGGTGGTGCTGAACGCCATGGCCGCCCGGGAAAAAGGCGCCCACGTGCACACCCAGACCCGCTGTGTCAGCGCGCGCCGCACCAAGGGCCTGTGGCACCTGCACCTGGAGCGCGCCGATGGCAGCCTGTTTTCGATCCGCGCCAAGGCATTGGTGAACGCGGCCGGGCCATGGGTTGCGAAGTTCATTCGTGATGACCTGAAGATGGAATCGCCATACGGCATCCGCCTGATCCAGGGCAGCCACCTGATCGTGCCAAAATTGTACGAAGGTGAACACGCGCACATCCTGCAAAACGAAGATCAGCGCATCGTGTTCACCATTCCGTACCTGAACCGCTTCACCCTGATCGGCACCACCGACCGCGAGTACACTGGCGATCCGGCGAAAGTGGCAATTACCGATGGCGAAACCGATTACCTGCTGAACGTGGTCAATGCCCATTTCAAAAAGCAGATCAGCCGCGACGACATCCTGCACAGCTATTCCGGTGTGCGCCCGCTGTGCAACGACGAATCCGACAACCCGTCGGCCGTGACCCGCGACTACACCCTGGCACTGTCTGGCACTGGCGAAGAAGCGCCGTTGCTCTCGGTATTCGGCGGCAAGCTCACCACCTATCGCAAACTGGCTGAGTCGGCGCTGGCGCAACTGGCACCGTATTTCAAGCACATCCAGCCGAGCTGGACCGCCAACGCCACCTTGCCCGGCGGTGAGGACATGACCACTCCACAAGCCTTGAGCTCGCGTATCCGCGACAAGTTCGACTGGGTGCCAAGCGAGATCGCTCGCCGCTGGGCTACCAGCTATGGCAGCCGTACCTGGCGCATGCTCGAAGGCGTACAAGACCTCAGCGATCTGGGCGAGCACATCGGCGGCGGTCTCTACACCCGTGAGGTCGACTATCTGTGCAGCGAAGAATGGGCAACCAGCGCCCACGACATCCTCTGGCGCCGCAGCAAGCTTGGCTTGTTCACAACGGTGGCCGAACAGGAAAAGCTCAAGGACTACCTGAACCAGGTCGAACAGAACCGCAGCAAGATCGAAGCCGCCTGATCGGTCGCTGGCATAAACAAAAGCCCCTGAGTCGCGCGATTCAGGGGCTTTTTCGTATCGATGGAATTCAGTCGCGCAAATCCGACTCGTGAATGGGCTGCTCGCGGTGAGTCGCCCGCTGGTACTGCGCCGGCCACACGGCCTTGTGTCCGCCCAGATCGTCATCGGCATGCAACGCCCAGTACGGATCACGCAACAACTCACGGGCCAGGAAGATGATGTCCGCCTGACAGGTGCGCAAGATGTGCTCGGCCTGGGCCGGCTCGGTGATCATGCCCACCGTGCCGGTGGCCATGCCCGACTCCTTGCGCACGCGTTCGGCGAAGCGGGTCTGATAGCCAGGGCCTGTGGGAATCTCGGCATTCACCGCCGTCCCGCCCGACGAAACGTCGATCAGGTCCGCCCCCAGGTTTTTCAGACGACGCGCCAGCTCCACGGTTTCATCGGGGTTCCAGCCGTCTTCCACCCAGTCGGTGGCCGAGACCCGGACAAACACCGGCAACTCCTCAGGCCAGACCGCACGCACCGCTTCGGTAACCTGCAGCACCAGCCGGATGCGATTTTCGAACGAACCGCCATATTGATCGCGCCGCTGATTGCTCAGCGGCGACAGGAACTGATGCAGCAGGTAACCATGGGCCGCGTGCACTTCGACCACCTTGAAACCGGCCGTCAGGGAGCGCTTTGCCGCATCGACAAAGGCCAGGATCACATTGGCGATCTCGCCTTCATCCAATTGTCTGGGTTGGGTGTGCTGCGGGTCGAACGCAATCGGCGAAGGTCCGACCGGCAACCAGCCGCCCTCGTCGGGTTTGACGCTGCCATGCTTGCCGAGCCAAGGCCGGTAGGTACTGGCCTTGCGCCCGGCATGGGCCAGTTGAATGCCAGCAACGGCCCCCTGGGCGGTGATGAAACGGGTGATGCGTTGCAGAGGTTCGATTTGCTCGTCATTCCACAGACCAAGGTCCTGAGCGGTGATACGCCCGTCGGCGGTGACCGCCGTGGCTTCGGTAAACACCAGCCCGGCGCCGCCGACAGCGCGGCTGCCGAGGTGGACCAGGTGCCAGTCATTGGCCAGGCCATCGGCACTGGAATACTGGCACATCGGTGATACCGCGATGCGGTTGGGCAGGGTCAATTGGCGAAGGGTAAAGGGTTCAAGCAGCAGACTCATGGGGCACCTCTCGAATCAGTGGGCAGGCTCCAGGTTCTGTTTGAATAGTCGACGAGTGACAGGAAAAAGGTACAGCACCCGCCCCCGCGGGCAAAAAATTCGACAAGACGTCACAAGGCCAAAATCAAGCAGTGCTTAGAGCCTAGTCGACATCGGGGGATCAGGGAGGGTTCAAGAATTGAAACACCTCAATAGCAGGTAAATCGAGGTTCTGTGGCGAGGGGGCTTGCCCCCGTTCGGCTGCGCAGCAGCCGCAAATTGATTCGGCACGGTTTATCTTGCCGAATTCGATAGCAGATTTGGGGCCGCTTCGCAGCCCAACGGGGCGGTGCGGCGATCCGACAAGCCCCCTCGCCACAAAAGCAAGGCAGTGATCCGACTTATCGCGGTTCGATGTGGGCAATCATCAGTTGCACAGTCTCGTTGCCACGAAACTCGTTGAGGTCGAGTTTGTAGGCCAGTTCCACCCACTTGATGGTCGGATTCGGCCAGATGTCGCGGTCGATCCCGAAGGCGATGCCGTCGAGCTTCACCGAACCACATTCACTTTTCAGCACGACTTTAAGGTGCCGTTCGCCCACGACCCGCTGTTCGACCAACTGGAACACCCCATGAAACAACGGCTCCGGGAAATGCTGCCCCCAAGGGCCGGCATGCCGCAGGGCGCGGGCCAGTTCCAGGTGGAATTCTTCCACAGCCAGGGTGCCGTCCGACAACAGGCGGCCCGTCAGGTCTTCTTCGCGCAGCTGCCGGCGCACTTCAGCGTCAAAGGCTTCGGCGAACAAGGGGAAATTCGCTTCCGGCAACGTCAGCCCGGCCGCCATCGCGTGGCCGCCGTACTTGGTGATCAGATTCGGATGCTGCGCCGCCACCACGCTCAGGGCATCGCGGATGTGAAAACCCTGGACCGAACGCCCCGAGCCCTTGAGCAGGCCATCTCCTGCATCGGCAAAGGCGATGGTCGGGCGGAAGTAGCGCTCTTTCATCCGCGACGCGAGGATACCAATGACACCCTGGTGCCACTCGGGATCGAACAGGCACAAGCCGAACGGCATCGACTCCACTGGCAAATCCTTGAGCTGCGCCAGCGCTTCACGCTGCATGCCCTGCTCGATGGACTTGCGATCCTGGTTCATGCCGTCCAATTGAGCAGCCATTTCACGAGCCAGGCCTGCGTCTTCGGTCAGCAGGCATTCGATGCCCAGGCTCATGTCATCCAGGCGTCCTGCCGCGTTCAGTCGCGGGCCGACAATGAACCCCAGGTCGGTGGAAGTGATGCGCGCATGGTCACGCTTGGCCACTTCGAGGATCGCCTTGATCCCCGGCCGTGCACGCCCGGCGCGAATCCGCTCGAGGCCCTGATGCACCAGGATCCGGTTGTTGGCATCCAGCGGCACCACGTCGGCCACGCTGCCCAGGGCCACCAGATCGAGCAGTTCGCCGATATTCGGCTGCGGCTTGCTGGTGTACCAGCCGAGCTCGCGCAACCGCGCACGCAGGGCCATCAGCACATAAAAAATCACCCCGACACCGGCCAGCGCCTTGCTCGGAAATTCGCAACCCGGCTGGTTCGGGTTGACGATGGCATCAGCCAAGGGCAGTTCGTCACCGGGCAAGTGGTGATCGGTTACCAGCACCTTGAGCCCGGCCTTTTTCGCCGCTGCCACGCCTTCGACGCTGGAGATGCCATTGTCGACGGTGATCAGCAAATGCGGCTGACGCTCCAGCGCCACCGCGACGATCTCCGGTGTCAGGCCGTAGCCGTAATCGAAACGGTTCGGCACCAGGTAATCGACATGCGCCGCCCCCAGCAAACGCAGGCCCAGCGTGCCCACGGTACTGGCTGTCGCGCCGTCGGCATCGAAGTCGCCGACGATCAGAATGCGCTGGCGCTGTTCGAGCGCCGTCAGCAGCAGATCCACGGCGGCATCGATGCCCTTGAGTTGCTGGAACGGAATCAACCGCGCCAGGCTCTTGTCCAGTTCCGCCTCCGATTGCACGCCCCGCGCTGCGTACAAGCGGGTCAACAGCGGTGGAATATCACCGAGGAATGGCAGGGTGTCGGGCAGCAAGCGAGGTTCGATGCGCATGGGGTGACAGGAGCTTCTCTTCAATACGTAGGATAAAACCGGGTGACGCAGTGCAGTGACGAAAAATCAGCCGCGTTCACCGGCCAGCCACTGCAACTGGACTTCGTGCTGACCACGGTCGTCGGTAACGAAGATCGTCCCTTCGCTGATCATCACGTCCCACTTGATGACGCGGGGCATGTCTTTGGCCAGGGTTTCCAGGACTTCCTGAGGCACGGCAGCGATGTTGACGTTCTTCAGGTTTTTCACCGCCGGCACCACCTTGCCTTCCCACACGCGCAGGCTGCCGTAGGCCAAAAGGCTGGTGCGCTCGGTACGGCGCGAACACCAGGTCAGGCGCTCGGCATCGGGCTGGCCGACTTCGATCCAGTGCAGGACGCGGTCATCCAGGCTTTTTTCCCACAAGGCCGGTTCATCCACTTCCGACAGACCACGGCCAAAGGACAGCTGCTCGTTGTACCAGAGGGCGTAGGCCAGCAGGCGCACGGTCATGCGCTCTTCGGTTTCCGAAGGGTGACGGGCGATGGTCTGCTTCACGCTCTCATAGACACTGCGGTCGAGGTCGGTGAGGTTCAGTTCAAACTTGTAGGTCGTGGACGGCTGGGCCATGAACGGGCTTCTTGATACGAGGAAAGGCGGCAAGTCTAACCGATGCGACGGGCAATCCACGAATTGAAGGTGATCAACCTCAAGCGCCTGACAGTCGGCTATGTTAAAACGCTGTATTCGCTCAACCCTTGTCCTACAGGATCCCGCATGCCGTTCACCGCCAAACCGCTTTCCGGTCTGAAAGTCATCGAATTGGGTACCTTGATTGCCGGCCCGTTTGCTTCACGCATTTGCGCCGAGTTCGGCGCCGACGTGATCAAGGTCGAGTCCCCGGACGGCGGCGATCCGTTGCGCAAGTGGCGCAAACTGTATGAAGGCACTTCGTTGTGGTGGTTCGTCCAGGCGCGCAACAAAAAATCCCTGACCCTCAATCTCAAGCACCCCGAAGGCCAGGCGATTCTGAAACAACTGCTGAGCGAAGCAGACATTCTGATCGAGAACTTTCGTCCCGGTGTCCTGGAAAAACTCGGCCTGGGCTGGGACGTCCTGCACGCCTTGAACCCGAAACTGGTCATGGTGCGGCTGTCGGGATTCGGCCAGACCGGCCCGATGAAAGATCAGCCCGGCTTTGGCGCGGTTGGCGAGTCCATGGGGGGCCTGCGCTACATCACCGGTTTCGAGGATCGGCCACCGGTGCGCACTGGCATTTCCATCGGCGACTCGATTGCCGCGCTCTGGGGCGTGATCGGCGCGTTGATGGCCCTGCGTCATCGCGAGGTCAACGGCGGCCAGGGGCAAGTGGTGGACGTGGCGCTGTATGAAGCCATCTTCGCCATGATGGAAAGCATGGTCCCCGAGTTCGACGTGTTCGGCTTCATCCGCGAACGCACGGGCAACATCATGCCGGGCATCACCCCGTCCTCGATCCATACCAGTGCCGACGGCAAACACGTGCAGATCGGCGCCAATGGCGATGCGATTTTCAAACGCTTCATGCTGATCATTGGCCGGGAAGACCTGGCGAACGACCCGCAGCTTGCCAGCAACGATGGCCGCGATGCCCGACGCGACGAAATTTATGGCGTCATCGATCGCTGGGTCAACTCGTTGCCGCTGGACACCGTACTGGCGCAACTCAATCAGGCCGACGTGCCGGCCAGCCGGATCTTCAGCGCCGAAGACATGTTCAATGACCCCCAGTACCTGGCGCGGGAAATGTTCCTGCAAGCCAAGCTGCCGGACGGCAAAGACTTCAAGATGCCAGGCATTGTGCCGAAACTCTCTGAGACACCCGGTGAATGTGAATGGGTCGGGCCTCAACTGGGTGAGCACAACGCACAGGTACTCCAGGAACTTGGCTATGACGCGTCGCGGATCGCACAGTTGCGCAAAGACGGAGCCATCTGATCTGAGGCGCCCACCTCGACGCTACCCGTCGCGCGACGGGTGGCTGCCGTGCATGCTGGCGATTTTACTCTTGCTCCTCGAACCGATCCCGTCAGCCCTGGCGCAACCCAAGGAAAACCTGATCTGGCTCAAGCGCGACCTGCCGCCGCTGACGATCTTCGACGGGCCGAAAAAAGGCCAGGGCGTCATCGATCAACTACTTCCACTCTTGATAGCCGGCATGCCGCAGTACCAGCACAGCGTGATGAGGGTCAATCGCGCACGTGGGCTGCAAATGCTCCACGAACCGTCTCTCGTCTGCGACGCTGCGCTGAACTGGAGCAAGGAACGGGAACAATGGATCGCCTTTTCCATTCCGGTCTTTCGCGCCATGAGCAATGGCCTGGCCGTGCGGCGCGCTGACCAGAAAGTGCTGGCTCCCTTCATCAAGGATGGCGAAGTGGACCTGGCAGCGCTGCTCGCCAGCGGCCGCGAAAAACTGGGCGTTATTGCCGAGCGCAATTACGGCGAATACCTCGATGGGCTGCTCAAGCAAGCGCCAGTCGATGCACTGACGCCTCATTACGGCAACGACGCCTTGGGCAGCCTGCTGCAAATGCAGCGCCTGGGACGCTTGCGCCTGCTGTTGGGCTATCGCCCGGAAATTCGCTACCAGGCTTCATTGCAAGGCATCGCCGAGGATGAACTGCAGTTCTATCCAATCAGTGGCACGGGCAAATACCTGTCCGGTTACATCGGTTGCACCGACACGCCAAAGGGCCGCCAGGCCATTGTCGAAATCAACCAGGTGCTGCGCACCCTTCCCCGCGAACGCCTTGATGAGGCCTACGCCGCCTGGCTGGACCCCGAAAGTCGCAGCGATTACCTGAAAGACACCAAGGCGTTTTTCGACAATCTGGCGCAGCCATGAAAAATCCCGGGCAAAAAGAAACCCCAAGAAGTGGGGAGACGACTCGGGGTTAAACGTGGCCTGCTTAGAGACCAGTAGCAGCAAGCTACAAGCACCGGAGCACAATGCTTGATCCTGCTGTTACAAAGTCTGACCGACCTGGGCGCGGGAAGGTTCCCACAAAAAACCGTTCAATTGCGGCTGGACAGAAGCTTGTCCTGTGCCGCATTACGCAATGCCGCGATGACACAAGGCTCAAGGCGTCCTTCGGCGATCAGCACGTCGCGGTGCAAACCGTCGACCACATCCGTCAGCAGGCGCTTGTCATTCAACTGGGCCTGATTGAACTCGCGCTCGACCACCGTCGCACCGATAGCATTCTTCAGGGTCACCCGGCATTCGCCACGAATGCCTGACGGGGTCAACGTAACCTGATACGGGCTCAGCGCTTCACCGAGCAACAGACTGATACTTTCCATCCCGATCACCACTCAATAGTCTGAAAACAACGTGCCTGGGGCATGCCTACAACAAATGACCGCTGGCCCGAGAAGAAAGTTCTGGATACTGACCGCAGGCGAACCTGCAGCCCAGTCAAGAGAGCATGCACGGCGAACATGACAGAGAAAAAACGCAACCATCACGTCTGTCGGGTACGCCGGGCGATGTCGGCCCAGCCCCCCAACAATCCTCGTAGCTGGCCATCCGCCGTGTAGAACGGCACCGTCCACTGGTAGATATCCCTGACGCCTTCCTTGAACAACAATTGACGCTCGAAGAAGCGCGACCGGCGCGTTTTCAACTGCGCCAGAAATTCGCCATGCAGCAGTTCCGCGGTTTGTCTGGGCATGACATCGACTTCGATCAGCTGCCGCCCCTGCATCCGGTCAAAACGTGTCGCCAGGGCGTCCTCATAACTTTTGTTGCACATGATCAAACGCCCGTGCAGGTCCCGGACAAACATCGGGTCAGGCATGGCATCCATCAGGGCATGCTGGAATGCGAGCTGATCGTGCAGGCTCCTTTGGGCATCGAGCCGCTGCCTGACCACCACCGCCAACCGCCGATTCCAGAGCAGGGACAACAGACAGAACAGGCTGAGCACAAACATGCCCCAGCAAATCCACGTGTCAAATCGCTGCCAGAAGCCAGGTGCCTGTAGCGTGATAGCGCCGCCGAACCACTTACGGCGAAGATCGCGCAGTTCCTGTTCAGTAAACGCCTCAAGCGCCTTGTTGAGGATACTCAGCAACTGCGGCTGGCCTTTGCGCACCGCCAGATAATCCCCATCCCATTTGCCCGGCACCACGGCGCCGATCTGTAGCCGGTCCGACGGAATAAGCTGGGCGCGGATTTCACTTTCGATAGTGGCGTAGGCTTCGCCGCTTTCCACCCAGGCGCGGGCTTCGGCGTGGGTTTTAACCGAACGCAACTCGATGGACGGATAATTGCGACGGATCATCGCTTCCAGTGCATGCCGGGTCGGCAGCACCACCACCCGCTTCGCCAGATCCTCCAGCGACTGCACCGGTGGTGTTCCGGGCTGCCCGACAAAGACCCATCCTGCACCGCCGAACGCATGGCTGAAATCGAGAAACGCCTTGCGTTCGTCATTCATCGCCAGGGTCGTACTCAAATCCGCAGCGCCGCTTTCCAGATGGGCCAGCATCTGATCGGTGGAAAAAGACTCTTGGTAAACGAACTGCAACCCCGTCATGTCACTGATGCGTTTGAGCAGGTCATTGTTCAGACCCGTCCATTGACCATACTCATCCTTGAACTGGTACAACGGGTATTCCAGTGCCGTGACCACGACCCGTGGATGGTTGGCTATCCACTGCAACTCCTGGTCATCCAGCACGACCACTGAACGTGCGACAGACTTCCCACGCTCCTGGATCGTTGCCGGGCTTGCCGCTCCCCATTGGGCAACACCCAGGATGCCGAGCAAAAACAGCCAGCGCGTGACTGACTTGAACACACTTGTAAACAGCATTCCCATGTCCTTGGTGATCCATACGCCTGTCCTTTCGCGGCGATAACATGACAAGTGTGCATGCAGAAATGAAAAAGCCCGTCAGGAGACGGGCTTCAAAATGTTACAGCGCTGACCGGTTACAGCGGCTTGCCACGGTTGCCATGCTGGCTGACAAAGGCCTGCACGGCCTTCAAGTCATTTGGCAATACGGTGCAACGTTCGTCTCGCTCAAACAAATCAGAAAGATGTACAGGCAGTTCGAGCGCTTTTCCTACACCGGCTTTTTCCACGGCGTCCGGGAATTTGACCGGGTGGGCAGTGCCCAGGATCACCATTGGAATGTCCAGGCTACGGCGGCATTCCCGCGCGGCTTTCACGCCGATGGCAGTGTGCGGGTCCAACACTTCGCCAGTCTGCTCGTAGACTTCGGCGATGGTTTCGCAGGTTTGCGCGTCATCCACGGCCAGCGAGTCGAACAACTTGCGGGCTTCGGTCCAGCGCTCTTGCTCGACGCTGAAACCACCGCCCTGCTTGAACGAATCCATCAACCCGGCGATTGCCGCGCCGTTGCGACCATGCAGGTCGAACAGCAAGCGTTCGAAGTTCGATGACACCATGATGTCCATGGACGGCGACAGAGTGGCGTGCAGGGTTTCCTTGACGTACTGGTTGCCGCTCATGAAGCGGTGCAGGATGTCGTTGCGGTTGGTGGCGACGATCAACTGATTGATCGGCAGGCCCATGTTGCGCGCCAGGTAACCGGCGAAAATGTCGCCGAAGTTGCCGGTCGGTACCGAGAACGCCACCGAACGCGCCGGGCCGCCCAACTGCAGGGCTGCGTGGAAGTAGTAGACGATCTGGGCCATGATCCGCGCCCAGTTGATCGAGTTCACAGCCACCAGGCGAGTGCCCTTGAGGAAACCCTGGTCGGCGAAGCTCGCCTTGACCATTTCCTGGCAGTCATCGAAGTTGCCTTCGATGGCAATGTTGTGAATGTTCTCACCGAAAATGGTGGTCATCTGCCGACGCTGCACTTCGGACACCCGGTTGTGCGGGTGCAGGATGAAAATGTCGACGTTTTCGCAGTGCTTGCAGCCCTCGATGGCGGCCGAACCGGTATCACCGGAAGTAGCGCCGACGATGACAACACGCTCGCCGCGCTTTTCCAGCACGTAGTCGAGCAGGCGACCGAGCAGTTGCAGGGCGAAGTCCTTGAACGCCAGGGTCGGACCGTGGAACAGCTCCAGCACCCATTCATTGCCGTTCAACTGACGCAGCGGTGCCACGGCGCTGTGGGCGAACACACCGTAGGTTTCTTCGAGGATTTTCTTGAAATCAGCGTCTGGAATGCTGCCGGTGACGAACGGGCGCATGACGCGGAAAGCCAGTTCGTGATACGGCAGGCCGGCCCAGGAAGCGATTTCTTCCTGGGTGAAACGTGGCAGGTTTTCCGGGACGTACAGACCGCCGTCGGTGGCAAGACCTGCCAGCAGGACGTCTTCGAAATTCAGGGCCGGTGCCTGGCCGCGGGTACTGATGTAGCGCATAGGGGCAAACCTTCGGTTTGAGCTTTGAGCTTCAAGCCATAAGCGACAAGTTAAAGCTGGACTGCTTTCAACTTGTCGCCAGGGGCTTACAGCTCGCCGCTGTTTTTATTTAGTTCAGGTGCTCGACACGGATACGTACGACCGGACCAACCACGCCCGCCAAAGCTTCCAGAGCAGCGATGGCGTCGTTGATGTGCTGTTCCAGCACGCGGTGGGTCAGCAGGATCATCGGCACCAGGCCGTCGTGCTCCTCGGCTTCCTTCTGCATGATCGACTCGATGTTGATGCCGCGCTCCGAGAGGATGCTCGCGACCTGAGCCAATACGCCCGGATGGTCCTTGGCCTGAATACGCAGGTAGTAGGCGCTTTCGCAGGCTTCGATCGGCAGGATTGGGTGAGCCGACAGCGAATCCGGCTGGAACGCCAAGTGCGGTACACGGTTTTCCGGGTCGGAAGTCATGGCGCGGACCACGTCCACCAGGTCGGCGATCACCGACGAAGCGGTCGGCTCCATGCCGGCACCGGCACCGTAGAACAGGGTCGAACCGGCAGCATCGCCATTGACCATTACCGCGTTCATCACGCCGTTGACATTGGCGATCAGGCGATCGGCCGGGATCAGCGTCGGGTGCACGCGCAGTTCGATACCGGCCGCGGTGCTACGCGCCACGCCCAGGTGCTTGATGCGGTAGCCCAGCGCTTCGGCGTAGTTCACGTCGGCGGTGGTCAGCTTGGTGATGCCTTCGGTGTAAGCCTTGTCGAATTGCAGCGGGATGCCGAACGCGATGGACGCCAGGATCGTCAGCTTGTGGGCGGCGTCGATACCTTCGACGTCGAAGGTCGGATCGGCTTCGGCGTAACCCAGGGCCTGGGCTTCGGCCAATACGTCTTCGAAGGTACGACCTTTCTCGCGCATTTCCGTCAGGATGAAGTTGCCGGTGCCGTTGATGATGCCGGCCACCCAGTTGATGCGGTTGGCGGACAGGCCTTCGCGGATCGCCTTGATCACCGGAATGCCACCGGCTACCGCCGCTTCGAACGCAACGATCACGCCCTTCTCGCGAGCCTTGGCGAAAATTTCATTACCGTGAACGGCGATAAGTGCCTTGTTCGCGGTGACCACATGCTTGCCATTCTCGATGGCCTTGAGTACCAGCTCGCGGGCAACGGTGTAGCCGCCCATCAGCTCTATAACGATGTCGATCTCAGGGTTCGTGGCCACTTCGAAGACATCGTTGGTAATCGCAATACCGGTCGTTTGGAACTGAGGCTTTGGCGTGCGCATGGCAATTTGTGCCACTTCGATCCCACGCCCGGCACGACGAGCAATTTCCTCGGCGTTGCGCTGAAGTACGTTGAAGGTACCGCCACCGACGGTTCCTAACCCACAGATGCCTACTTTGACCGGTTTCACTGTGAACTCCCCATAAAACGGCCGACTCGAGGCCGGCCGTGAAAACAACCGCAGACTCGCGGTTCTCTATTGATGGCCCGGCGAATGTCGCTACCGGACCATGATCGTCAATGGCTGACCGTGACGATGCGAATTTACTTCGCGCCCAGCGCCAGTTTGGCGACTTGTGGCGCAGGCTGGTAGCCCGGAATGACCTGACCGTCGGCCAAAACGATGGCCGGTGTACCGTTCACGCCAATCGACTGGCCGAGTGCGAACTGTTTGGAAACCGGGTTATCGCACTTGGCGGCCTTGATTTCCTTGCCGTCGACCATTTTGTCCATGGCCGCTTTCTTGTCTTTCGAGCACCACACTGCCTGCAACTGTTCGTCGCCCGGCGAGCCCAGGCCCTGACGCGGGAACGCGACGTAACGCACTTCGATGCCGCGCTTGTTCAGCTCGGGCACTTCGGCGTGCAGCTTATGGCAGTACGGGCAGGTGGTGTCGGTGAATACGGTGATGTGCGACTTGGTTTCGCCAATAGCCGGGTACACCACGGTTTCCGCAACCGGAATATCATTGATCAGCTTGGAGATGCCCAGGCGTTCGGTCTTCTCGGTCAGGTTGACCGGCTTGCCGTCCTTGAGATCGAACAGGTAGCCCTGAACCACGTACTGGCCGTCGGCACTGGCGTACAGCACACGGCTGCCTTGGAGTTTGACTTCGTACAGGCCAGGCAACGGGCTGGCGGTGATGCTTTCTACCGGCACTTCGAGCTGGAGGTTTTCCAGGCTTTTACGAATGGCTTTGTCGGCCGCGTCATCGGCGACGGCAAAGGTGCTGACCAACGCAATGGCTGCGGCGGCGAAAATCTGGGTCAGACGCATGAGAACTCCTGAAGGCGAACATATGGGACGATCAGAACGCCCGTGCCGAAACACCGGGTCATAACCGCCCATCGTGCAAACCGGCCAAGCCTATCACATAAGGCCCCTGTGGCGAGGGGGCTTGCCCCCGTTCGGCTGCGCAGCAGCCGTGATTCCGATGTATGCAGGGTGCCTGAATGAACTGGGTGAAGGGTTTTAGGGCTGCTTCGCACCCCAACGGGGGCAAGCCCCCTCGCCACAGGTCTGTATTCCATTTCAAGGGCTGCGTTAGCCTCTGGGATGGTGCTTGGCATGCAGATCCTGCAAGCGTGCCCGGGCAACGTGAGTGTAGATCTGGGTCGTCGACAAGTCGCTGTGCCCCAGCAGCATCTGCACCACCCGCAAGTCTGCGCCGTGGTTGAGCAGATGCGTGGCAAAGGCATGGCGCAGGGTGTGCGGCGACAGCGACTTGCCGATCCCGGCGACCTTGGCCTGATGCTTGATGCGGTGCCAGAAGGTCTGGCGGGTCATCTGCTCGCCACGCTGGCTCGGGAACAGCACATCGCTGGGACGCCCGCCAAGCAGTTCGCCGCGGGCATCACGCATGTAGCGTTCGACCCAGACAATTGCCTCCTCGCCCATCGGCACCAGCCGCTCCTTGCTGCCTTTACCCATCACGCGCAACACGCCCTGACGCAAATTGACTTGTTCCAGAGTGAGGCTGATCAACTCGGTCACCCGCAGGCCACAGGCATACAGCACTTCAAGCATGGCCCGGTCACGCTGACCGATGGCTTCGCTCAAGTCGGGCGCCTTCAGCAAGGCTTCCACATCCGCCTCGGACAAGGACTTTGGCAGTGGCCTGCCGAGTTGCGGCATATCAACGCGCAATGTCGGATCGACCGAGATCACCTTTTCCCGCAACAGATAGCGATAGAAGCCACGCACACCCGAGAGAAATCGCGCCGTGGAGCGTGGCTTGTAGTTCTGCTCCAGGCGCCAGGCCAGGTGGTCGAGTATCAACTCGCGACCGGCATTGACCAGTTCCAGCCCCTTGTCCTGCAGCCAGCCGTTGAACAGCGCCAGGTCACTGCGATAGGCATCGCGGGTGTTATCGGAAAGGCCTTTCTCCAGCCACAGGGCATCGAGGAATTGGTCTATCAGCGGGTTATCGATGGCAGGCATGGGTACTCGAATCATGCAGCCTGGAGGCCGCGCACGAAATTAAAATTGGACATGGAAACGGCCGCTAGTCTTTCATAGGCCGCCATTTCAAGGAACAGGGAGCAGCAATGAGCGAGCAGCAGATTTTATTGGCATTTGGCGGGATAGGCGCGGCGGCGCTGCTTTGCCAATGGCTGGCCTGGCGGTTGAAATTGCCGGCGATTCTTTTTCTGCTGTTGACCGGCATCCTGGCCGGCCCCGTGCTGCACTTGCTCGACCCGCAGGAGATGTTCGGACCACTGTTGATGCCGCTGGTATCACTGGCAGTGGCGCTGATCCTGTTCGAAGGCAGCCTGACCCTGCATCTGTCCGAATGGCGCGAAATCGGCAGCGTCGTCCATCGTCTGGTCACCATTGGCGCCCTCTCCACCTGGGTGGTCATTGCTGTCGCCACTCACTGGCTGCTGGATTTCGACTGGATGCTGGCCATCCTGTTCGGCAGCCTGACCCTGGTGACCGGGCCGACCGTGATCGTGCCTATGCTGCGCGTCGTGCGCCCGAAAGCGTCGATTGCCAACATCCTGCGCTGGGAAGGCATTGCCATCGACCCCATCGGTGCCCTGCTGGCGGTGGTCGTCTATAGCTTCATTATCGCCAGCTCCAAAGGTAACGGCCTCGAGGAAAGCCTGCTGACCTTCGGTGGCGTGATTCTGTGCGGCAGCCTGTTCGGTGTTTCTGGCGGCTGGTTGCTCGGTACACTGATTCGCCGCCAGTGGCTGCCGGAATACCTGCACAACCTGGCAGCGCTCGCGGCAGTCCTGGGTATTTTCATTGGCTCCAACGAAGTCACCAACGAATCCGGGTTGCTGGCCGTGACCTTGATGGGCATGTGGCTGGCCAACATGAAAGGCGTCGACGTGCGGCACATCCTGCACTTCAAGGAGAACCTCAGCGTGCTGCTGATCTCCGGCCTGTTCATTCTGCTGGCGGCACGGCTGGACTTGAATGCCATGATCGGCCTCGGGCCACTGGTGCTGATTTTGCTGCTGGTCATTCAGTTCATCGCCCGTCCTTTGAATGTGCTGCTAAGCACGGCAGGCTCCAGCCTGGGTTGGCGTGAGCGAGCGCTGCTGGCGTGGATTGCGCCAAGGGGTATCGTGGCAGCGGCGGTGTCGGCAATCTTCGCCATTCGCCTGCATGAGGCCGGCCATCAGGGGGCATTGCTGCTGGTGCCGCTCACCTTTGCGGTGATCATCGGCACGGTGGTGTTGCAAAGCGCGACGGCACGACCGCTGGCTCGCTTGCTGAAGGTGGCGGAACCGGCACCGAGTGGTTTCCTGATCATCGGTGCCAACGGACCTGCGCGCACCCTGGGCAAGGCACTGCAACAACTAGGCAGTCGCGTACTGCTGACGGATTCGAGCTGGGAAAACATTCGCGTAGCGCGGATGGAAGGCTTGCCGACTTATTTTGGCAATCCGGCGTCACAACATGCCGATGCACATCTGGACCTGGTAGGCCTTGGGCACTTGCTGGCGCTGTCGCCTTCTGGCGAGATGAACACCCTGGCGCTGATGCGCTTTCGTCATGAACTGGGCCATCAGCGCATGTTCGGCCTGGCCAGCGGCCAGGAAAGCCGCCGCACCGACAAACACCGCACCAGCCTTGAACATCGCGGCAATCAATTGGGCAGCGAAGCGCTGACCTACGCCAAGCTCGCCAGCCAGTTGAGCCAGGGCTCGGAGCTATACAGCACGACATTGACGGATGGCTTCGGCTGGGACGATTACCGCGCGCTGCATGGTGAGCGGGCGACTTTGCTGTTCGTGCGCGACGACAGCGGCTGGGTGCATGTGGTGACGCCGGAGAGCACGTTGAAGCCTGCTGCCGGGTGGACGCTTCTGGCGTTGATTCAGCCCGAGATCAGCGGCGCCTGACAGATCGATTCGCCTTGTAGGAGCTGGCTTGCCAGCGAAGGAGGTGTTTCAGTCGACACATTCATCGACTGGACGGCCGTCTTCGCTGGCAAGCCAGCTCCTATTACAGGGAACGGACAAATCGCAGGCAACAAAAAAGCAGCCCGTAGGCTGCTTTTTTCTGCATCGGAAGCTGGACTTAAGCCAGTTTTTCCTTGATGCGAGCTGCTTTACCCGACAGGTCACGCAGGTAGTACAGCTTGGCTTTACGTACGTCACCGCGACGCTTGACAGCCATGCTGTCGATTTGCGGGGAGTAGGTCTGGAAAGTACGCTCTACGCCAACACCGTTGGAGATCTTACGAACGGTGAATGCACTGTTTACGCCGCGGTTACGCTTGGCGATAACAACACCTTCGAACGCTTGCAGACGCGAACGGTCGCCTTCCTTCACTTTCACCTGAACGACAATGGTGTCGCCCGGGGCAAAGGTAGGGATCTCTTTGGTCATCTGCTCTGCTTCGAGTGCAAGGATGATTTTGTTAGTCATGCTGTGCTCCTAAGGTAAATCGTCTGATCTACCATCGATACGTTGTTAACTATCGTCCCGCTCGCGGATGTATTCCTCGAGCAGCTTCTTCTCTTCTCCAGAAAGCGAGCGGCTTTCCAGAAGATCGGCGCGTCGTTCAAAGGTCCGACCAAGGGACTGCTGTAAACGCCAACGCCGGATGTGCGCGTGATTGCCACTTAGCAATACGTCGGGAACACGCTGATCCGCATACACCTCCGGTCGGGTGTAGTGCGGGCAATCCAGCAAACCATCCGTAAAGGAATCTTCCTCGGCGGAGTCCGCATGCCCTAAAGCTCCAGGCAGCAGTCGTGTAACCGCATCGATCAGGACCATCGCCGGCAGCTCGCCGCCAGACAGTACATAGTCGCCAATCGACCACTCTTCATCGACATGAGCATCAATAAAACGCTCGTCAATGCCTTCATAGCGGCCGGCAATCAGGATCAATGCATCCAGATTCGCCAACTCGCGTACCGCCGACTGAGTCAGTTGACGGCCTTGGGGCGACAGGTAAATTACCTTCGCCGCCTCCCCGGCTGCTGCCTTGGCCTGAACCAGAGCATCTTCCAGGGGCTTGATCTTCATCACCATGCCCGGACCACCGCCAAACGGGCGATCGTCCACAGTGTGATGTCGATCCGTCGTGTAGTCTCGCGGATTCCAACAGGTGAGCTGCAAGAGCCCCTGTTTCACCGCACGACTGGTGATGCCGTACTCGCTGATGGCGGAGAACATCTCGGGAAACAGACTGATCACTTCTACGCGCAAGTTAGCCACGCTTAGAAATCCGCGTCCCAATCCACCTTCATCTCGCCCGCGGCCAGGTCGACGGCCAACACGCATTGCTCGGTATAGGGCAACAGGCGTTCGCGATCATCCAGGCTGCCAGCGCAAGGCTTGACCACCATTACATCATTCGAGCCAGTCTCCAGCAGGTGATCGATTTTCCCGAACAGTTGTCCGAGGGTGTCGATGACCTTGAGACCTTCCAGCTGGTACCAGTAGTACTCGCCGTCGGTCAGTTCAGGAAACAGGTTACGCGGCACGCAGATCTCATAACCGGCCAGAAGACGAGCTTCTTCGCGATCATCGAGCCCCTTGAGCTTTGCGACCAGGAACTTGTCGTTCCCGCGTCCGCTGACCAGCTCTACCTGCTTAACATTGCCTTCACGCTTGAGCGTCCAGGTTTTGTATTCCAGCAGGTTCTTAATCGGATCAGTAAAGGAGTACACCTTCACTTCGCCGCGAACGCCGTGAACTGAGTAAATCTTGCCGATAACGATCAAATCATCAGCAATGGCTGGCGTCGCGTTCATATTGCTCAGGCCGCAGCCTTAGCAGATTCCTTCAACAACTGAGCAACGCGCTCAGAAGGTTGTGCACCAACGCTCAGCCAGTAGGCTACGCGCTCTTGGTTCACGGACAGACGAACTTCCTGACCACGAGCAACAGGGTTGAAGTAGCCAACCTGTTCCTTGTGCGAACCGTCGCGCGGGTTGCGGCTGTCGGTTACGGTCAAGTGGTAAAACGGGCGCTTTTTGGAGCCGCCAAGGGCAAGACGGATTGTTAGCATGTGAACATCGTTCCTGTAGTCGGTGCTGCAAATCTAAAGGCACAGCGGGCATGGGTGCCCGAAAGGCCGCATATTCTAAGGAATATCCGGACTTTTGCAAATGACTTTTTCCGGCGGTCTATCGGCCGCCTTGCAGATTTGCTATAGAGCCGTCGTTGAAAACGGCCGATCAGCTCCCGCCAAGTGCGGGTTTGCTGTGTATCCCACGTCCGTGTGGGTTAGCGCCGGTGCGACGACCGGCGCGAATTCTTTACATCTTTGGCATGCCGCCGCCGGGTAGCATTCCACCCATGCCGCGCATCATCTTGGCCATCCCGCCTTTCGCGGAGAACTTCTTCATCATCTTCTGCATCTGCTTGTGCTGCTTGATCAAGCGACCGATGTCCTGCACCTGGGTGCCGGAACCCATGGCAATCCGACGTTTGCGCGAACCGCTGATCATCTCGGGGTCGCGGCGCTCGGCCGGGGTCATGGAGTTGATGATGGCTTCCATCTGCTTGAATTGCTTTTCTGCCGCACCCTGGGCGTTGCCCATCTGCGCCAGATTCACGCCACCCATGTTCGGCAGCTTGTCCATGAGTCCGCCGAGGCCGCCCATGTTCTTCATTTGTTGCAGCTGATCACGGAAGTCTTCGAGGTCGAAGCCCTTGCCCTTCTTCAGCTTCTTGGCCAGCTTGTCGGCCTTGTCCTTGTCGAGGGTCGCTTCCGCCTGCTCGATCAGGCTGAGTACGTCGCCCATGCCGAGGATGCGCGAGGCGATACGCTCAGGGTGGAACGGATCGAGCGCGTCGCTCTTCTCGCCCATACCGATGAACTTGATCGGCTTGCCGGTGATGGCACGCACCGACAGGGCGGCACCGCCACGGGCGTCGCCGTCGACCTTGGTCAGGATCACACCGGTCAGCGGCAATGCATCGCCGAAGGCCTTGGCCGTGTTGGCGGCGTCCTGGCCGGTCATGGCGTCGACCACGAACAGGGTTTCGACCGGGTTGATCGCGGCATGCAGCGCCTTGATCTCGCCCATCATCTCTTCATCGATGTGCAGGCGACCGGCGGTATCGACGATGACCACGTCGATGAATTTGAGTTTCGCTTCCTTAATAGCCGCTTGCGCGATCTCGACCGGCTTCTGGCTCAGGTCGGACGGGAAGAAGGTAACGCCGACTTCACCGGCGAGCATTTCCAGCTGCTTGATCGCCGCGGGACGATAAACGTCGGCGGACACAACCATGACCGATTTCTTCTTGCGCTCTTTAAGGAAGCGCGCGAGCTTGCCGGCGGTGGTGGTTTTACCAGCGCCCTGCAAACCGGCCATCAGGATGACCGCTGGCGGCACTGCGCTCAGGTTCAAATCTTCGTTGGCCGCGCCCATCAGGCTTTCGAGCTCGGCCTGGACGATCTTCACGAAGGCCTGGCCCGGCGTCAGGCTGCGCGATACCTCGGTACCGACGGCACGTTCCTTGACCGAGTTGACGAAGTCCTTGACCACCGGCAGGGCGACGTCGGCTTCGAGCAACGCCATGCGCACTTCGCGCAGGGTGTCTTTGATGTTGTCTTCAGTCAGCTTGGCCTTGCCGGTGACATGGCGCAGCGTCTGCGAGAGACGGTCGGTTAAGTTTTCAAACATTGCGCGATCCTTTCAGGCCCTGTGTAGACCGGGATAATGGCGGCCCGGACCGGACTAAACGTGTGCTCGGCGAGCCTGCGGCGTGGGCAGGTCGCGGATTATAGCGAAGACTGTGGCCGGCGGACACCTCGCCGTCAGGTTGCGCGGTCTTTCGTGTGGCGGGGGTTCTATGCCAAACTCAGCGACTTTCGGGCTTGCCTAACAGGATTTATGCTCCCCTTGTCACCCAGTTTGCTTACTACCCTCGCCGCCGCCTGCTTGTATGCCGCTGCGACCATTTATCAGGGCACTCGCCTGGCTTCCGGTGCCAAGGCCAACAAACGCCTGCTGGTCATGCTTGGCGTGCTCGCCGTAGTGACCCACAGCGCCAGCCTGCTCAGCCATCTGCTGACCCCGATCGGCCTGGGCCTGGATTTCTTCAATGCCGCCAGCCTGATTGCCGTGGCGGTCATTGCATTGACCCTGCTGGCCTGCTCGCGGATTCCGGTGGAGAACCTGCTGGTCCTGCTGTTCCCGCTTGGCGCCCTGACTGTGCTGCTGGCGCATTTCACGCCGGCCGGTACGGTGCAGGTCATCGATGAGGAGCCGGGCATCCTCGCCCACATCCTGCTCTCGATTCTGGCCTACGGCATGTTCACCATCGCGGTGTTCCAGGCTTTGCTGTTACTGGTTCAAGACCACCAGCTCAAGCACAAGCACCCCTCCGGCCTGATCAAGAACTTCCCGCCGCTGCAAACCATGGAAAGCCTGCTGTTCGGTTTCCTCTGGGCCGGCTGGACGCTGTTGTCGCTGTCACTGATTTCCGGCTGGCTGTTCGTCGAAAACCTGTTCGCCCAGCATCTGGTGCACAAAACCCTGCTGGCCTGCCTGGCCTGGCTCGTTTTCAGCGTGCTGCTGTGGGGGCGCAATCGCCTCGGCTGGCGCGGGCACAAAGCCATTCGCTGGACCCTGGCCGGCTTTTGCCTGCTGATGCTGGCGTATTTCGGCAGCAAACTGGTTCGTGAATACATCCTGCATATCTGACGGGCGGCATTAATGGACGACTTGCCCATAGGGCCGATGCTCGCGGTAGTGACCCTGTTGATTTTATGGTCGGGGCTGTTTACCGCCATCGAAGCGGCGCACCAACATTTATTGGCCCAGCGCACCGCGACGCGCTCCAGTGACAAACCGGTGGCGAAACTCAGCTTCCCCCTGGCCAGCCTGATTTTTTGCAACACCCTCTGCCGTGCACTCGCGGTGGTCATCAGCACCTTGCTGGCCATTTTCACCTGGGCCGAGAATGGCCCGTGGGTCGCTTGCCTTGGGACGGGCGCGATTCTGCTGGTGTTTTCCGATTATTTGCCACGGGCGCTGGCCACCCGCTATCCGGATGCGATCCTGGCCCAGGGCAACAATCTGTTGCGCATACCACTGAAATTCATCTATCCCGCGGCATGGCTGCTCAACAGCATCAGTCAATTGCTGACGCGACCGTTCGCCCGTAAAGCCAAAGTGGTGCAACGAAGTGAGGACGAAACACCGCCGGAGCGGCAGGACACGCCGGAAACCGTAAGTCGCCCTCACCCGCTGCCAGGCATCCACGCGCTGGACAACATCACGGTCAATGACATCCTGGTGCCGCGCAGCGACGTGGACGGCATCAACCTCGATGACCCCATCGACGAAATCATCGAACAATTGCGCCACAACAAGCGCACGCGCCTGCCGGTATTCCACAGTGATATCAACCAGGTCGAAGCCGTCCTCAACACCCGGCACATCCTGCACTTGCTGCCCGATGCGAGCCTGACCAGGGAAGCGTTGCTGGCAGCCAGTCACGAGCCGTACTTCGTGCCGGAAAGCACTCCGCTGCAGCTGCAATTGCTCAACTTCCACAAGCAGCAGCGACGCCTGGGCATGGTGGTCGATGAATACGGCGAAGTGCTGGGCATCGTCACCCTGGAGGACATTCTCGAAGAAATCGTCGGCGAGTTCGAAAGCCAGCACAGCCAGGACAACCCGCACATTCATCCGCAAGCCGACGGGCGCCTGGTGATCGACGGTGCCGCATCCATCCGCGAACTGAACAAGAGCCTCGGCTGGCACCTGCCCAGCGATGGCCCGAAAACCCTGAACGGTTTGGTCACCGAGGCCCTGGAAACCATTCCCGAAAGCGCGGTGTGCCTGAAGATTGGCCGGTATCGCCTGGAAATTCTCGAGACCGAAGACAACCGTGTCACGCGGGTGCTGATCTGGCAGACCAGTTCGATGCCTGTCGCTATCTAACGCCTGACACAATCCCCTGTGGCGAGGGGGCTTGCCCCCGTTCGGCTGCGAAGCAGTCGTAAATCAACCGGCACACCGGCTTGGGGGCTGACTTATTCTGGCACTGCTTCGCA
Source organism: Pseudomonas sp. P5_109 (assembly GCF_034009455.1). NCBI lineage: Bacteria > Pseudomonadati > Pseudomonadota > Gammaproteobacteria > Pseudomonadales > Pseudomonadaceae > Pseudomonas > Pseudomonas sp. P5_109. The sequence continues at coordinate 5,760,679 of NZ_CP125380.1, forward strand.
GCGCAACGGGGGCAAGCCCCCTCGCCACAATGTCCTCGCCATACCCCTTGTTCGATCGTTAGCCACCTTCCTATAATCGAATCGCTTACCCAAGCCTCGCCGGCCCCGTGCTTACCCCGCACCTAGCAGCTTCCGGCCCGACCATCGACAAGAACTGCAAAAAACCGACGCCTGTTCCTACCTGAAACAGCGACCGCGCCCTCACCCACATCCCTGGGTTCTCGACCATAATAATTCGCTCCACTGGAGCACAAAACTGTCAGGGATCACTGCATGACGACCAGCACGACTTACAACGACTCCGCACCTGCGCAACCGACGAACTCCGCCACCCGCGTGGCTACCGCGAGTTTCATTGGTACCGCCATCGAGTTCTACGATTTCTATGTCTATGCCACTGCCGCCGCGCTGGTGATCGGCCCAGTGTTCTTTCCACAGACGTCCGGCACCGCCCAGATGCTTTCGGCGTTTCTCACGTTCGGTATCGCCTTCCTCGCCCGCCCGCTGGGTTCGGCGTTGTTCGGCCACTTCGGCGACCGTATCGGCCGTAAATCGACGTTGGTCGCCTCCCTGCTGCTGATGGGCGTGTGCACCACGCTGATCGGCGTGCTCCCGGGTTACGACAGCATTGGCGCCTGGGCACCGATCCTGTTGTGCGTCCTGCGCTTCGGCCAGGGACTGGGGCTGGGTGGTGAATGGGGTGGCGCAGCGCTGCTGGCCACGGAGAACGCGCCCAAAGGCAAGCGCGCGTGGTTCGGCATGTTCCCGCAACTCGGCCCATCCATCGGTTTTCTCGCGGCCAACGGCCTGTTCCTGACACTGGCCGTGGTGCTGGACGATGAACAGTTCCGCTCCTGGGGCTGGCGCATCCCGTTCCTGCTCAGCGCCGCGCTGGTAATGGTTGGCCTGTATGTACGCCTCAAGCTGCATGAGACCCCGGTGTTCGCCAACGCTATCGCGCGCCAGGAACGAGTGAAGATCCCGCTGTTCGAGCTGTTCGGCCAATACTGGATGCCGGTATTGCTGGGCGCCGGCGCGATGGTGGTGTGCTACGCGCTGTTTTACATCTCCACCGTGTTTTCCCTGAGTTATGGCGTTGCAACGCTCGGCTACAGCCGTGAAACCTTCCTTGGCCTGCTGTGCTTCGCCGTGCTGTTCATGGCGGCCGCCACCCCGCTGTCAGCCTGGGCCAGCGACCGTTACGGGCGCAAACCGGTGCTGATCATCGGCGGCGTGCTGGCGATCCTGTCCGGTTTCCTCATGGAGCCGCTGCTGACCCAGGGCTCGACCTGGGGCGTGGCACTGTTCCTGTGCATCGAGCTGTTCCTGATGGGCGTGACATTTGCGCCGATGGGTGCGCTGCTGCCGGAGCTGTTCCCCACCCACGTGCGCTACACCGGCGCCTCTGCCGCCTACAACCTGGGCGGGATTGTCGGGGCCTCGGCTGCACCATTCTTCGCCCAGAAACTGGTGGCGATGGGTGGTTTGAGTTACGTCGGCGGCTATGTGTCCGGGGCGGCGGTGCTGAGTTTGATTGCGGTGCTGTGCCTGAAGGAAACACGTCATAACGATTTGAATCGCATCGACTGATAGACCGCCATCGCGGGCAAGCCACGCTCCCACAGGGTTAGTGTCGTACTACCTTTTTGTGATCGACACCGACACTGTGGGAGCGTGGCTTGCCCGCGATGGCGTCATTGCAGACAAAACACCCCCTGAAAAACCACAACTTTTCCCCCGCCCATTGTCACCTCGCTCTACGCGCATCGGCTCATCCCCGCTATACTTCCCGGCTTTTCCTGAATAAATGCCAATAGGGTCCCGCCGCGCATGGATAAGACCTACCAGCCGCACGCCATTGAAACTTCCTGGTACAACACCTGGGAGTCAGAGAATTACTTCGCCCCGCAAGGCGCGGGCGAGTCCTACACCATCATGATCCCGCCGCCGAACGTCACCGGCAGCCTGCACATGGGTCACGGCTTCAACAACGCGATCATGGACGCCCTGATCCGCTTCCGCCGCATGCAGGGTCGCAACACCCTGTGGCAGCCGGGTACCGACCACGCCGGTATCGCTACGCAGATGCTGGTGGAGCGTCAGCTCGAAGCCAAAGGCCAGAACCGTCACGATCTGGGTCGCGAGAAATTCCTCGAGAAAGTCTGGGAATGGAAAGATGAGTCCGGTGGCAACATCAGCCGTCAGATCCGCCGCCTCGGCTCGTCCGTAGATTGGAGCCGCGAGCGCTTCACCATGGACGACGGCCTCTCGGAAGCCGTTAAAGAAGCTTTCGTACGCCTGCATGAAGACGGCCTGATCTATCGCGGCAAGCGCCTGGTCAACTGGGACACCAAGCTGCACACGGCGATTTCCGACCTCGAAGTGGAGAACCACGACGAGAAAGGTTTCCTGTGGAACCTGAAATACCCGCTGGCCGACGGCGCCAAGACCGCTGAAGGCAACGATTTCCTGATCGTCGCGACCACTCGCCCGGAAACCATGCTCGGCGACTCCGCCGTCGCGGTTAACCCGAACGATGAACGCTACAAAGCCCTGATCGGCAAATTTGTCGAGCTGCCACTGGTTGGCCGCCGCATCCCGATCATCGCCGACGATTACTGCGACCCTGAATTCGGCACCGGCTGCGTGAAAATCACCCCGGCCCACGACTTCAACGACTACGAAGTCGGCAAGCGTCACAACCTGCCGCTGCTGAACATCTTCGACAAGAACGCCGCCGTTCTGCCAGCCTGCCAGGTGTTCAACCTCGACGGCACGCTGAACGAATCCATCGACGGCAAGATCCCGGCCGAATACGCCGGTCTCGACCGCTTCGAAGCACGCAAGCAGATCGTGGCCGCGTTCGACGCTGCCGGCCTGCTGGTCAGCGTTGACGACCACGCCCTGAAAGTGCCGAAAGGCGATCGCTCCGGCACCGTCATCGAGCCATGGCTGACCGACCAGTGGTACGTATCCACCAAGCCTTTGGCCGAACCTGCGATTGCCGCCGTTGAAGACGGTCGCATCCAGTTTGTGCCGAAACAATACGAAAACATGTACTTCTCGTGGATGCGTGACATACAGGACTGGTGCATCAGTCGTCAGCTGTGGTGGGGCCACCGGATTCCGGCCTGGTACGACGAGTCGGGCAAGGTCTACGTCGGTCGCGACGAAGCCGAAGTACGCGCCAAGCACAACCTCGGCCCGGACGTTGCATTGCAACAGGACAATGACGTTCTCGACACCTGGTTCAGCTCGGGCCTGTGGACGTTCTCCACCCTCGGCTGGCCGGAAAAAACCGAGTTCCTGAAGAAATTTCACTCCACCGACGTGCTGGTGACTGGCTTCGACATCATTTTCTTCTGGGTTGCCCGGATGATCATGCTCACCATGCATTTGGTGAAAAACGAAGACGGCACGCCACAGGTTCCGTTCAAGACTGTGTACGTTCACGGCCTGGTGCGTGACGGCCTTGGCCAGAAAATGTCCAAGTCCAAGGGCAACGTCCTGGACCCGCTGGACATCATCGACGGCATCGAACTCGAAGCCCTGGTGCAGAAACGTACCTCCGGCATGATGCAGCCGAAACTGGCGAAGAAGATCGAGAAGCAGACCCGCGACGAGTTCGCCGAAGGCATCGCCAGCTACGGCACCGATGCCCTGCGCTTCACCTTCTGCTCGCTGGCGTCCACCGGTCGTGACATCAAGTTCGACATGGGCCGCGTCGAAGGCTATCGCAACTTCTGCAACAAGATCTGGAACGCCGCCCGCTACGTGCTGGACAAGGGCGAAGACTGTGGCCAGAACGGCGAAGCCTATGAACTGTCCCTGGCCGATCGCTGGATCATTTCGCAGCTGCAACGCACCGAAGCCGAAGTGACCCGCCAGCTCGACCAGTTCCGTTTCGACCTGGCTGCGCAAGCCTTGTACGAGTTCATCTGGAACCAGTATTGCGACTGGTACCTGGAACTGTCCAAGCCTGTGTTGTGGGACGAGAACGCTCCGGTCGAACGCCAGCGCGGCACCCGCCGCACTCTGGTTCGTGTATTGGAAGTCGCCCTGCGCCTGGCGCATCCGTTCATGCCGTTCATCACCGAAGAAATCTGGCAGCGCATCGCGCCGCTGGCCGGTATCGAAGGCAAGACGATCATGCTGCAACCTTGGCCAGTGGCCAACGAAACCCGCATCGATCCGGCGGCCGAAGACGACATCGAATGGCTCAAGGGCCTGATGCTCGGCACCCGGAACATTCGTGGCGAAATGAACATCGGCCCGGGCAAACCGCTGCCATTGTTCCTGAAGAACGTCAGCGTCGAGGATCAGCGTCGCCTGACCGAGAACGAAGCCCTGCTGAAGAAACTGGCGCGCCTTGAATCGATCACCGTATTGGCTGCCGGCGAAGAAGCACCGCTGTCCGCCACCGCACTGGTCGGCGAGATGGAAGTACTGGTGCCGATGGCCGGCTTGATCGACAAAGGTGCGGAACTGGCGCGTCTGGACAAGGAAATCCAGCGTCTGCAAGGTGAAGTGCAACGTGTCGGCGGCAAGCTGTCCAACGCCGGTTTCGTTGACAAGGCGCCTGCCGAAGTCATCGAGAAAGAACGCGCCAAGCTGGCCGAGGCCGAACAGGCCCTGGGCAAGCTGGCCGAGCAGCATGCGCGGATTGCCAGCCTGTAACGGCAAATCGCAATGAAGAAGGGAGGCCCAAGTGGCCTCCCTTTTTTTGCCTGTCACCTTCTTATATCCAATGAAGATCCCCCTGTGGGAGCGGGCTTGCTCGCGAAGAGGCCATAACATTCGATATAGATATTGACTGAAAGTCCGCTTTCGCGAGCAAGCCCGCTCCCACATTTGATTAGTGTGGCTCTCAGATGTGGGACAATGCCCACCACTTTCAGCCATGCCCGAATCGACCACACCCATGACCGCCCCCCGCCCCCCCAAGCCTGCGCGCAAGAAGCCTGCCCCGAAGACCCCGGCCACGGCCGTCGCCCCGAAGGAAAAGGCCAGCCTGCACCCGCGCAATCGCCACCAGGGTCGCTACGACTTTCCGGCGCTGATCAAAAGCGCTCCGGAACTGAAGAAGTTCGTGATCATCAATCCATACGGCAAGGAAAGTATCGATTTTGCCAGCCCGGAAGCCGTGCGCGTGTTCAACCGGGCCCTGCTCAAGTCGTTCTACGGCATTGCCCACTGGGACATTCCGGCCGACTACCTGTGCCCGCCAGTACCAGGCCGTGCCGACTATGTGCACTTCCTCGCCGACCTGCTGGCCAGCGGCAACGAAGGCGTGATCCCCCGGGGTGCCGCCGTGAAGGTGCTGGACATCGGCATGGGCGCCAACTGCGTGTATCCGCTGATCGGTTACAGCGACTATCGGTGGCAGTTCCTTGGTTCCGATATCGACGCGACCGCCATCGCTGCGGCGAAAGCCATCATTCAATCCAATGGCCTGAACAAAGCGATCCAGGTACGCCAGCAGAGCAACCCCAAGCAGATCCTCACAGGCTTGCTGGAGAGCGCAGAGCGGTTCGACCTGACGATGTGCAACCCGCCATTCCACGCTTCGCTGGACGAGGCCACACGGGGCAGCACGCGAAAATGGCGAGCCTTGGGCAAAGCCGATCCGAAACGCAAGCTACCGGTGCTGAACTTCGGCGGGCAAGCGGCGGAATTGTGGTGTGAGGGTGGGGAGGTGCGTTTCGTCACGCAATTGGTCAGCGAGAGCGTACAAGTGGCGCAACAAGTGCTGTGGTTCAGCACACTGGTGTCGAAGGCGTCGAACCTGCCGCAGATCCAGACCGCCTTGAAAAAGGCCGGCGCGCTGGAAAGTCGGGTGGTGGAAATGGGACAGGGCCAAAAACAGAGCCGCTTCGTCGCCTGGACCTTTCAGACCGAAGCGCAGCAACAGGCCTGGCGTCAGGCACGATGGTCGAAAGCTACAGCTGAGTAAAAGGCCAAGCGCACAAAAAGCCGTGCCCGGATGGGTCCTGGACACGGCTTTTTACAAACCTCACCGCTTAACAGTGACGCTCAGATCTTTAACCATTAACTGCCTTACAACTTTTCTGCAATATCGTTATCAGAAAATCTGGATATCTTCATTTTAAAACTTTGTACGAACATTCTCTTTGAATGCACAGGCTCGCGCCTCTTTGCTATCGCAGTAATACTGGCCATACCACTCCTCCCATGGCCCACCGGTATCAATACTTACGATTGTTCCCTCCCGTTTGAATCTCATATCCAGCTCGCCCCCATGTTGCAGTTTGTAACCACAACGCAGGATTTCACCGGCAACGGTGGCGCCCCCGGCTGCGACGCGGGGTACGAATATCGCCATTTCAAAATCGGCTACCGGCCCACGCCCGGTTTGCGTAACACCGTACCATTCGCCGTCGCCACCTGCTGTCGGGGCTTTATAGACACCGGCTGCCATCTCCTTGATGTCAGTAGGGCCCGGGCAGTATTCGGTCACATTCGCCAAAGCCTGGCCAGATACCAAAAATGATACGCACATCAACAACTGTTTAACTTTCATAAGAACGTCCCTGTAACCAACAACTGAAATTTGGTTTTGGCTTTCTAAGCAAAGCCATGCGCTACGCCTTGTTGATACTACCGACCCAAGGCGCACACTCAACTATCAGTTCTGTAGGACCGTTCGCTTTATATAGAGAGAAAAGTGCTATTCGACGCAACTGCGCTTTCACTATCGGTGCGCAGGTTACAAACGTTTTCAAACAACGGGATTATCGCGCCAATTTACCTTGCGAAATTGTTTCCGGCGCCCACAAAAAAACCGTGCCCGGATCACTCCGGCGCACGGTTTTTTTTAACAAGTTTTTACTTGTTAACAGCGTCGGTCAGGCCTTTGGCCACAACCAGCTTGATCACTTTCTTGGCAGCGATTTCGATGGCAGCACCAGTCGAAGGGTTGCGGCCAGTACGGGCAGGGCGCTCAGTCACTTTCAGTTTGCCGATACCTGGCAGAGTGATTTCGCCGCCGTTTTCCAGCTGATCGGCAACGATTTGGCCCAGTTGGTCCAGAGCGTTACGCGCGGTGGTTTTCGGCGCGTCGATAGCTTCAGCGATGTCGGCGATCAGTTGGTCTTTAGTAAGAGCCATTTAGTGTTCCTTCCCTATCAAATTCATATGGATTGCAGAGTGCAATGTCAGCTATCGAGCCCGATCTTATGGATCCGGCACCCTCGGCCAAATAACCTCGGGATCGGGGTTATAGATACCGAAATCAGGGTTTGGTTCGACCTGACAAATGCTGACTGCACGCTTAACGCAGTGACTTCGCGCAAGACCGGGCAAAGCTAGCACACAGACGGGGAAATATCCGCCTCTAGCTACCCATTTGGTCAGCTTTATTGCGCTAAAACAGGAAAAAAACGCATAAGCGCCGTCGGTCGCCTGCCAATTGCCCTTCGCACCGCGCCAAAACCAGTGGTTGCGGTACACTGAGCGCTTTTTCGGGGGAGCACGCCCTCCTCTCTTCATTCAGCCGAGAAGCCCATGCCGATCCGTCATTGCATCGTCCACCTGATCGACAAAAAACCCGACGGCACACCTGCAGTTCTCCACGCCCGTGACTCTGAACTGGCTGAGTCCGCGGCCATCGAGAACATGCTCGCCGACCTCAACGAAAGCTATAACGCCAAACAGGGTAAAGCCTGGGGCCTGTTCCATCCGGAATCCGGCGCATTCCCGTTCAGCGGCTGGCTGAAGGAGTACCTCGAGGGCGGCCAGGATTTCACTGCGTTCAGCCGCGTGGCAGTCGAGCATCTGCAAAAACTGATGGAAGAGTCGAACCTGTCGGTCGGTGGCCACGTGCTGTTCGCGCACTATCAGCAGGGCATGACCGACTACCTCGCCATCGCCCTGCTGCACCACAGCGAAGGCGTGGCCGTGACCGATGAGCTGGACGTGACCCCGTCCCGTCACCTGGACCTTGGCCAATTGCACCTGGCGGCGCGGATCAACGTTTCCGAGTGGCAGAACAACAAACAATCCAAGCAGTACATTTCGTTCATCAAAGGCAAGAACGGGAAAAAGGTTTCGGAGTATTTCCGCGACTTCATCGGCTGCCAGGAAGGCGTCGACGGTCCCGGCGAAACCCGCACCCTGCTCAAAGCTTTCAGTGATTTCGTTGAAAGCGAAGACCTGCCGGAAGACGACGCCCGCGAGAAGACCAAGACCCTGGTGGATTACGCCAGCAGCCAGGCCAAGCTCGGCGAGCCGATGGGCCTGGAAGAATTGTCGGGGCTGATCGACGAAGAACGCCCGAAGGCCTTCTACGATCACATCCGCAACAAGGACTACGGCCTGTCGCCGGAAATCCCGGCCGACAAACGCACCCTGAACCAGTTCCGCCGATTCACTGGCCGCGCCGAAGGCCTGTCGATCAGTTTCGAAGCGCACCTGCTGGGCTCGAAGATCGAGTACGACGAAGAAGCCGGCACGTTGATCATCAAGGGCCTGCCCACTTCGCTCACCGATCAACTGAAGCGTCGCAACTGATGCTCGGCGGCGTACTGAAAAAATTCCTGCTGATCCTGCTGGTGGTCGTGGCTTACCAGAACTGGGGCAAGATCGAGCGGGTGTTCAACCCTTCGCAGGCGGTGTCTGCACAGACGCAGGCCCAGGCCAACGTCATCCTCTACGCCACCGACTGGTGTGGTTACTGCAAGCTCACCCGGCGTTTTCTCGATCAGAAAGGCATTCCCTACAAGGAATTCGATATCGAGAAAGATGCCGTAGCACGCAAGGACTATGAGGCTCTCGGTGGGGGCGGGATTCCGATCATCGATGTCAACGGAACCCTTATACGCGGATATGACCCGGATGCGATTCTGGCAGCGTTGAAGTAACTTCTCGGCGCGCAACCTCCCTTGTAGGAGCTGGCTTGCCAGCGATGACGGTGGATCAGTCGACAAAACTGCAGACTGACAAACCGCAATCGCTGGCAAGCCAGCGCCTACAGTGCCGGTGTGTGGCGGGACTTACTGCACTTCAATCCGGAAACCAAACCGCGGGAAGTGCACATGCACCACACCGCCACGCTCGTCCTCTCGCCGTACAATCAGCTCCTCGCGGCCGACAAACAACAACTCGCCCGCCACCGGATCAACGCCATAGTCCGTGGCCGCGATGACCACCTGCTGACCCGTCGTGAACCCGTTAGGATCGATGAATTGCTCATCCGGCAATGCCGCTGGCGTGGACGCGCGCGCCACTGCCAGAGCCTCCTCGGAACTCATTTCGCTGGACGCACCGTGACCGAAACCCAGTACCCGCGCGTGCCACGCGGCAACAGCCGGATACGCATCCACAAGTGGCGCCGTGACGGGCGTGGCTTTCAGGAACCAGAGGCAATGAGCCAGGGCGAAGTCGGCAATCGACGGCTCGCCGAAAAGGAAGTCCCCCTCTTCGCGCTGCAACTGCAGCTCCAGACGCGACATGATCGTTGGCCACTGGTGTTTGGCCTGTTCGGTAGACAGTTTTGTCGCACTACCACCACTGAACAAACCGGCACGGTCGGCCAGAAACGCCTTGATCGCTTCCGGCGACAAATTGCCAAAGCGCACCGCGATCGATTCCGGCTGGAACACCAGACTGACGGCATGTTGGAACACCACCGAGTCGACCCAGGCGGCAAACGACGCGGTGACCATTTCCTGGCCTTCAGGGAAGAACGCCGGCAAGGCTTTTTCCTGCTCCAGTCGCCGGGCAATCAATGCCGTGTCGCAATAAATATCTGCACCGACCTGCAGCATCGGAGTCTTGCGGTAACCACCGGTCAACGCCGTGAGATCCGGTTTTGGCATCACTGGCGAGATCTTCACCGAGCGCCAGGACAAGCCCTTGAATCCCAGCAGCAGGCGGGCCTTCTCGGCAAATGGGGACGTCGGGTAATGATGCAGAATCAACTCGGACATGCTCGGCTCCGCCGCAAGGATCAAGAGTCCGCAGCTTAGCGCGCAATCACCTGACAGCCTACAGATCTGCCTGATGGGAACTGATCAGTCAGGGTGATAAGCCAGGGGTGGCACTCGCCACCAGGCATTCCTTGGCGCTTTTCTTGAGTTTTTTGATCAGCCGCTCCTGACGCAACGCGTCGCTTTTGTCACGACAGCGCTCGGTGTAGACCAAGGCCATGGCCGGGCTGGACAGAAAGAATCGTGCGCCCTTGCCGCTTTGATGCTTGGCGAAACGACGCACGGGATCATCGCTGATCCCACAATAGAGCGAACCATTGGCCGCGCGAACGAGGTAGACGAACCAGGTTTTGCTCGCAGGAGTGTCGGCGTCGACAGGGTTTTCGCTGAGGGTGGTCACGTAACGATCAGGACTTGGAGGAAAACAAGCCGCGATCTTATCAGCGACTGGCCTGGAATGCCTTCAGGCCCTTCAATGCCTGGGCGCGGACGGCGTTCTTCACCAGTGGCGTCCAGCCCAGCAGCAGGCCTTTGAAACCTAACGCCTGACGCGCCCATGTCCATAGATCGAAACTGTCGTGGTGCTCGCAAATCTTGCCGTCACGGAAGACAAAACGCGCCTGAATATCGTTGATCACCGTGTTGCCGGTCTGGCTGAACAGATAGGTCGCGATCCAATGGGCGCCACCGGTGCGCTCGGAGGCGTGAACATGGTCGAACGTCAGGGAAAAGTCCTTGGCCCGAGTGGTCAGCATGCGCCACATGTCACCGGCATCACGACCGCGAAGCTCGCCGAATGCCGGGTCACTGAACACCACATCTTCGGTGTAGCAGGCCGCCATGGCTTCGGCATCCAGGCGCTGGAAAGCCTGGTAGAAACGGGTGATCAAGGCGCTATGGGCTTCACTCATTTGCGGGTTCCCCTGGATTTGCATAATGGCTTCAAAAGATTGCCTGCACGATAGTCTGCAAATGCATCGAACACTATCTGCATTCATGACGAAAATAACGCGGTGATTACTCACGTCATTTCAATACGTCATTCCGCTGTCCCGGGCGTAGGTAAAAAGATCAACGTCCGTGGAAATACCCAACCGGTGCATGGCCATGTTCTTTTGTTTACTGATGGTCGACACGCTGCGTTTGAAATAAATGGCGATTTCGCTGACGGTCATGCCGCTGGCGAGCATTCGGACCACTTCGTGCTCCCTGGCAGACAGTGGCGATTCGTGCAACTGATGGCTGGCGTTGGCCAATAGCGTGCGCAGGGACTCACTAAGGTAATGGTGCCCTTCCTGCACCGCTTTGATCGCCAGGGACAACTCAGTCGCCGATGCGGCCTTGGCGACGATGGCCATCACTCCTTGAGCCAACGCAGCCCTTGCCGTCGCCACACTGGTAAACATTGTCACCAGAATGATCGGCAAGGCGGGGTAAAGGCGTTGAATCGTACTCAACATTTTCAAGCCATCGGCCTGCTGCCCTCCCGGCATGGAGAAGTCAGTGATCAGCAGGTCACAAGGCGTGCTAGAAAGCACATTCATCAAGCTGTCGGCATTGTCAGCCTCACCGACGATCACGCATCGCCTGCTGGCGTTGATGAGTATGCGTAGCCCGACACGAACGACAGAGTGGTCGTCAGCAATTACGACTCGCATTGTAGGGTACCTCCTGCTTGTGGCACTAAGGCGCGGAAAATAGCGCCGTTCCTACCCATCCACAACGCCCCGCCCCCGAGCTCTAACGTCCCCCCCTCAATGTATTCAATGGACCAAGTCTTTGCCCATCTAACAAATAGACGGTTCCTACATTGCAGCGCACTGAAGACTACGCAGGAGGACTACAAACAAAGTATTCCTCGTCAGAAATTCTGTGTAGTCCGCAACACTCTTTCATACACGCCCCCTCTCTTTTCGTACTAGTTGCATTCCTCCCACTCCGCCGACTCGCTAAGTTGTGACCTGCCAAGCAGTCCGGCCATACCTGTACGGAACTGTGCTCACTCTCTGCATGACTATCGAATACATGAACAAGACGCCAATGACCCAACACACTGAACTCCTGCTCACGCAATCCTTGCGTTACCTGTATGGCGAACCATGCCAAGGGTCTTTTATCCGGGAATTTCAATGAGAGACTTCAAGACATTACTTTTGAAGCAGATGCGCCGCCTGACCCATACGGGCATCAGTGCGTGTGCTCTGTTTTGGATCGCACAGGTCCACGCCGACGGCATGGTGCCCGATACGTCCGTTGTGATCGTCAATGAAGCCAATGGGGAAACTGCTGTCTCGGTGACCAATACCGACGCCAGCCTGGCACTGCTGCACGTCACCATCGAAGACATTCCTGAAGACCTCGAACCATTGGTGTTCGTGACACCGCCACTGGCACGCGTTGAAGCCTCAAAGTCACAATTGGTGCGTTTCATCCTGCAATCAGAAAAGCCCCTGCTCACCCAGCGTTTGAAACGAGTGATTTTTGAAGGCATCCCCCAAAACAAATCTGCTCCCGAAGCCGGGCATGCCCGTGTGGGTGTGACGGTGCGCCAGAACCTGCCGATCATCCTTCACCCCGCAGGCCTGGCGCTCAACCGCACACCGTGGACCGACCTGAAATGGTCGCTGCAGGAGGGTCAACTGAGCGTGCGCAACGAAACACCTTATGTCGTACGCCTGGCCCAGGAAGTACAACTGCTGCCTTCCGGGAGCGGTGCAATGCTACCGCGAACCTACGTGCTACCCGGGGACCACATCAGCGTTTCCACCCCAGTAAAGGCTGCCACCCAGGTTCGAATTCATCCCGCGACCGTCTATGGCTTTGCCGTGCCTCCCTATGAAGCGCTGCTCGTTCCCTAGAACCAATACCACCGATAGCGCCGTGCAGGGAAAGGCAGGCGTCGACATCTCAACGTGACGGCCTGTTTTGCCGTCGCCGACTGTGTGACGAAAGACGTCGCGGATCAAGCCGGCACCTAGACATAACCCAAGTGAGCCTCATGAACACCGTATTGAAATACCGTGATGGCGAAGCCATGCCTGCGATTCGGTCGGCCGACACGTTCCCTCAACTGTCGCGGGCCAAGACCGCCATGCTGTTGCTGCTGAGCAACGTGCTGATTGGGCTCGAAGCCAATGCCGAAGACCTCAATGCTGCTTCGTTGCTGACTTCGTTCGACCAGAACATGCTGAGTCAACGCGGTATCGACCCCATTCTCGCAACCCTGCTGCTGGCCGCTCCGAACTTCACCGCTGGCCGACATCCGATCACCCTCACGGTCAATGGCCTGCGTAGTGGCCGGGTGGACGTCACATTCAACGGCGAAGGCGACTTGTGCTTTGACCCTGCCCTGCTCGATGCGGCAAACCTGACCGTACCTCCAACTCCAGCCAGCGACAAAGGCTGCTTCGACGTACTCGCCACGTGGCCGCAAACCCGAATCGAACAGGACCCGGCCAACCTCGGCCTGTCATTGATAGTACCCACCCAGGCAATACGTCCGGCTGTCCGGGATGTTTCGGGCTATCAAACCGGCGGTATCGCCGGATTACTCAACTACGACGTCAACAGCCTTCACAGCCAATACGGCAGCCAATCGAACCGCTACCTCTCAGCCAATACCGAAGTCGGTTTCAATGCCGGCGACTGGATTGTGCGTAGTCGTCAGGTGCAGACCTGGCAGAACGATGTGTCCAGTACCACTCACCTTGCGGCCTACGCCCAGCGCACCTTTGCCAGCCATGAGACGGTGCTTCAAGCGGGTCAGGTCAATCTCTATAACCCGGTACTGGCTGGCGCGCAGATCACCGGCGTCCAGCTCATGACCGAGCAGGCGCTCCGGGTCGAAGGCCAAAGCAATCCCATCGAGGGGATTGCTCACAGCCAGGCTCAGGTTGAAATCCGGCAGAACGGTTCACTGATCCACTCGACAGTGGTGCCGGCCGGGCCGTTTTCCCTGAGCAACGTGCGTCGGCTCGACAGTCGCTCCGATGTCGAGGTCACCGTCAAGGAAGCGGACGGCAGCGAGCAACGCGTCACGGTCCCCGTCGCCATGCTCGGTGTTGGCTTGCCGGCTCCCGGTTTTTCGCTGGCCGCCGGCCAGGTACGTAGTCTCGGCGCTGCACAGAGCGGCGAGCCCTGGGTGATCAGCGGTGGCTGGAGCGGAGCACTCAACCCGAATGTCCTGCTTACCACCGGTGCCACCGGGACCACCAACTACCGCGCTGCGGGCGCAGGCCTGGGCCTGCTGCCAGGGCCCGACACACAGATCCAGGCCACCCTGCAAGCGACCGACACCAGCACCCGCCAGGCCGACAGTGGGCTTCAGGCCGACCTGAATGTTTCGCAACGCATGGGAAAGCAGTGGTCGATCAATGCCGGAACTTCGCACCGGACCTTCGGCTATCGCGAGCTATCGGAGGCAGTGTTCGATTCCCGGTCGGAGCGCAGCCAGTCGCGTTACCGCGATCAGCAGAGCCTGTCGCTTGCCTGGTCACACCCCGGGTTAGGCGCGTTCAGCAGCGGCGTCAATCGCTCAACGACTTTCGACGGACAAAACAGCAGCCGCGCCCTGGCGTCCTGGGGCACCCAGATTGGCGGCGTGTCGGTGTCTGCCACGGCGCAATGGCAAGTCAGCGGTAGCCAACGCAGCGACGACAGCGTTTACCTGAGCTTGAGTATTCCACTGGGTGAAAATCGTCGGGCGCGCACGTGGGTACGCAGTTCAGCTGGCGAATACCGCAGTGGTGTCGGCTTGAACGAGCAGCTCAACGACCAGTTGAGTTACCGGGTCGGGGTCGAGCACGACACACGAGACAGACAAGTGCAGTCCTCGGCAGGAGTTTCCCTGCTGCCTCGCTACAGCCAATTGGACTTGAGCTACACCCGCTCCGATGCCGAACACTCCAGCTACCAGATTGGCGCGCGTGGCGCAGCTGTATTGCACGGCGACGGCTTGACGTTTTCGCCATATGCCGTGCGGGACACCTTCGCGCTGCTTTCGGTAGGCGATACGAGCGCCATCAAAGTCTCGACCCCAAGCGGTCCGGTATGGACCGATTGGCAAGGTCACGCCGTGGTTCCTCAAGTGCGCGCCTATGGTCGCAGCCCGGTAGAAGTCGACACCCGCTCGCTGCCTCGCAACCTCGATATCAACAACGGACTGGCCATGGTGTCCGCCGGGCGCGGAGCCGTCGACAAAGTCGAGTTCGGTGTCACGTTGACCCGTCGTGTCTTGCTCAAGGTTACCACCGACAACGGTGCCCCCCTGCCCCGTGGCGCGACGGTAACCACCGCAAACGGTGAGTTCGTCACGCTCGCTCAAGAAGGGGGGTTGGTGTTTCTGCCCAACGTCCTGGACACGCGCGACCTATGGATAACCGCACCGGGGCTGGAGCGCTGCGAACTGCGTTTCGAGCTGCCCGCCAAGGCCAATATCCAGGTGTATTACGAGACCGCCACCGCCCAGTGCCGAACACTTTGAGGATGCCCCTATGAAGCTCTCCCACCCTTTACTGTTGACACTCGGCACCTTGATGTTGAGCGCCCTTGCGCCTCAGGCCTGGGCGCTCACCGATGAATGCCAACTCACCTTGAGTCAGCCCGTACTCGATTACGGCGTGATGAATCGATCAATACGCGCCCATGCCCCCGCGGAGCGAACCCTGGGCGAGCGCCGTCTGAGCTTGACCCTGAACTGCCCACAACCCACTGACATGACCCTGTTCTACCGCGCCATGTCCGCGACCGCCGAACGCTTTCGCTTTGCCGAGCACGGCAGCTATGCCGTGCGTATGGGGGACGCCGTACTCGATGGGCAACCGGTGGACCTGGGCCAGATTTCCGCCGTCGGCCAGGTACCCGAAGAAATCGCTTCGAGTCTGCTCTGGCGACCGCAACAGGCGATCGTTCCGGTTCGAGGTGGTGTGGCGGTACAAGGACAAAGCCTGTCGGCGCAACTGGAACTGACAGCCTGGGCGCCGGAAAAAGCCTTGCAGATACGAGACGCGGTTGTCTGGGAAACCACCGGCCTGCTTGATGCGGTCGCTACGGGACGCACCAGGGAGATAACCCTGCGTGCCAGTTTCGCCCCCGTCGCCTGCACCCTGGATCTGTCCAATGGCGGCCAGGTGGATTTCGGTCGGTTATCGATAAACGACCTGAATCCCGACCAAAACACCCGACTGCCTCCCAAGGATCTAACCCTGCGAATTGGCTGCGACGCACCGACGCAATTTGCCCTGGTCATGCATGACAACCGCCCAAGTACGGCGACGGTCAACAGCGGGATTTACTACGGACTGGGTCTGGATAGGCGCGGCAACAAGATTGGCCTGTACTCGCTGACTGTCGATCCCGCCAACGCCAGCGTGGACAGTTTTACCCGCATGTATCGAACCGACTCCACCACCCGAGGCGTGGCCTGGAGCACCGCCAGTTCAAACCCCATAGCGATCGCCCAGCAAAGCTACCTGGGCTTTACCGACAGCGCCGCCAGCACCGCAGGGCCGGCCTCGATCCAGAACCTCGCAACCACGGTCACGGTCGATGCCGTCATCGCCCCCACGGCGAGCCTGGACCTGAGCACCGACGTTCAACTCGACGGCTCAGGGACGATAGAGATGTTTTACCCGTAACAACCCACCCAACCTTGTTGAAGCCGAGGCGCAATCACGCGCCCAGGACCCTTCAAGGTCAACTACAGAAAGGAAGTTTCACCCATGAAAAAGTACTTCGCAGCACTCACCACGACAGCACTGATCAGCGTCGCTCCTTTTGCTCTGGCAGGGCCGAGCACTGAACTGACGGTCAGCGGCGTCATCACGCCAGTCGCTTGCACGCCGACACTCTCCGTTGGTGACATTGACCTGGGATCGATCTCGTACAATCAGCTTGAACAGGAGCAGAACACCCTAGTTGGCAGTCATGATGTTTCATTGTCCATGAACTGCGATGGATCTACCGGCTTCGCCATCATTGCAATCGACAATAAAGCCGGCTCAGGTATTGGTGACGGGTTTGGCCTTGGCCTGAACGACGGAAATCCGGTGGGATTCTTTACCCCACTAATTCAGCGAGTCACAGCTGATACAGCCGTTGTTGATCCTATCGAGTCAAACGACAACGGAGCCACTTGGGCGAGAACAGACTCTGCTAAACCGGGAGTTTGGTTGTCCGCAGCCACCCCTAGCAGTACCACACCGATCGATGCACAGAATGTCACCGTGGACTTTAAGGTCGACACCTACATCCTCCGTGCTGACGAGCTGACGCTGGACGGCGACCTCGACCTTGACGGCTCCGCAACGTTTGAAGTGATGTACCTCTAAGGACCAGGACGCTGAACCGTTCGTTGCCTCCATGAACAAGCGGTTCAGCACCTATACCTTCTTCTCGAAAAGGAATTTACCGATGAAGCGTATACCTTTGATCCTGACCGTAACGTTGTTGATGAGTACGACTTGCGCCCTGGCGGCGCCTACCGCTGATTTGACTGTCAACGGCCTCATCACCCCGGTCGCCTGCACCCCGATCTTTTCCAACAACGGCGTTGTCGACTACGGGATGATCTCCCGGCAAGACCTGAGCGTCGACAAAAGGACGCAACTGCGTGACGAGTTCCTCGACCTCAACATCAGCTGCACGGCAGCAGCCCGTTTCGCATTGCTCATGCAGGACAACCGCGAAGGCTCGGCCATCGTCGACAGTCAGATCTACTATGGCCTGGAGTTCGATCGCAGCGGCAACAAGATCGGCCTGTATTCACTGAATTTCGATCCCGCCAGCACCACAGTGGACGCAGTGCCTCAAGTGTATCGAACCGACTCCACCACTGCGGGGCGGGCGTGGAGTACATCCAGGTCCGACCCCCTACCGATCAGCGCCAGAAGTTATCTGGGCTTCACCGATGTAGCGGGCAGCACCGCAGGTCCTGTGGCAATTCAGAACCTGAGCAGTCGGGTCAAGCTCGTCACCGTCATTGCCCCCACCTCAACGCTGGACTTGAGTAGCGATGCAACACTCAACGGCTCTGCGACCCTTGAGGTTAACTATTTGTAGGCGTCTGTCACGGTTGAATTTTCTCACTGCTGACCTCTACATACAGCGCCCGCCCGGCACCGAGGCCGGCAATGATCGCCCCCAGGCCGATGACGCCGAAGATCCAGCCCACGGCCGTCCAGCCGCCGGTCAAGTCATGCACGATACCGACCGCGAACGGCCCCATGGACGCCAGGGTGTAACCGAAGCCCTGGGCCATGCTCGACAGGTTCGCCGCCACATGGGCATCCCGCGAACGCAGCACAATCAGGGTCAACGCCAGGCTGAACGTGGCGCCCTGCCCCAGCCCGAGCACAATGGCCCAGCCCCACAGACCTTCAATCGGGGCGTACAGGCAACCGAACAGACCGCCGAGGGTCAGCGCCATCACGATTACGATCGCCAGGCGCTGATCCTTGCCACGCGTCGCCAGCCATGGCGCGGCGAGGGAGCTGACCAGTTGCACGATCACCGAGCCCGACAACACCAGCCCGGCCTGGGTCGGGGTCAGGCCGCGACCGATCAGGATCGACGGCAACCAGCCGAACACGATGTAGGCCAGGGACGATTGCAGGCCCATGTACAAGGTCACCTGCCAGGCCAGCGGGTCACGCAATAGTCCGCGGACGCGGTAGGCGACGTTGTGCGCGCCGTGTTTTTGGCCGACTTGTGGCAACCAGAACAGCGCGGCCGCTAATGCCGGAATGACCCAGAAGCCGAGGCCCAGCGCCCAGCTCTTGTCGAAATGCTCACTGAGCGGCACGGTCGCACCCGCCGCCATCGCCGCGCCCAGGCACAGGGCCATGGTGTAGACACCGGTCATGGTCCCGGCCTGTTTCGGGAAATCGCGCTTGACGATGCCCGGCAGCAACACGCCAATCACGCCGATGCTGGCACCGGCCAGTACGCTGCCGGCGAACAGGCCAATCTCGCCAAAGGAACTGCGCAAGATGATCCCGCCAGCGAGGGTCAGAAGAATGCCCAACACCACACGCTCAGCCCCAAAACGTCTTGCCAGCAGCGGTGCCAGCGGCGCAAACAGGCCGAGGCAAAGTACCGGCAACGTCGTCAGCAAACCGGCCTGGGAAGCCGATAGCCCGAGGGACTTCGACACTTCGCTGAGCATCGGCGCCATGCTCGACAGCGCCGGGCGCAGGTTCAGCGCCACCAGTACCAGGCCCAGCAGCAACAACCACGGCCGGCGCAGAACCGGGTGGGTTTGCTGAACCTGTTCGTCATCAGCCTCGGCGTCGATCAGCAGTTCTTCCAACTCTGCCGAGCGTTTGGGGGCTGTGGATAAATCACTGCGCTGTATCGACTTCTCGGTTTCAAGGTTCATTGATCAACTGCCTCGACAGGGATTTGGCCCGTTCCGGGTCGCGTTGTTCGACGGCATCGAGCAATGCGATGTGCAGGTCGAACACTTCCTGGCGGCGCGGGACGATGTTCAGGGTCTGGCGCAATTGCGCGCCGACGATGTTGGAGAAATAGCGATACAACTCGCTGAGGGTCGGGTTGTGCGCGGCGTCCACCAAGCGGCGGTGGAACACCAGATCGCAGGCGATGTAGGTGTCGAGATCGCCGTGGTAGTGACTGCCGCTGACACCCAAGGCCTCGCGCAATGCCACCAGATCTTCATCGGTGCGGCGCAGGGCTGCCAGGCCGATGGCCTCGACTTCGAGGATGTGCCGGGTTTCCCGGGCCTGCTCAAGGGAGCAACGGGACAGCGCCTTCAAGGTATCGAGCGGATCGACCACCGCCCGCAGGTAACTGCCGTCGCCCTGACGGATTTCGATCAACCCGGAAAACGCCAGCACGCGCATGGCTTCACGCACGGTATTGCGGCTGATGCCCAGCTCGGCGGACAACTCAGGCTCGGTGGGCAGGCGCTGGCCCACGATCCAAACACCTTGGTTGATGCGCTGGCGCAGTTGATCCAGGGCCTGATCGACCAGGGATCGTTTAACGAGTGGAGCAGCTTCTGACATAGGATTCGCCCTTTCATCCAATCATAGGATGAATTTTCTGACATGTTAGTCAGCTTCACCCGAGAGAGCAAGACGATCCCTGTAGGAGCGAGCTTGCTCGCGATGGACGTCAACGATATCGCTGGTTGGCAGGTACCCCGCAGCGCTCTCAAGTCCATCGCGAGCAAGCTCGCTCCTACAGGGACATGGTTTTCTTCAGGCAAAAATAAACCCGGAACGCAGTCCGGGTTTATTTCAGTGCCTGGGTTCAATCAATGCAGGATCTGACTCAGGAACAGCTTGGTACGCTCATTCTGCGGATGGTCGAAGAAGTCGTTCGGCGCGGCCTGTTCGACGATTTCGCCCTTGTCCATGAAGATCACACGGTTGGCCACGGTGCGGGCGAAACCCATTTCGTGGGTTACGCAGAGCATGGTCATGCCGTCTTCAGCCAGGCCAATCATGGTGTCGAGAACCTCCTTCACCATCTCCGGGTCGAGCGCCGAAGTCGGTTCGTCGAACAGCATGATTTTCGGTTTCATGCACAGTGCGCGGGCGATCGCCACACGCTGTTGCTGGCCGCCGGACAGTTGCCCCGGGTATTTATGCGCCTGCTCCGGAATGCGTACGCGTTCCAGGTAGTGCATGGCAATTTCCTCGGCCTTGCGCTTGGGCATCTTGCGCACCCACATCGGCGCCAGGGTGCAGTTCTGCAAGATGGTCAGGTGCGGGAACAGGTTGAAATGCTGGAACACCATGCCGACTTCACGGCGGATCGCTTCGATCTGCTTGAGGTCGTTGGTCAGCTCCACGCCATCGACCACGATGCGGCCCTGCTGGTGTTCTTCCAGACGGTTGAGGCAGCGGATGGTGGTGGATTTGCCCGAACCCGACGGGCCACACAGGACGATGCGCTCGCCCTGCTTGACGTTGAGGTTGATGTCCTTGAGTACGTGAAACTGGCCGTACCACTTGTTCACGCCCTGCATCTGAATAATGCCTTCAGGGCTCACAGGCTTTTTGTTTGCTTCGCTCATCACAAAACTTCCTAAATTAGGTAGCGACTTAGCGCTTGTGGCCAGTGTCGAGCTTGCGTTCCAGATGCATGGAATAGCGCGACATACCAAAACAGAAAATCCAGAACACCAGGGCGGCGAACACATAGCCTTCGGTGGCCATGCCCAGCCATTTCGGATCGGCGGCGGCTTGCTTGACGCTGTTGAGCAGGTCGAACAGGCCGATGATGATCACCAGGCTGGTGTCCTTGAACAATGCGATGAAGGTATTGACGATGCCGGGGATCACCAGCTTCAGGGCTTGCGGTAGAATCACCAGGCCCATGCTGCGCCAGTAGCCCAGGCCCATCGCTGCGGCCGCTTCGTACTGACCTTTTGGAATTGCCTGCAGACCACCGCGCACCACCTCGGCCACGTAGGCCGACTGGAACAGGATCACGCCGATCAGGGCCCGCAGCAGTTTGTCGAAGTTCATGCCTTCGGGCAGGAACAACGGCAACATCACCGAGGACATGAACAGCACCGTGATCAACGGCACGCCGCGCCAGAATTCGATGAAGGTCACGCAGACCACGCGAATCGCCGGCATGTTCGAACGACGGCCCAGCGCCAGGACAATCCCCAGCGGCAACGCGCCGGCGATGCCGACGGTGGCGATCACCAGGGTCAGCATCAGGCCGCCCCACTGGCTGGTCGCCACGGCGTCCAGACCCAATACGCCGCCATGCAGCAGGCACCAGGCAATGATCGGGTACAGCACCAGGAAGCTCAGCCCGTACACCGCCTTATGGTGAAAGCGCGAGATGAACAACGGTGCCACGCCGACAATCGCCAACCACACCGTCAGGTCCACGCGCCAGCGCAGTACCGGCGGGTAGTAGCCATACATGAACTGGCCGAAACGCTGCTGGATGAACACCCAGCAGGCGCCCGACTGGGTGCAGTCGGCGCGGGTCGTGCCCACCCAATTCGCATCGAGGATGGCCCAGTGCAGGATTGGCGGTACCACCAGGTAAATGAGGTAGAACGCAAACAGGGTCAGCAGGGTGTTGAGCCAGCTGGAGAACATGTTCGCGCGCATCCACGCCACCACACCGATGCTGCTGCTTGGTGGAGGCATGTCAGGTTTGAAAGTATGAGTGCTCATGCGCTTTTCCTTACCGCTCGATCAGCGCAATGCGCTTGTTGTACCAGTTCATCAGCAGGGAAATGCTGATACTGATCGCCAGGTACACGCTCATGGTGATCGCAATCACCTCGATCGCCTGGCCGGTCTGGTTGAGCACGGTCCCGGCGAACAGCGAGACCATTTCCGGATAACCGATACCGGCCGCCAGCGAGGAGTTCTTCGCCAGGTTCAGGTATTGGCTGGTCAGCGGTGGAATGATCACGCGCAGGGCCTGCGGGATGATCACCTTGCGCAGGGTCGGGCCGTTGCGCAGGCCGAGCGAATGCGCCGCCTCGGTCTGGCCGTGGCTGACCGACTTGATGCCCGAGCGCACGATCTCGGCGATGAACGCCGCGGTGTACACGGTCAGGGCCAGGGTCAGCGCCAGCAGTTCCGGGATCAACACCCAGCCGCCGACGAAGTTGAAACCCTGCAGCTTGGGCATTTCCCAGTGCAGCGGCGCGCCGAAGATCAGTGCGCACAAGGCCGGGATCACCAGGAGCAGCGCCAGGCCGACCCAGAACTTGTGGAACGGCACACCGGTGGCTTCGAAGCGTTTGGTCGCCCAGCGGTTCATCAACACGATGGCGACGATGGCCACGACAATGCTGATCACAAACGCCCAGAAACCGTCCGCCATCAACGCCGCCGGCATGTTCAGGCCACGGCTGCTGACGAAGAAGGTGTCGCCGAAGTTGTGGCTGTTGCGCGGCCCCGGCATGGTCAGGAATACCGCGAAGTACCAGAACAGGATCTGCAGCAGCGGCGGAATGTTGCGGAAGACTTCCACATACACCGTCGCCAGCTTGGCGATGATCCAGTTCTTCGACAGCCGTGCCACGCCGACGATGAAACCGAGGATCGTCGCCAGGATCACGCCGATGAAAGTCACCAGCAAGGTATTGAGCAGACCGATGACAAACACCCGGGCGTAAGTGTCCGCTTCGGTGTAGTCGATCAGGTGTTGAGCGATGCCGAAACCGGCACTGCGCTCGAGAAAGTCGAAACCGGAGGTAATGCCCCGGTGTTGCAGGTTGGTCTGGGTGTTATCGAACAGATACCAGCCCATCGAGACCACCGCGACAATGGTGATGATCTGGAATAGCCACGCACGCACTTTCGGATCGCTGAGGCTGAGCCTCTGCTTTGGTGCGCCGATTGAATTTTGCATGAAGTGCCCCGGAAATAATGGAACAGAACATCACCCGGTGGTTGGCCCACCGGGTGACAGAACCATCAGCGCACTGGTGGTGCGTATTGAATGCCGCCAGCGTTCCACAGAGCGTTCAGCCCGCGGTCGATTTCCAGCGGGGTGTTCTTGCCGAGGTTTTTCTCGAACACTTCGCCGTAGTTGCCTACTTGCTTGATGATCTGCACGACCCAGTCTTTCTTCACTTTCAGGTCTTTGCCGTATTCACCGTCGGTACCCAGCAGACGGGCAACGTCAGGGTTCTTGGTGCCCTTGGCTTCAGCTTCGACGTTCTTCGAAGTGATGCCGGCTTCTTCAGCGTTGAGCATGGCGTAGCCAGTCCAGCGCACGATGGCCAGCCACTCGTCGTCGCCATTACGCACGACCGGGCCCAGAGGTTCCTTGGAAATGGTTTCCGGCAGAACCACGTAATCCGCAGGCGTTGCCAGCTTGCTGCGCTGGGCGAACAGCTGGGACTTGTCGGAGGTCAGTACGTCGCAACGACCGGATTCCAGCGACTTGGCGCTTTCGTCGGAGGTGTCGAAAGTGATCGGGGTGTACTTCAGGCCATTGCCACGGAAGTAGTCGGAAACGTTCAGTTCGGTAGTGGTACCGGCCTGGATGCAGATGGTTGCACCGTCCAGTTCTTTAGCGCTTTTCACGCCCAGCTTGTTGTTTACCAGGAAGCCGATGCCGTCGTAGTAAGTGATGAAGCCTGGGAATTTCAGGCCCATGCCCGCATCACGGGAACTGGTCATGGTGGTGTTGCGCGACAGGATGTCGATTTCGCCGGATTGCAGCGCGGTGAAGCGCTCCTTGGCGTTCAACTGGCTGAACTTGACCTTGGTCGCGTCGCCGAAGACAGCGGCCGCTACTGCGCGGCAGTAGTCCGCATCGATACCCACGATCTTGCCGGTGGAATCCGGAACCGAGAAGCCTGGCAGGCCATCGCTGACGCCACACTGCACGAAACCTTTCTTCATCACTGCATCCAGGGTTGCACCCGCCTGGGCAAACCCGCTGACACCGAGCACTGCGGCTGCAGTCACGATAGCCAGGGTGGATTTCAACATCTTCATTCAAACCTCCAGTTTTGCTCTTGTTGTGTCGGAGCGTGAGTCCTGTCGCACCCTTATGAGGCGTAGTTGACCCGAGTTGGCTTGTTTTGGGGTCAACCGACGTAAGACGTTAGCTATGAGTCTAGTAGGAGAAAATCCACATCATGGAAAACTCACTCTCACCAGTCGGCCGAACGGGCTGTAGCCCTTTCACGTTCGCGCAGCCCCGTAGCGGCCTTTGGCGAACATCCATCACCGGATTTTTTTCAATCCCACTAATAACCTTGGCCTGATAGTGTTACCGACAGACGTGGGATTTTTCATACAGACTTCGCCATAGCAAAGCCCGTACCACACCGCTCACCGAAGCGGTTCAGCTGCAGGTCAATAGCAAAACTTGTAACCTTGCGACATCTTCGTAACTGATCAACCAGACGCGCACTCAGCCCTCGCACTCAATGAGAGCGCACGCACAACATTGGAGCAGACATGACCGAGCCCCTGATTCTTGAACCCGTCAAGCCCGCAGACGCCTGCGTTATCTGGCTGCACGGCCTGGGCGCCGATCGCTACGACTTCCTGCCAGTGGCCGAAGCGTTGCAGGAAACATTGCTGACCACCCGCTTCGTTCTCCCTCAGGCCCCCACCTGCGCCGTCACCATCAATGGCGGATATGAGATGCCGAGCTGGTACGACATATTGGCCATGAACCCCGCGCGTGCGATCAACCGCGAGCAACTGGAAGAGTCGTCGGACAGAGTCATCAAATTAATCGACACCCAGCGAGCCCTCGGAATAGACGCCTCGCGTATTTTCCTGGCAGGCTTTTCCCAGGGTGGCGCCGTGGTGTTCCACACCGCGTTTCTGAAATGGCAGGGACCACTCGGTGGCGTAGTTGCCCTTTCTACTTATGCACCGACCTTCAGCGACCAACTGGAACTGTCCGCCAGCCAGCAGCGCACTCCGGTACTGTCGATGCACGGCCAATACGACGATGTAGTGCAAAACTCGATGGGACGCAGCGCCTACGAGCATTTGAAGCAGCGTGGTGTCACCGTGACATGGCAGGAATACCCAATGGGTCACGAAGTGTTACCCGAGGAGATTCGTGATATCGGCGCCTGGCTCTCCGAGCGCCTGCGCTGAACATGAATGTTTAAAAACACCCTTTGATCCATCCCCCTACGCCGCGCCCGATTCTTGCATTACACTGGCCGGCGTACATTCCTTAACCAATTGATGAGATGACCGTGCTCAAAGCACTCAAGAAAATGTTCGGTAAAAGCGAGACTGAGCAACTCGCGCCAGTTCCCAGCGCTGCGTCTCACGCTCCCAGCCACCGCACCGACGGTAATCAGTCTGAACGGGCCGCCCCCGTTGCGGCACCCAAGCATGAGCCGGAGACCGCAAAAGCTGCCCAACCTGCGGCAGTAGCAGCCCCGGAACAACCGCGCAGCGAAACGCCGAAACCCGCCAGGCCGCGCCGCGAACCCAAGCCCAAGGCACCGGTCATCCCATGGAAACTCGAAGACTTCGTCGTCGAACCCCAGGAAGGCAAAACCCGCTTCCACGATTTCAAACTCGCCCCTGAACTGATGCACGCCATCCAGGACCTGGGCTTCCCGTATTGCACGCCGATCCAGGCCCAGGTGTTGGGCTTCACCCTCGCAGGCAAAGACGCCATCGGCCGCGCCCAGACCGGCACCGGCAAAACCGCTGCGTTCCTGATTTCGATCATCACCCAGTTGCTGCAAACCCCGCCGCCAAAAGAGCGCTACATGGGTGAGCCACGGGCGCTGATCATCGCGCCGACCCGCGAACTGGTGGTGCAGATCGCCAAGGACGCCGCCGACCTGACCAAGTACACCGGCCTCAACGTGATGACGTTCGTCGGCGGCATGGACTTCGACAAGCAACTCAAGCACCTCGAAGCCCGTCACTGCGACATCCTCGTGGCCACGCCAGGCCGCCTGCTGGACTTCAACCAGCGCGGCGACGTGCATCTGGACATGGTCGAAGTGATGGTGCTGGACGAAGCCGACCGCATGCTCGACATGGGCTTCATCCCGCAAGTGCGCCAGATCATTCGCCAGACGCCGCCGAAGTCCGAGCGCCAGACGCTGCTGTTCTCCGCGACCTTCACCGAAGACGTGATGAACCTGGCCAAGCAATGGACCACCGACCCGTCGATCGTCGAGATCGAGTCGCAGAACGTGGCCAACGAAAACGTCGAACAGCACATCTACGCGGTGGCCGGTGCCGACAAATACAAACTGCTCTTCAACCTGGTCAACGACAATGGTTGGGAGCGGGTCATCGTGTTCGCCAACCGCAAGGATGAAGTGCGGCGCATCGAAGAACGCCTGGTGCGCGACGGCATCAACGCCGCGCAACTGTCCGGCGACGTGCCGCAGCACAAGCGCATCAAGACCCTGGAAGGCTTCCGCGAAGGCAAGATTCGCGTGCTGGTCGCCACCGACGTGGCCGGTCGCGGTATCCACATCGACGGCATCAGCCACGTGATCAACTTCACCCTGCCGGAAGTGCCGGACGACTACGTGCACCGCATCGGGCGTACCGGGCGTGCAGGTGCCGACGGTGTATCGATCAGCTTTGCCGGTGAAGACGACTCCTATCAGCTACCGTCCATCGAGGAAAAGCTGGGGCGCAAGATCAGCTGTGAAACGCCACCGACGCATCTGTTGCGGGCCGTTGAACGCAAGCGTCCGCATTAAGCGACGCTGAAAAGACAAGCGCAGCCGGAAACGGACTGCGCTTTTTTTTCGCCCGGCTTTTCAACAGGAGCTTGCTAGAGACAACTAAAAGTCCATAATAGACAAATTAGTTTACTTTCAGCTCCGGAGCCGACCATGTCCAGTACGCCCCAAGTGATCACCCAAGCCCAGGCTCGCGAGTTGCTGGCGCAGGTCGATGTACCGCAGATCCTGCGCAAGATGTTCCGCGACCTGGCCGCGGGGCAAGCCGTACAACCGGCGCAGCAACTGGTGGAGTTTCCACAGGGCGCCGGCGACTTCATCAACTACCTGGGCGTGCTGGCCGAGGATGGCGTGTACGGGATCAAGACTTCGCCGTACATCGTCCGTGAACAGGGACCATTGGTGACGGCGTGGACTTTGCTGATGTCGATGCAAACCGGGCAGCCGCTGTTGCTGTGCGACGCGGGCGAACTGACCACGGCACGCACCGCCGCGACAACCGCCGTAGCGGTCGACGCCCTCGCGCCGCTCACAGCCAATCGCCTGGCCATCATCGGCAGTGGCAAAGTGGCCCAGGCGCACCTGCATTACGTGAAGGGCCTGCGCGACTGGCAGAGCATCAGCCTGTACTCGCCAGGCCTGAGTGAAGATGCCGAAACCGTGAGCCTGCTGAAAAACATCGAACCACGCCTGAACATCCTCGACAGTCGCGAAGCCGCCGTTGAAGACGCCGACGTGATCATGCTCTGCACCTCCTCCCCCGGCCCGGTGATCGACCCGACAAGCCTGAGCAAACCGGCGCTGATCACCTCCATCAGCACCAACGCGCCGCGTGCCCACGAAGTGCCGCCGCAGAGCCTCAACGACATGCAGGTGTTCTGCGACTATCGCCTGACCACCCCGGGCTCGGCCGGTGAAATGCTGATCGCCGCCGAACAACACGGCTGGGACAAGGACGCGATTGTCGGCGACCTGCCCGACCTGATCAGCGAGAAAGTGCAGCGCCCCGCTTACGACCGCCACGTGTTCTTCCGCTCCATCGGCCTGGGCCTGGAAGACATTGCGCTGGCCAATGCGATCCATCGCCTATCTCACTAACGCCACACCCCCTGTAGGAGCTGGCTTGCCAGCGATACAGACGCCGCGGTCCATCTGATAAACCGCGGTGATGCTATCGCCAGCAAGCCGGCTCCTACAGGGACTACCCATTTATGCCCTTTCAGGAGACATTCATGAGCCAGGCAGACTTCATCATCATCGGCGGCGGGATTGCCGGCGCTTCCACGGGTTTCTGGCTGTCGCAGCATGGCCGCGTGATCGTACTCGAACGCGAATCCCATCCGGCCTATCACTCCACCGGTCGGTCGGCGGCGTTGTACACCGCCGCCTACGGCACCCCGCAAGTGCGGGCATTGACCCTGGCCAGCCGCGACTTTTTCGACAACCCGCCCGTTGGCTTCTGCGAACACCCGCTGCTGACCCCGCGCGGCGAGATGACCGTGGATCTCACTGGCGATCCGGATGAACTGAACAGGCAATACCAGAGCGCAAAAACCACCGTGCCAGAGATGCAATTGCTCAACGCAGATGAGGCCTGCGCATTGGTACCCATCCTGCGTCGGGAAAAAGTCCACGGCGCCATCTACGACCCAAGCGCCAGCGACATCGACACCGATGCCCTGCACCAAGGCTACCTGCGCGGCATCCGCCGCAACCAGGGTGTAGTGCATACCGACAGCGAGGTCGTCAGCCTGAGCCGCGATGATCAAGGTACATGGCTCGTCCAGACCGGCAGCCAGACCTTCAGCGCACCGATCATCATCAACGCCGCGGGCGCCTGGGCCGACAAGATCGGTGAATTGGCCGGCGCGCAGCCTCTGGGCCTGCAACCCAAACGCCGTGCCGCGTTCATCTTCGCCGGACCAGAGGGCGTGGACATCCACCATTGGCCGATGCTGGTCAGCCTCGACGAATCCTTCTACATGAAACCCGACGCCGGCATGTTCCTCGGTTCGCCGGCCAACGCCGACCCGGTGGAACCCCACGACGTGCAGCCCGAAGAGCTGGACATTGCCATGGGCATCTACCAGATCGAAGAAGCCACGACCCTGACCATTCGCCGCCCGACCCGCACCTGGGCCGGCTTGCGCAGCTTCGTCAGCGATGGCGACCTGCTGTCCGGTTTCGATCCACAGGTGCCGGGCCTGTTCTGGGTCGCGGCACAGGGCGGTTATGGCATCCAGACCTCGCCGGCCATGGGCCAGGCCAGCGCCGCGCTGGTACGCGGTGCGGCGTTGCCCGAGACGCTCGGCCGTTTCGGCCTGAGTG
The DNA here is from genome assembly GCF_034009455.1 of Pseudomonas sp. P5_109. NCBI lineage: Bacteria > Pseudomonadati > Pseudomonadota > Gammaproteobacteria > Pseudomonadales > Pseudomonadaceae > Pseudomonas > Pseudomonas sp. P5_109. The sequence continues at coordinate 5,790,106 of NZ_CP125380.1, forward strand.
CCGAAATGCTCTCCCCTGCCCGCCTCGGCTGATCCAGATCCTCAGGTGACGCGCCCACACGATTACGGCACACTTTCAGCGCCCCTTTGATGGGGCGCTGACGCTGCCTGGAGTTCCACCGTATGAACGCCCCCGAAAAAGACCCGGCCCTGAACGACACGTCCCTGGATAACTTCCACGCGATCGCCGACGCCATCGCCACGTTGTTCTTTCCCCACGCCGAAGTGGTGCTGCATGACCTGCGCACGCAAAAGGTCGACTACATCGCCAACAACCTGTCCAAGCGCGAAATCGGCGACGACTCGGCGCTGGAAGACATGCTCAGCGAGGATGCCAGCGAACGAAATATCGGGCCGTACGAAAAGCTCAATTGGGATGGTCAGAAAATTCGCAGCCTCAGCACCGTTTTGCGCGACAGCGAGGGGCATCCGCTGGCGGTGCTGTGCATCAACCTGAATATTTCGTTGTTCGAGAATGCCAAGGCCGCCCTGGACCTGTTCCTGTCGCCGACCAAACTGATCCCGCAACCGGACGCCCTGTTCCGCGATGACTGGCAGGAGCGGATCAACACCTTCCTCCACACCTGGCTGCGCGAGCGCCAGTTGAGCCTGAATCTGCTGACCCGCGACCACAAGCGTGAACTGGTGCTGGCGTTGCACGCCGAAGGCGCGTTCAAGGGCAAAAGCGCATCGAACTACGTGGCCAATGTGCTGAACATGGGCCGGGCGACGGTGTACAAGCATTTGAAGGAGTTGAAGGGCTAGGCACTGAGATTTGTATTGCTTGATCTGGCCTCTTCGCGAGCAAGCCCGCTCCCACACTGGAACTTCGTCTTATGGAGATCAAATGTGGGAGCGGGCTTGCTCGCGAAAGCGGACTGTCAGTCGCCGTAAATATCTGACTTGAAGTACTTCTCGGAAATCTTCTGGTACTCGCCACTGCTGCGAATGCCATCAATGGCCGTGTTCAGTTCGCTGACCAACTCGGTATTGCCCTTGCGCACGGCAATCCCGGCACCTTCCCCCACATACTTCGGATCTTTCAACTCCGGCCCGACAAAGGCATAACCCTGGCCACGCGGCATCGACAAGAAGTCATTGAGCGGAATGGTGTCGGCAAAAATCGCGTCGAGGCGACCGGCCGCCAGGTCCATGTAGATTTCTTCGTTGTTGCTGTAGCGCTTGACGTTGATGCCCTTGGGCTCGAACACCTCGGAGGCGTAACGGTCGGTGGTGGTGGCGCGCTGCACGCCGACGGTCTTGCCCTTGAGGCTGGCGTACTGGTCATCCACCACCGCGCCGTCCTTCATCACCAGGCGCGACGAGGTGAAATAGTACTTGTGGGTGAAGTCCACCGACTTCTTGCGGTCTTCGTTGATGGTCATGGACGACAGCGCCATGTCGATTTTCTTCACCTTCAGGGAAGGAATCAGACCATCGAACTCGCCTTCGACCCACACACACTTGACCTTCATCTGCGCGCACAGGGCGTTGCCGATGTCATAGTCAAAACCGACGATCTCGCCTTTGTCGGTTTTCGAGGCGAACGGTGGGTAAGCGGCTTCAATGCCGATGCGCAGGGTTTTCTCGGCGGCAAACACAGAACTGCACGCCAACAGGCTCAGGGCCAGACCGGTGATGAGGGGGAACTTCTTCATGTTCGTTTCTCGCGGGTTGTTGTTGGTTTGGCAAGACAGAAGAAAAAGCTGAAACGGGGCGGGAACCTTTTTTGTACTTATAATTCCATACTGGACTTTTATGTATGAATCGTCAATGAGGCAAATGCAGCCCGTGCCGGTTGATGGTCGGGTGGTGGATCTGCAAGGTATTGGCTGAATTAGATGGCCTCTTCGCGAGCAAGCCCGCTCCCACAGGGTTCTGTGTCGTACACAAAACCCTGTGGGAGCGGGCTTGCTCGCGAAGGCTGACTTCAGAACGCCGCAGAAACTACTGCTTCCAGCGATCCGCCGCCGCATGATCACTGTCACGCCCCTCAACCCAACGCGGTCCGTCGCTGGTGTTTTCTTTCTTCCAGAACGGTGCACGGGTTTTCAGGTAATCCATGACAAAGGCGCAGGCGTCGAACGCCGCCTGCCGATGGGCGCTGGCTGCGCCGACGAAGACAATCGGCTCGCCCGGTTCAAGGCCGCCGATGCGGTGCAACACTTCCAGCTTGAGCAGCGGCCAGCGTTGCCCGGCCTCGATGGCGATCTTGCCGAGGGCCTTTTCAGTCATGCCGGGATAGTGCTCGAGGAACATCCCGGCGACGTCCAGGCCGTCATTGAAGTCGCGCACGTAGCCGACAAAACTCACCACCGCACCCACGCCGACATTGGCATCGTGCATGGCATTGACTTCGGCACCCGGGTCGAACGGCGTGGACTGCACGCGAATGGCCATGGTTCAGCCTCCGGTCACGGTCGGAAAGAATGCCACTTCATCGCCCTCGCTGACCGGCTCGTCGAGCTGGCACAAGTCTTCGTTGCGGGCGCACATCAGGTTCTGCTCGCTCAACACCTCGGCACCGTCACGTTGGACCAACAGCGCGCGGACGTCGTCGACGGTGGCGAAGTTGCCTTCTACTTTCACCGAGTCCAGACCCAGCGCTTCACGATAACGGGCGAAAAACTTCACGGTCACGTTCATGGCTGCTCCGCCTGGAAGTGACCGCTCTTGCCGCCGAGCTTCTCCAGCAGGCGCACGCTTTCGATGGTCATGCCGCGATCGACGGCCTTGCACATGTCATAGATCGTCAGCGCAGCGACGCTGGCGGCGGTCAGGGCCTCCATCTCGACGCCGGTCTGCCCGGACAGCTTGCAGCGGGCCACGATGCGCACCGAATCGTCGCCTTCGGCACTGAGCTCGACCTTGACGCCGGTCAGCATCAGCGGGTGGCACAGGGGAATCAGATCGCTGGTTTTCTTCGCCGCCTGGATGCCGGCAATGCGCGCCACGGCAAACACATCACCCTTGGGGTGGCCGCCGCTGACGATCATCTTCAGGGTTTCGGGCAGCATGCGCACCAGCGCTTGAGCGGTCGCCTCACGGAACGTCACGGCTTTTTCAGTGACGTCGACCATGTTGGCGCGACCTTGGGAATCGAGATGAGTCAGCACGGGATTACTCCTGATCAGGAATCCCGATTGTAAACCTGCGGGTCAATTTTCCGCACCTTAGATTGCATGAACAACCTGGAACCAATGTGGGAGCGGGCTTGCTCGCGAAGAGGGAGTGTCAGCCACCCTCAATGTTGCCTGACACAACGCTTTCGCGAGCAAGCCCGCTCCCACAAGGGAATTTTGTCCGGCATAAAAAACCGGGCGACCTCACGGCCGCCCGGTTCCGGTGGACAGTTACAAATGCGTTTCGGCGTATTCGGCCAGGATCGAGCGTGGTACCCCTTGCAGAGTGATGTGCACCCCGTTCGGGAAGTCCTTGAAGCGTTCAGTGAGGTAGGTCAGCCCGGAGCTGGTCGCGGACAGGTAAGGGGTGTCGATCTGCGCCAGGTTGCCCAGGCACACCACTTTGGAACCGGCGCCGGCACGGGTGATGATGGTTTTCATCTGGTGCGGCGTGAGGTTCTGGCATTCGTCGATCAAAATCAGGCTCTGCTGGAAGCTGCGGCCCCGGATGTAGTTGAGGGATTTGAACTGCAACGGCACTTTGCTGAGGATGTAGTCGACGCTGCCATGGGTGCTTTCGTCATCCATGTGCAAGGCTTCGAGGTTGTCGGTGATGGCGCCCAGCCACGGCTCCATTTTTTCCGCCTCGGTGCCGGGCAGGAAGCCGATTTCCTGGTCCAGGCCCTGCACGCTGCGGGTGGCGATGATGCGGCGATAACGTTTGCTGACCATGGTCTGCTCGATCGCAGCGGCCAGCGCCAGGATGGTTTTACCGGAACCTGCAGCACCGGACAGGTTGACCAGGTGGATATCCGGATCGAGCAACGCGTACAGCGCCAGGCTCTGATAGATATCACGCGGCTTGAGGCCCCAGGCTTCCTGGTGCAACAGCGGTTCCTGGTGCAGGTCGAGGATCAGCAAGCGGTCCTCTTCGATCTCCTTGATCCAGCCGACAAAGCCCTGTTCATCAATGATGAATTCGTTGATGTGCACCGCCGGCAGGTTGTCGATCAATTGCACCTGATGCCAGGTGCGGCCGTGGTCCTGACGGGTTTCGACCTTGCTTACGCGGTCCCAGAATGAGCCGGTCATGTTGTGGTAGCCATTGGGCAGCAAGGACACGTCGTCGACCAGTTGGTCGGTGCTGTAGTCCTCGGCCGCAATCCCGCAGGCGCGCGCCTTGAGGCGCATGTTGATGTCTTTGGTGACCAGCACCACGGGCTTCTTCGGGTCGCGGGTGTGCAGGTCGATCAGTTGATTGATGATTTTGTTGTCGTTCAGGTGCTCGGGCAGAATCAGGTTCGGCTCGGCGTGTTTGCTCATCAGAATTGACAGCAAACCCTTGGGTCCGCTTTTGCCACGCTGGATCGGCACACCCTGCTCGACGTCCTCGGGTGAGGCATCGCCCAAGGTCTTGTCGATCAGGCGGATGGCCTGGCGGCATTCGGCGGCAACGCTGTGATGCCCGCTCTTGAGCTTGTCGAGCTCTTCAAGCACGGTCATCGGGATCGCGACGTGGTGTTCTTCGAAGTTAAGCAGCGCGTTTGGATCGTGAATCAATACGTTGGTATCGAGTACATAAAGGATTGGCTGGTTGGAAGAAGAGCTACGTCCGTGATCATCCATACTCGGTCACCTTTGTGGGAGCCATTCGACGCAATACCTTGGCGGTGCTGCGCCTCGAAGTGACTGCCGAATACACCTGCGGGGACTCAAGTGTTCTGCCTACATGCGGGGTCTTGGAAGACGCCACCTGTGTTGCAGGTTTCGGCGGTCTGTCTTCGTAATACTCCAAAACGTGTGACAAAAAAAATACTTTGACGCTTTTTTGAAGTTTATTTTTCAGATTGACCAATAGCACTTGGCGGACTGCCATCACCCGTTTAAAGTCGGAAGTCCACCTGCAACGAATCCCCTGCCAAAATCGGCAAAAACCCAATGTTTACGGGGTTTTGTCGTTTCAGCGAAACGCGTCCTGGCAATCCTCCCAACCGATGCCGGCCGGCGCCGTTTGCGTGACCAGCCACGGCAACGCCGTTTTCACCCCATCCTGCTTCACATTGAAATTGATCACCCCGTGCCGCCACAGCAGCATCAAGGTCAGCACCCGTTGCGCACTCTGGTTGCCCTTGAGTTTGCCGGCGCCATCCTGGGCATCGATGTCCCACAAGGCTACCTGCAAGCCCTGAGTCTTGAAGAAGCTTTCGGCATCGGAACGGCGCTGGCCATCCGGCGGGCGGAACAGCGGCACGTAGTTCTCCGGCAGCTTGCTTTTGACCAGTTCGGCGCTGCGGCGCACCGAATCCTGCCAGCCCTGCCAATAGCTGTGGGAGCGGAATTCCCAGCCTTGCACACCGATGCACTGGGTCGAGTAGGTCGCTTGCAGGTCGCTCACCGAATGCTCGGCCAAACGGGTCTGGATGTCCTTGCCAAGGACGAAGAACGTTGCGCTCATGTTCGACTTGCGCAGGTACTCGGTGACCCAGGCGGTATTGTCCGGCGCGGCGTTGGCGGCACTGTCGAAAGTCAGCAGAAACAGCCGGTCATGCATCTCGTCGCCGCTGCGCTCATAGTCACCGAAACGATCGACTTCGCTGCTGGTTTGCGGGAACAGCGCGGCCTTGCGTAACTGCTCGTCCAGGTATTGGCTGTGAAACACACGGCTCGGCTCGGCCCACTTGATGTAGTAGCTGTCTGCACTGACCTGGAACTTGCCAGCCTGTTCACGCAGGGTGGGCATATCTTCGACCAGAAAACAGAAGGAGGCATCCTGGTCGCAGCTCTGTTGGGCGAAGTTGTAGTTGGCCAGCAGCCGTTGCCACATGCGCTGGCGAACCCGGTTGACCGACTCCAGATTGATCGTGCGCAGGCCCAGGCGCTGGGCCAGGGCGGGTTCATCCAGCGATTCGCTGGCCAACAGGACACTGGAAAACATCAGGATCTCGGCCCTCGACGCCACGTCGAACAGCGTCGGGTTGCCGAGTTTTTCCGGCCAGGTGCCGCGATCAAGCGTCGCCACATCGCCCGGTGCCGCGATGGTGCCGAAGCTCAGTAGCCAGACCGAAATGAGAAAAGCGATACGCAATGGGATGTCTCCATAACAAAACCCGCGCGGCACTATAGCTGATCCAGGCACACCTCCTGCAGCAACACTGAACCACTGTGGGAGCGGGCTTGCTCGCGAAGGCTGTGTATCAGTCGACATTTTCGGTGAATGTCATACCGCATTCGCGAGCAAGCCCGCTCCCACAGGTTTGTGGCGAACCGCTGATCACCTATGACCCTGATAGCTGGAGTCAACGAAGACAACCCCCTAGAATCGCCGCCACGATTAAAGGAGACGACTTCATGCTGATGGTGATTTCACCCGCCAAGACCCTCGACTACGAAACACCGCCGGCGACCCAGCGCTTCACCCAGCCGCAGTACCTCGACCACTCCCAGGAGTTGATCCTGCAATTGCGCGAGCTGACGCCCGCGCAAATCAGCGAGTTGATGCACGTTTCCGACAAGATCGGCGGGCTCAACGCCGCGCGTTTCGGCAGCTGGACACCCGCCTTCACCCCGGAAAACGCCAAGCAGGCACTGCTGGCCTTCAAGGGCGATGTGTACACCGGCATGAATGCGCAAACCCTCAGCGAAGCCGATTTCGATTACGCCCAAAAACACCTGCGCATGCTCTCGGGCCTGTATGGCCTGCTGCGCCCGCTGGACCTGATGCAACCCTATCGCCTGGAGATGGGCACCAAGCTGGCCAACGCCCGGGGCAAGGATTTGTATGCCTTCTGGGGCACACGCATCAGCGAATGGCTGAACGAAGCCCTGGTCGATCAGGGCGATGACGTGCTGCTCAACCTGGCGTCCAACGAGTATTTCTCGGCGGTCAAACGCAACGCCTTGAACGCGCGCATCATCAATACCGAATTCAAGGACCTGAAGAACGGCCAGTACAAGATCATCAGCTTCTACGCGAAAAAGGCCCGCGGCTTGATGAGCCGCTTCGTCATCGAGGAACGCATCAACGATCCGGCGACCCTCAAGCAATTCGACGTTCAAGGCTATCGCTACAGCGCCGAGCAGTCTAAACCGGACAATCTGGTGTTCCTGCGCGATCACGCACCAGAGTGATGCATCTGGTCGGCGCACGACCTCCACAACCTTCGTGCGCCGACCCTGGACTCACTTCAGTCTTCCCCCGCCTTTTCGCCATTTTTATGGCGCCATAAAAACACCACCCGGTTTTCTAACTTTAGTTTCACTCGACTTCAATCTTTTTTTTGCGTAGTGGCACTGATTTTTTTTAACAGTGCTGGCAAAAAACTATCCTCCCCAATTATCCGCCTATATATAAAGGGCGAAACGGCAAGTGCTATCAGTTTGAGAGCAGTGCCATCTTTCTCAATATTTCAAAAAATTTCAGATTTCGCGATGGATGGACTGGAACTATGTCCAAACGCGCCGTTCATACCACCGGTAACGATTCTCGCCGAGCGTGTACGAGATAACTTACGCAGATAAGCGATTCATGTAGCCAAGTTGTAATAATAACTTGCGCTGATTAATCACTGATTTGGACAACAGCAAGCGGACAGGAGATAACGCGGTATGACTATCCCCTACAAGGCCACGGCAGCGCCCTTATAAACGTGCTCACCCGAGCACCAAACCGCTTGATCCACGGGCTTTCGGCCTGACATCAAGCGTGTAATACCTTTGCGCCAGCATCCCCTGAAAGGAGGATCGGCTGCATAACAGGGCAAATTATAATTATAAGGCCTAGTTGCGCACCCCTTGAGTGCACTTATTTAGACACTCGTAATTCATATGCCAGCACACGGCATTGTTGCGCCTGCAAGGCGCACTTTCGAGTGCATTAAAACACGCTGAACACCATTAACTCCGGCCATCTAATGGCTTGATCAATACAGAGGTAATTGCGATGCGCATCAGCATTTTTGGTTTGGGTTACGTCGGCGCAGTCTGTGCCGGTTGCCTGTCTGCACGGGGTCATGACGTCGTTGGCGTCGATGTGGCCAAAGACAAGATCGATATGATCAATGCCGGCAAATCGCCGATCGTTGAACCGGGCCTTGGCGAACTTCTGGCCCAGGGCATCCAGACCGGTCGTCTGCGCGGCACCACCAACTTCGCCGAGGCGATTCGCGACACCGACCTGTCGATGATCTGCGTGGGCACACCGAGCAAGAAGAACGGCGACCTGGAGCTGAACTACATCGAGGCCGTGTGCCGCGAAATCGGTTTTGTCCTGCGTGACAAGACTACCCGCCACACCATCGTCGTACGCAGCACCGTACTGCCGGGCACCGTGGCCAACGTGGTCATCCCGATTCTCGAAGACTGCTCCGGCAAGAAGGCCGGTGTTGATTTCGGCGTAGCCGTGAACCCTGAGTTCCTGCGCGAAAGCACCGCCATCGCCGACTACGACCAGCCGCCAATGACCGTCATCGGCGAGTTCGACAAAGCGTCCGGCGACGTTCTGCAATCGCTGTACGAAGAGCTCGACGCTCCGATCATCCGCAAGGACATCGCGGTCGCCGAGATGATCAAGTACACCTGCAACGTGTGGCACGCCACCAAGGTCACCTTCGCCAACGAAATCGGCAACATCGCCAAGGCGGTCGGCGTCGACGGTCGCGAAGTGATGGACGTGGTCTGCCAGGACAAGACCCTCAACCTGTCCCAGTACTACATGCGCCCGGGCTTCGCCTTCGGCGGCTCGTGCCTGCCAAAAGACGTGCGTGCCCTGACCTACCGCGCCGGTTCCCTGGACGTGGAAGCGCCGTTGCTCAACTCGCTGATGCGCAGTAACGAATCCCAGGTGCAGAACGCTTTCGACATCGTTTCCAGCCACGACAAACGCAAAGTCGCCCTGCTGGGCCTGAGCTTCAAGGCCGGCACCGACGACCTGCGCGAAAGCCCGCTGGTTGACCTCGCGGAAATGCTGATCGGCAAGGGCTACGACCTGAGCATCTACGACAGCAACGTCGAGTACGCCCGCGTTCACGGCGCGAACAAGGATTACATCGAGTCGAAGATTCCTCACGTCTCGTCGCTGCTTAACGCTGACTTCGACGATGTGATCAACAACTCCGACGTGATCATCCTCGGCAACCGCGACGAGAAATTCCGCGCCTTGGCGCAGAACGTTCCGCACGGCAAGCAGGTGATCGACTTGGTCGGCTTCATGTCCAAAGCCACCAGCGTCAGCGGCCGTACCGAAGGGATCTGCTGGTAAGCCCCCTGTAGGAGCGAGCTTGCTCGCGATGCACCTGAGAACACCGCTGGGTATCAGATACCCAGCGTCATCGTTGGCGACCATCGCGAGCAAGCTCGCTCCTACAGGTTTGTACGCCTGCGTTAACCCGAGATCTAGACGGATGCAGATTATGCACAGGCTAAAACACGGCCTACTCCAGGCCGCCGGTTGGCTGTTCTACCTGACGTTACTGATGGGCCTCGCCATGGCGTTGCCCGTGTCCACGTTCGACTCCGAGTCGAAGGACTTCATTTTCCTGATTGGCGCCGTGGGTATCTGGCGCTACTCGATGGGTGCCACACACTTTGTGCGCGGCATGATTTTTCTCTACATCGTCTACCCGCACCTGCGGCGCAAAGTGCGCAAGCTGGGCAAGGAGGCTGACCCGTCCCACGTGTTCCTGATGGTCACCAGCTTCCGTATCGACGCGCTGACCACCGCACAGGTCTACAGCTCGGTGATCCGCGAGGCCATCGACTGCGGCCTGCCGACCACCGTGGTCTGCTCCATCGTGGAAATGTCCGATGAGCTGCTGGTCAAGAGCCTGTGGAACCGGATGAATCCGCCGTCCCGGGTCAAGCTCGACTTCGTGCGCATTCCCGGCACGGGCAAACGCGATGGCCTGGCCTATGGCTTCCGCGCCATCTCCCGGCACCTGCCGGATGATCGCGCCGTGGTTGCGGTGATCGATGGCGACACCGTGCTCGGCGAAGGCACGGTGCGCAAGACCGTGCCGTGGTTCCAGCTGTTCGGCAACGTCGGCGGCCTGACCACCAACGAGTTCTGCGAAGTGCGCGGCGGCTACATCATGAGCGAATGGCACAAGCTGCGTTTCGCCCAGCGTCACATCAACATGTGCTCGATGGCCCTGTCCAAGCGCGTGCTGACCATGACCGGGCGCATGTCGGTGTTCCGCGCCACCGTGGTCACCAACCCGGAGTTCATCGCCGACGTGGAAAGCGACTCGCTGCAACACTGGCGCCTGGGTCGTTTCAAGTTCCTTACCGGCGACGACAAGTCGAGCTGGTTCAGCCTGATGCGCCTGGGCTACGACACGTTCTACGTGCCCGACGCGGCGATCAACACCGTTGAACACCCGCCGGAAAAGAGCTTCATCAAGGCCAGTCGCAAGCTGATGTTCCGCTGGTACGGCAACAACCTGCGGCAGAACTCCCGCGCCCTGGGCCTGGGGATCAAACGCCTCGGCGTGTTCACTTCGGTGGTGCTGTTCGACCAGCGTGTGTCGATGTGGACCTCGCTGCTGGGCCTGACCGTGGCACTGATCGCCAGCTTCAAGTACGGCACCGCGTTCATCCTGGTTTACCTGCTGTGGATCGGCATCACCCGCTTCATCCTGACCTTGTTGTTGTCGTGCTCCGGACACCGGATCGGCCCGGCCTACCCGGCGATTCTCTATTACAACCAGATCGTCGGCGCGCTGGTGAAGATCTATGTGTTCTTCCGCCTCGACCAACAATCCTGGACTCGCCAGCCCACTTCTCTGACCCGTGATCTCGCCAGCTTTCAACGTTGGTTCAACACCTGGTCGTCTCGGACCATGACCTTCTCTGCCGGCAGCATTTTTGTCGCCGTGCTGCTGTTGATGGTCTGACCTGACTCGCCTGAATTAACTAGGAAAACGCCCTTATGAATACCGCCGTCAACGCCAACGTAGTGCACGAATCCGAAGCCCAGCGCCAACACGCCCGCGTGAAAATCCCGGCAAAGTTGCGTTTCTTCGGCCCCGACCGGACACCGGTCGAAGCCCGGGTGATCGACCTGTCCGCCGGTGGCCTGGCGTTCAACGCCGGTCAATTGCCACTGAAGATCGGCGACGTGTACAAGGCCCGCCTGCAATTCGTCATCGACAACCTCGGCCTGGCCATGGACGTCGAGTTGCAGGTCCGCTCCTTCGACCGCGAGACCGGACGCGCTGGCTGCCAGTTCCAGAACCTGGAACCACGGGACATCTCGACCCTGCGCCACCTGATCACTTCGCACCTGGCCGGTGACATCGTCAGCGTGGGTGAAATGCTGGCGACCCTGCAGCGCGACAACTTCACCAAGGCGCGCAAGGTCAAGGACGGCGGCCACGGCATGTCCGCGTTCGGTCGCATGAAGGCCGTGACCTTCAGCCTGGGTGTCTTCGTTGTCGGCCTGGCTGCATTCGGCTTTGTTTTCAAATCCGTTTACGGCATGTACTTCGTCAGCCACGCCCAGGCCGGTCTGGTCAGCGTGCCGGGCGTGAACATCACCATGCCCCGCGACGGCACCGTGCAAAGCCTGGTGAAAACCGACGGCGTGGCCGCCAAAGGCGCACCGCTGGCGACCTTCAGCACCAGCATGCTCGATGTGCTCAAGGGCCATCTGGACGAAGACCAGCTGCAACCGGCCAAGGTTGAAGAACTGTTCGGCAAGCAGATGACCGGCACCCTGACCTCGCCTTGCGACTGCACCGTGGCCCAGCAAATGGTCGCCAACGGTCAGTACGCCAGCAAGGGCGACGTGATCTTCCAACTGGTGCCACGCAACAGCGAAGCCAACGTTGAAGCGCGCTTCTCCTATCGCCAGTTCGGCGACGTACGCCCAGGCACTTCGGTGCGCTTCCAGATCGCCGGCGAAGACCAGAGCCGCACCGGCAAGATCGTCAGCAGCACCAGCCTGAAAAGCGCCGACCTGTCCTCCGACATCCGCGTGCTGATCCAGCCGGACGAAACCCTGGACAGCTCCCTCGCCGGCCGCCCTGTGGAAGTGAGCAGCGACCGTGGCCCGAACCTGAACTGGCTGATCGACAAAGCCATGGCTGTCGGTCTTTAAGTCGAGGACATGCCTGTGACTACTCCAAATTTTCTGAACACACCACACCCCCTGTGGGAGCGGGCTTGCTCGCGAATGCGGTTGAACATTCAGAATAAATGCTTGCTGACACACCGCTTTCGCGAGCAAGCCCGCTCCCACATGGGGTCTCTGTGTGCAGTGGCATTGGCGGTAAGCCTGGCCGGTTGCGCCGGCCTGCCCGACCAGCGCCTGGCCAACGAAGCGCTCAAGCGTGGCGACACCGCCACCGCTGCGGCGAACTACCGGCAACTGGCAGACCTGGGCTACAGCGAAGCCCAGGTCGGTCTGGCTGACATCCAGGTCGACAGCCGTGACCCGGCGCAGATGAAACAGGCCGAGGCGACCTACCGCGCCGCGGCCAGCGTTTCGCCGCGCGCCCAGGCACGCCTCGGTCGCTTGCTGGTGGCCAAGCCCGGCTCCACCGAAGCCGAGCAGCACGAAGCAGAAACCCTGTTGAAAAAAGCCGCCGCCGCGGGCGAAGGCAACACGCTGATCCCGCTGGCGATGCTGTACCTGCAATACCCGCACAGCTTCCCGAACGTGAATGCGCAGCAACAGATCAGCCAATGGCGTGCCGAGAACAAACCGGAAGCCGGCCTGGCACAAGTGCTGCTCTACCGTACCCAGGGCACCTACGACCAGCACCTGGATGACGTGGAAAAAATCTGCAAGGCCGCGCTCAACACCAGCGACATCTGCTACGTCGAACTGGCCACGGTCTATCAGAAACAGGCCAAGCCAGAGCAACAGGCCGAGCTGATCAAGCAGATGCAAGCAGCTCACGCTCGCGGCAGCGTGTCGGCACAACGTGTGGACAGCGTCGCCCGCGTGCTCGCCGACTCGTCCCTGGGCAAGACCGACGAGAAAACCGCGCAGTCACTGCTCGAACCGATCGCACCGGGCTATCCAGCCTCGTGGGTCAGCCTCGCGCAACTGCTCTACGACTTCCCCGAACTGGGTGACGTCGACCAGATGATGAAGTACCTGGACAACGGTCGCGCCGCCGACCAGCCCCGCGCCGAACTGTTGCTGGGCAAACTCTACTTCGAAGGCAAGCTGGTACCGGCCGACGCCAAGGTCGCCGAAGAGCATTTCCAGAAAGCGGTCGGTCGCGAAGTCGCTGCCGATTACTACCTCGGCCAGATCTATCGCCGTGGCTACCTGGGCAAGGTCTATCCGCAGAAGGCCCTCGACCATCTGTTGACCGCTGCGCGCAACGGCCAGAACAGCGCCGACTTCGCCATCGCCCAGCTGTTTTCCCAAGGCAAGGGCACCAAGCCTGATCCGCTGAATGCCTACGTCTTCAGCCAGTTGGCCCTGGCCCAGAACACTCCGCAAGCCACCGAGCTCGCGCAAACCATCCAAACGCAACTGCCGCCCGAGCGGTTGGCCGAAGCCCAACGCCTGTTGAAACAAGAACAGGCCGTGCGCGGAGCCCTGAGCCCGAACACGCCGGAGCTGAATGCCCTGCAAGAAGAAGCCAGCGAGGAATCGAAATGAAGTTGAATCCATTCATGAAGGCCGGCATCGGCCTGACATTCGCGCTGATCTGGTCTTGCCCGACGCTTGCTGCGATGACTGAAGAAACCAAGAACTTCGGCCTGGACGTGAAAATCACCGGCCAATCCGAAGACGACCGCGATCTCGGCACCGCGCCCGGTGGCGACGTCAACGGCGTCGGCCTGGACCTGCGTCCGTGGGTCTACGGCGAAAGCGGCGCGTGGAGCGCCTACGCCATGGGTCAGGCGTTGACGTCCACCGACATCATCGAGACCGACACCCTGCAACAATCCGACGGCGCCGAGAACACCGACAACGGTGATCGCGAAACCAAGAAAAACTACCTGGCCATGCGTGAGTTCTGGGTCGGCTACAGCGGCTTCACGCCTTACCCTGGCGAGGTCCTGAAGCTCGGTCGCCAGCGCCTGCGCAACGACGACGGCCAGTGGCGCGACACCAACATCGAAGCCCTGAACTGGACCTTCGACACCACCCTGCTGCGCGCCAACGTCGGTATCGCCGAACGCTTCAGCGAATACCGTACCGACCTCAAGGAGCTGTCGCCACAAGACAAGGATCGCCTGCACGCCTACGCCGATGCCGCGTACCAGTGGACCCCGGGCAACTGGGTCGGCATTCGCGGTCATCACACCCATGACAACGGCAAGCTCGACTACCCGGAGCCGGGTGTGCCGACCGATTCGCTGGACAAGAAACAGAACGGCGACATCAGCTGGCTCGGCCTGACCGCCGACAGCGACGCCTATAACTGGCGCAATACCAACACCGTCAACTACTGGGGCAGCATCACCGGCATGAGCGGCGACATCGACAAGGTCAACCCGCTGAACGCCGATGGCACGTCGCCAACCGAAGCCAAGCGCGGTGAAGACCTCAACGGCTGGGCCACCGATGTCGGCGTGCGTTTGCGCCTCGATCCGCAATGGCAAGTCGGTGCCGCCTATGCTCGCGCCAGCGCCGAGTACGAACAGAACGGCCTGGAAAGCAACCGCTCGAACTACACCGGCACCCGCTCGCGAGTGCACCGTTTCGGCGAAGCCTTCCGTGGCGAAATGAACAACATGCAGACCGCCACCCTGTTCGGTTCGTGGATGCTCAACGACGAATACGACGCCAGCCTGATCTACCACAAATTCTGGCGTGTCGACGGCAACAAGCCGGTCGGCAGCAACGGCATCAACGCCGTCGAGAACAACACCGACGACGTCACCGGCGCGATCCTCTCCAGCACTTCGCTGCCGCTGAACGATGGCGAGAAAGACCTCGGTCAGGAAATGGACCTGGTGGTCACCAAGTACTTCAAGCAAGGCTTGTTGCCCGCGTCGATGAGCCAGGCGATCGATGAGCCTTCGGCCCTGGTGCGCTTCCGTGGCGGCGTGTTCAAGCCAGGCGATGCGTACGGCAAGGAAGTCGATTCGTACATGCACCGCGCGTTCATCGACGTGATCTGGCGCTTCTGATGCACATTGCGAAGGGAGTCTCCCAGATGAATCATCCAGCCCGAAAAGGCTCGATCAGCCTGTTGGCCGGCGCGATGCTGCTGGCCAGCGCGACTGCCTTCGCCAATGTGGAGCCGGCGAAGCCTGCGACCGTGGCCAAGGAACTGCAACAGGCCAAGACCTACACCGTCAGCAGCGCACCAACCGCGCCGCTGGAACTGGCCACGCCGAAACTGCCGGACGTTTCCGGCTACACCGCCGAAGCCATCGCCGCGAAAATCGTGCGCAGCAAACCGGGCAAGATCAGCCTGCGCCGGATGATGCAGGAAGACGCCCTGAAGGACTTCATCGGTGGCGACAACAAGATGGCCGAGTGGGTGGTGCGTCAGCACGGTATCCCGCAGGCGATCTTCGTCGACGACGGCTACATGAACCTCAAGGACCTGGCGAAAAAGGTTCCCAAGCAGTACTTCAGCGAAACCTCGCCGGGGGTGTTCCTTTCCCGGTTGCCGATCGTGGTCGGTCGTCACGGCATCCTCGAAATCGACAAGCAGACCCAGGAACTGCGCCTGTCCCAGGAGGGCGGTGCGTTCCTGGTCAACGACGGCCAGCTGTTCGTGCGTGACACCAAAATCACCGGCTGGCGCGAGAAGGACAACGGCCCGGCGACGTTCAATTCGCCCAAGGAATTCCGTCCGTTCCTGCTGTCCTGGGGCGGCACCGAGACCTACATCGCCAACAGCAAGATCGCCAGTTTCGGCTACGCCAACAGTAAGTCCTATGGCGTGAGTATTTCCCAGTACACGCCGAACATGGCCAAGGTGCTCAAGCGTCCTGAGCCGACCGGCTGGATCGTCGGCTCGGAATTCTCGGACATGTGGTACGGCTTCTACTGCTATGAAACCCGCGACTTCGTGGTCAAGGGCAACACCTACAAAGACAACATCGTCTACGGCATCGACCCGCACGACCGCTCCCACGGCCTGATCATTGCCGACAACACGGTGTACGGGACCAAGAAGAAGCACGGGATCATTATTTCCCGTGAGGTCAACGACAGCTTCATCTTCAACAACCGCAGCTACGACAACCACCTCTCGGGCCTGGTGATCGACCGTAATAGCGTCAACAACCTGATCGCCCACAACGAGATCTACCAGAACCACACCGACGGCATCACCCTCTACGAGAGTGCCGACAACCTGTTGTGGGGCAATAAGGTCTTGAGCAACCGCCGCCACGGCATCCGCATTCGTAACAGCGTGAACATTCGCCTCTACGAAAACGTCGCCATGGCCAACGGCCTGACCGGTGTCTACGGCCACATCAAGGACCTGAGCAACACCGACCGCGACATCAAGCTCGACCCGTTCGACGCCCAGGTGTCGCTGATCGTGGTCGGCGGTGAGCTCGCGGCCAACGGCAGCGGACCGCTGTCCATCGACTCGCCGCTGAGTGTCGAGTTGTATCGCGTGTCGATGCTCGCACCGACCAAATCCAGCGGCATCAGCTTCACCGGCATCCTTGGCGAACGTCAGGATGAAATTCTCGACCTGCTGGTGCGCCAGCAGAAAGCCGTGCTGATCGACCCTGTCGAACGCCAGACCGAAATGCGGGACTGAGGATAATTTTATGCACCCACACTTGATCAAATTACTCAGCCTGTCGGCCCTGACCGCCGGCATTCTCGCGGCCAGCGGTGGTGCGCGTGCCGATGAAATCCAGGCACCAAAATTCTCTGCCGAACCGTGCTGCAGCCTGTGCCCGGCCGCCCACGACGCAAAGAACTACACCACCCGCTATCAGCAGAACTTCACCACGCTGGTGCAGGCCCAAGGCGACTGGCTGTTCCGTACGCAAGAGGATTTGCGCACCGAATTCGACACCACGCCCGCCGGCTACAAACGCATGAAACAACTGCACGATGCGTTCAAGAGCAAAGGCGTGGAACTGGTTGTCGTGTACCAGCCAACCCGTGGCCTGGTGAACCGCAACAAGCTCAATCCGGCGGAGAAGGCCAGCTTCGACTTCGACAAGGCACTGAAAAACTACAAGACCATGCTCGGTCGTTTCGCGCAGATGGGCTACGTCGTTCCGGACCTGTCGCCGCTGACCAACGAGTCGTTGCCCGACACCCTGCCCGCCCACGATTTCTACTTCCGTGGCGACCAGCACTGGACCCCGTACGGCGCCCAGCGCACGGCGAAAATCGTCGCCGAGAAGGTCAAGCAATTGCCTGAATTCGCCGACATTCCCAAGCGCGAATTCGAGACCAAAAAGTCAGGGCGCATGGGCAAGACCGGAACCTTGCACAACATGGCCGGTCAACTCTGTGGCACCAGCTACGCGATCCAGTACATGGATCAATTCACCACCGAGCCGAAGGGCGAAGCGGGCGATGGCGATTTGTTCGGCGACTCCGGCAACCCGCAGATCACCCTGGTGGGCACGTCCCACAGTGGCAAGAACTACAACTTCGCCGGATTCCTCGAAGAGGCCATCGGCGCCGACATCCTCAACGTGGCATTCCCCGGCGGCGGCCTGGAAGGTTCGATGCTGCAGTACCTGGGCAGCGACGAGTTCCAGAAGAACCCGCCGAAGATTCTCATCTGGGAATTCTCGCCGCTGTACCGCCTCGACCAGGAAACCATCTACCGCCAGATGATGGCGCTGCTGGACAACGGTTGCGAAGGCAAGGATGCGCAGATGTCCGGTAGCGCCACGCTCAAGCCGGGCAAAAACGAGTTGATGGTCAACAGCAAGAACATGGACCTGCGCAACAGCAGCCACCAGGTCGACATCCGCTTCGCCGACACCTCGGTGAAAACCCTGCAAGCCACCCTCTGGTACATGAACGGTCGCCACGAGGACATCAAGATCGACAAACCGGAAACCTCCGAGACTGACGGGCGTTTCGCTTTCGAGTTGCGCACGGACGAAGACTGGGCTTCGCAGAACCTGCTGGCCGTTGAAGTCCAGGGCCCCGAAGCCGGTGCCGCGCCTCAGAAAGTCGAAGCGAAAATTTGCAAACGCAACGTATTCCCGGGCGCCGAGCAGCGTACTGCTTCGGTCGGGCAATGAGGTCTGCTATGCGCTATCCGAAATTTTCAACACTGTTGGCACCCACGCTCCTGAGCCTGGCGATGTTCGCCGGGGCCACGCAAGCGGCCGCGCCACTGCGTCCACCCCAGGGCTATTTTGCGCCTGTGGATAAATTCAAGACGGGCGACAAGAGCGAAGGCTGCGATGCGATGCCGACGCCGTACACCGGCTCGTTGCAATTTCGCAGCAAGTACGAAGGTTCCGACAAGGCCCGCGCGACCCTGAACGTGCAGTCGGAAAAAGCCTTCCGCGACAGCACCGCCGACATCACCAAGATCGAGCGCGGCACCAGCAAGCGCGTGATGCAGTTCATGCGTGACGGTCGTCCGGAGCAGCTTGAGTGTACGTTGAACTGGTTGACGGCCTGGGCCCAGGCCGACGCGCTGATGTCCAAGGACTTCAACCACACCGGCAAGTCGATGCGCAAATGGGCGCTGGGCAGCATGGCTTCGGCGTACATCCGCCTGAAGTTTTCCGACTCCCACCCGCTGGCCACCCATCAACAGCAAGCCCAGTTGATCGAAGCCTGGTTCAGCAAGATGGCCGACCAGGTGGTCAGCGACTGGGACAACCTGCCGCTCGACCAGACCAACAACCACTCGTACTGGGCTGCGTGGTCGGTGATGGCCACTTCCGTCGCCACCAACCGCCGCGACCTGTTCGACTGGGCGGTGAAGGAATACAAGGTCGGCGCCAACCAGATCGACGCCGACGGCTACCTGCCCAACGAACTCAAGCGTCAGCAACGGGCGCTGGCCTACCACAACTACGCCCTGCCGCCGCTGGCGATGATCGCCAGTTTCGCCCAGGTCAACGGCGTGGATCTGCGCCAGGAAAACAATGGCGCACTCAAACGCCTCGGTGACCGGGTGCTGTCGGGGGTGAAAGACCCTGACGAGTTCGAGAAAAAGAACGGCAAGGAACAAGACATGACCGACCTGAAGGAGGACATGAAATTCGCCTGGCTCGAACCGTTCTGCTCGCTCTACACCTGCACGCCCGAGGTGCTGGCGCAGAAGCACAAGATGCAACCCTTCAAGACCTTCCGCCTCGGCGGTGACCTGACCAAGGTCTACGACCCGGCCAATGAAAAGGGCAAGGGTTCATAACGCATAACCTTTGTAGGAGCCGGCTTGCTGGCGATGGCGGTATGACATTCACCATCGATGTCGACTGATCTGCCGCCTTCGCCAGCAAGCCGGCTCCTACAAGGGATCGCGGTGGCTTTGAATGCAAGACATCCCCCAGTTTCTATGGGGGGTTTGGGGGGGCCGTTGGCCCTTGACTGTTGGTTCAAACAAGGAGAGATCGGGATGGTTTTTTCGTCCAACGTGTTCCTGTTTTTGTTCTTGCCGATCTTCCTCGGCTTGTACTACCTGAGCGGGCAACGCTATCGCAATTTGCTGCTGCTGATTGCCAGCTACGTGTTCTACGCCTGGTGGCGTGTGGACTTCCTCGCGCTGTTCGCGGCGGTCACGCTGTGGAACTACTGGATCGGCCTGAAAGTCGGCGCCGCAGGCGTTCGGACCAAACCGGCGCAGCGCTGGCTGCTGCTCGGCGTGGCCGTCGACTTGTGCATCCTCGGCTACTTCAAGTACGCCAACTTCGGCGTCGACAGCATCAACGCGATGATGACATCGGTGGGTCTTTCGCCGTTCATCCTGACCCACGTGCTGCTGCCGATCGGTATCTCGTTCTACATCTTCGAGTCCATCAGCTACATCATCGACGTCTACCGTGGCGACACCCCGGCAACCCGCAACCTGATCGACTTCGCGGCGTTCGTGGCGATCTTCCCGCACTTGATCGCCGGCCCCGTGTTGCGTTTCCGCGACCTGGCCGACCAGTTCAACAACCGCACCCACACCCTCGACAAGTTCTCCGAGGGTTGCACGCGGTTCATGCAGGGTTTCATCAAGAAAGTCTTCATCGCCGACACCCTGGCGGTAGTGGCCGACCATTGCTTCGCCCTGCAAAACCCGACCACGGGCGATGCCTGGCTCGGCGCGCTGGCCTACACCGCGCAGCTGTATTTCGACTTCTCCGGCTACAGCGACATGGCCATCGGCCTGGGCCTGATGATGGGTTTTCGCTTCATGGAAAACTTCAAGCAGCCGTACATCAGCCAGTCGATCACCGAGTTCTGGCGGCGCTGGCACATCAGCCTGTCGACCTGGCTGCGTGACTATCTGTACATCACCCTGGGCGGTAACCGCAAAGGCACGCTGATGACCTATCGCAACCTGTTCCTGACCATGCTGCTCGGTGGTCTGTGGCACGGCGCGAACATCACCTACATCGTCTGGGGTGCGTGGCACGGTATGTGGCTGGCGATTGAAAAGGCCCTGGGCCTGAACACTTCGCCACGCAGCATCAACCCGATCCGCTGGGCCCTGACCTTCCTGCTGGTGGTGATGGGCTGGGTGATCTTCCGCGCAGAGAACCTGCACGTCGCCGGGCGCATGTACGGCGCGATGTTCAGCTTCGGCGAATGGTCGCTGTCGGAGCTCAACCAGGCCAGCCTCACCGGCCTGCAAGTGGCGACGCTGATCGTGGCTTACGTGACCCTGGCGTTCTTCGGCATCCGTGACTTCTACACCAATCAGCCTCCGGTGAAGACCAAGCCTGCGGTGAACGTCGACAGCGATGGCCCCGCCGCTGCTGAACCGGGTTTGATCAAAGCCGCGCCTGGGGATAACCCGGCGAACATCCACCAGCCTGGCTACACCGTCGGCGTCGACGCCCAGGTGCAACCGGCCTACTGGACCGCTGACTGGTCGCGTTACGCAATGCGCGCGCTGGTGCTGCTGCTGTTCATCGCCTCGATTCTCAAACTCTCGGCGCAAAGCTTCTCGCCGTTCCTTTACTTCCAGTTCTGAGGGATCTGACCATGACCCGCTCATTACGCATCTTCTACATCGCGCTGTTCCTGGTGACCCTGCTGGTGCTCGGTCTGTGGTCGGTGCGCAGCTTCTTCGGCTTCAGCACCAACGCCGATGCGACCGTGCTCAACGGTCGCTGGACCAAGGCAGTGGAAACGCACTACGACGACGAGTTCCCGATCAAGCGCCTGGGCACCAATCTCTGGGCCGCGCTGGATTTCAAACTGTTCAACGAAGGTCGTCCGGGCGTGGTGCTCGGCCGCGACCAGTGGTTGTACAGCGATGAAGAATTCCACCCGGTGGTCAACGAAGAGTTGAACCTGCAAGGCAACTACGCGCTGGTCGAAGGCGTGCGCCAAACGCTGAAAGCCAAAGGCGTACAACTGGTGATGGCAGTGGTGCCGGCCAAGGTGCGCCTGTACCCGGAACACCTCGGTGAAGTGAAACCGGCGAGCATTCACGCCAACCTCTACCAGGACTTCCACCAGCGCCTGGCCGCCGACCGGATTCCGGCCCCTGACCTGCTCGGCCCGCTGCAACAGGCCAAGCAGAATGGCCAGCAAGTGTTCCTGCGCACGGACACCCACTGGACCCCGGAAGGCGCCGAGATCGCCGCCAACCGTCTGGCCAAGACCATCGCCGACAAGTACCCGTTGAGTGGCGAGCCACAGCGCTTCGTCACTGAACCTGCAGAAACCGTCACGCACAAGGGCGACCTGCGTCTGTTCCTGCCACTGGACCCGCTGTTCGAAAACCTGATGCCCAAGGCAGAACCCTTGCAGAAGCGCAACACCGTGGCAGCGGATGACCAGCCAGCCGGTGACGACGCCCTGTTCGCCAACACCGAAGTGCCGGTGGCCCTGATCGGCACCAGCTACAGCGCCAACCCCAACTGGAATTTTGTCGGCGCACTGAAACAAGCACTGCACAGCGACGTGGTCAATTACGCCGAAGACGGCCACGGCCCGATCCTGCCGATGCTCAGCTACCTGAAAAGCGATGCTTTCAAGAACAGCCCGCCACAGGTGCTGATCTGGGAGTTCCCTGAACGATATCTGCCTGTGAACAACGAAATCGGCGACGCCGACCCGCAGTGGGTCGCAGAGCTTAAACAAGCCGGCGCCCGCCAACAAAACGTAGCCATCAACAACAAATCCGAGACGCCCGACCGGGCGCAAAACTGAAAGAGAGGTACACCATGACTTTCACTACTACTCCTCGTCGTCTCGCCAAGACCTTTGCCCTCGTTGCGGGCATGAGCGTGCTTTCGATGCAGGCCTTCGCCGGTGGCGACGCCGCCCTGTACGGCCCGACCGCACCGAAAGGCTCGACCTTCGTGCGCATCTACAACGCGAGCAGCGCCGAAGTCAGCGCCACCGTCGGCAGCACCAACCTGAGCGATGTCGCGCCACTGTCGAGCAGTGACTTCAGCTTCATGCCGGGCGGCGACTACAGCGCCAAGGTCGGTAGCCAGGGCCTGCCGGTGAAACTGGCCGGCGACCACTATTACACCCTGGTCAACAACGCCAGCGGCGCACCGCAACTGATCGAAGAGCCGCCGTTCAAGAACAAGCAGAAGTCCCTGGTCCGCGTACAAAACCTGAGCGACAAGGCGCTGACCCTGAAGACCGCCGATGGCAAGACCGACGTGGTCCCGAACGTTGCGCCCAAGGGTCGCGGCGAGCGTGAAATCAACCCGGTGAAGGTCAGCCTGGCGCTGTATGACGGCACCACCAAAGTCGGCGACGTGAAACCGGTCGCCCTGGAACGCGGTGAAGCCGCGGTGCTGTACGTCACCGGCAGCGGCAGCAGCCTGTCGCCGGTCTGGGTGAAACGCCCGGTGTCGACGCGCTAACAAATTTTCCGGACTGACACATGTCCCCCCTGTAGGAGCGAGCCTGCTCGCGAAAAACGTCAGGGCAACGCGTTTACCCAGACAGAACGCGTTTTCGTTGACGTCCATCGCGAGCAGGCTCGCTCCTACAGAGGACCGAGGCGTCAATCCGGACACGGAACAAAAACAAGAGTGAAACGACAGAACGCAGTAGCTCTAACCAATCGATATTCAAGGAGTAACAACATGATTCCGGTGATCTTGTCAGGTGGTAGTGGCTCACGTCTTTGGCCGCTTTCCCGCAAACAATTCCCTAAGCAGTTCCTCGCCCTGACCGGCGAACACACCCTGTTCCAGCAAACCCTGGAACGCCTGGTGTTCGAAGGCATGGACACGCCGATCGTGGTCTGCAACAAAGACCATCGCTTCATCGTCAACGAGCAGTTGAGCGCCCGCAAGCTGGAAACCCAGCGCATCCTGATGGAGCCGTTCGGTCGCAACACCGCGCCGGCCGTGGCCCTGACCGCGATGATGCTGGTCAACGAAGGTCGCGACGAGCTGATGCTGGTACTGCCGGCCGACCACGTACTGGAGGACCAGAAAGCCCTGCAGCGCGCCCTGGCCCTAGCCACCGTCGCCGCCGAAAACGGTGAAATGGTGCTGTTCGGCGTGCCGGCCACCAAGCCGGAAACCGGCTATGGCTACATCAAGTCGACCAACGACTCGCTGCTGCCTGAAGGCGTCAGCCGCGTCTCGCACTTCGTCGAAAAACCCGACGTCAAGCGCGCCACCGAGTTCGTCCAGTCCGGCGGTTACTTCTGGAACAGCGGCATGTTCCTGTTCCGCGCCAGCCGTTTCCTCGAAGAGCTGAAAAAACACGATCCGGACATCTACGACACCTGCCTGCTGACCCTGGAACGCAGCCACCAGGACGCCGACACCATCACCTTCGACGAAGCCACCTTCGCCTGCTGCCCGGACAACTCCATCGACTACTCGGTGATGGAAAAAACCCAACGCGCCTGCGTCGTGCCGTTGACCGCCGGCTGGAGCGATGTCGGTTGCTGGTCGTCGCTGTGGGAAGTCAATGCAAAAGACGCCAACGGCAACGTCACCAAAGGCGACGTGGTGATTCAGGACAGCAAAAACTGCATGATCCACGGCAACGGCAAACTGGTGTCGGTGATCGGCCTGGAAAACATCGTCGTGGTCGAAACCAAGGACGCCATGATGATCGCCCACAAGGACAAGGTCCAAGGCGTGAAACAGATGGTCAACACCCTCAACGAACAGGGCCGCACTGAAACCCAGAACCACTGCGAGGTCTACCGTCCGTGGGGCTCCTACGACTCGGTGGACATGGGCGGGCGCTTCCAGGTCAAGCACATCTCGGTCAAACCGGGCGCCTGCCTGTCGCTGCAAATGCACCACCACCGCGCCGAACACTGGATCGTGGTCAGCGGCACCGCCGAGGTGACCTGTGACGAGAACGTGTTCCTGCTGACCGAGAACCAATCGACCTACATTCCGATCGCTTCGGTGCATCGCCTGCGAAACCCGGGGAAAATCCCGCTGGAAATCATCGAGGTTCAGTCGGGGAGTTATTTGGGGGAGGACGATATCGAGCGGTTTGAGGATATCTATGGTCGCTCGACGCCGGTTGAGCGTGGGGTATCGGTGAAGACGATCGCGCAGTAAGCATCAAGCAAAACAAAAGCCCCCGTCCGGTCTGCTGCGTGCACTATCCGCAGTAAACTGGACGGGGGTTTTTTCCAATCAAAACAATTTTCTGATTTTGCTGAAAAGAGAATTCCCTGGTTTTTTACCCACAACGAATACGTGTCCGCGGCGGTTTCCAGGATTGCTGCTTTCTTCCCTCACTGAGTAACTCAGCCGCCTCAATTCTTGCGCCGCAACCTCTCTGTACGGGGCATGGCCATTAAAGAAAAAAACCTCGGCTCCTGGCCGCGACAATGCATCGGCTGCTTGAATCCAGGCCTGAATGTGCTCATTTTTAAATGGATTACGCGGTCCTCTGAAGAGATACTCAAAACTGATCACGTCAAACTGCTGCAACCCATCTCGACCAAGATCTGTGCCTCTGTAAGTGACCAGGTCAGCCGTAAGGTCCGCGTTCGCTCCCGCATCGATATCCACCGTAAAGTCATGCTCATGGGAGCTTCCCAAAGAACAGGCACCTCCTCGAATGCCACCCATGCTGGTCACGTTTTGCGGACTGGCACCACATCCCACGACCAATGTTCGCTGACTGTCCTTATGCGCCGCCAGGTATTGCAAAGGAGTCCATCGGGGTAGAGACGCATTGGCCATTGATGTACCCACAGTTGATTCCACTGAGTGTGACATTTCAGGGGGTAAATCTAGTTCCCTAGCTATGACAGGGTTGGCCTGATCAGCACCTACAACATTCTGCCGAGGATCGCGCTCATCCTTCACCACTACACCCTCTGGCAAACCTCGGACTTGACCATTAGCGTCACGAAAAACCAGGGGGCGGTTCGCGACCATGCAATATAGGTTGAGCCCATCAGCGATGCCCGCCGGGTCAACCGTTGTCCAACGCTGCAACCACGGGATGTAATATCTGAGCCCATAGTAATAAAGCCCCGTCGCATCCCGCTCCTTGCCCGAGTAACGCAACGTGCGATAACTCACCTCATTCGAATCTCCCCGTTCACTGAACGCCGTACTGCCAAACGGGTGATAGGTTTCACGGCTGATGACCTTGGCCTCGTGGTCCAATTCCAGAGCACATGAGCCGAGATGGTCGGCGAGGTTGTAGCGGTATTGGTCATTGGCCAAGTTGTTGGGCGGCGCACTTTCCCAATTCAGCACTTGCACCGTCGTGCGCCCGGCTTGGGCAGTGATGACATGAAGTATGTCATCATCTACGCGGCGTACTTCCAGCCCTGGAAAATAGCGGGTTTCGCTGATGACTGCGCGTGCATGGGTGTGGGCCGAGCGTATCTTGCGTTGACGCATGCCACCACCGCCGTAGATGTACCGCTCCGTGTCGTTGAGCTCCGACTCGCGCTCTACCGGGCACACCTGTTGAAGTTGATTGCGAACGTCCCAACTCAGTGTCCGGTCTTTTTCCAGCCTCAACAAATTGCCGCTTTCATCGAACGCTCCTGCTATTTCAGCGTCTGTCGGCGGGCGTCCATCCTGTACCAGCAAGCAACGATTACTGAATTTCGCTGCGGTCAAAACACGGCCATGTCGTTGGGGCCCTTGATGAGTCAGTTCCAGCAAATTACCGCCGGCATCGTAACGATACGTCTGCTGATAATTGGCGACGGCTTTGGGGTCTTCGATTTTGGACGGTCCGCGATTGGCACTCCCGGCCTCCCAACCGGTAGCCCGGATCAATTGCGACAGACTGTCGTACTCGTAACAGCTGACCGGCTCGATACGCTGATTGGCAAAGTAACGAATGGGCAACGCCTTGTCATTGATGCAGAGGATATTACCCACCGGGTCGTGACGGTAACTCAGGTCTTGCAGCGATTGGTGGTTGGCACGCAAGGCCCGCAGGCGAATGAGCCGGTCATCCGAGGGACTGTAGTCGAACAGACTGATGACGCCGTTGCCTGAAATCTGACGTTCAACCTGGCCGTTGGCGTTGTAATCCATCGCGCGGACCATTTGCCGGGGCTCGGTCGTGCTTTTCAGGTGTAACCAACTATCACGCAACTGGCCATCAACGGTTTGGTTGAAACGCTGGCGATTACCTTGGGCATCGGTTTGCTCCAACCGGTCATCCAGGGAATTGAAACACCAAACGGTGCGGGCACCCTCGCCCGGCTCAAGCAGCACATTGCGCTCATTGATTGGCATTGGCCAATCCGGTGAATCCAGGTCTCGCAGAAAGTGCTGCGTCTGCTCAAGCAATGCGCCTGTCAACCCGAACGCGTTGAAGTGTCGCGTCCCCGCCGGGTCATCGTGGCGAATCAATTGGCCGCATTGGTTGTGGTCGGCAAAGGCAAGCTGCGCAGCGCCGTATTCGTAACGCTCCGTAGAGCGTGCCTGTTCAAACAATGCCACGGTACGCAACAGAGCATCGTACTCAACGCGACGCTGAGCGCCCCGACCATCCCAGCTCTGCACGACCTGTCCAGCCTCTGCAAACAGACTGACCCGCAGCCCCGCATCCACGCTCAGAGTGCTTAGCACCTTGCCACTCAGCGAGTATATCGTCGCCAGATTGGCAGGCGCCGATGGCTCCATTCCCAGACGCGGGTCCCACTCGGCCACCGCCCTGCCGGCACTGTCAAAGGCACTACGGTTGACGCGCGCCTGTGCTGGCAAGCCAGGAGTGTCGCGCCAGAACTGCACCCTGCGCACCGTCATTGCACGAGGGGCGCGGACACTCAACAGCGGAGTCTGCCAGTGAATCGATGGGCTGTTCACTGGCTGGCTCCACCTTGCGCGTTCATCGTCACCATCACCGGGCTCACGACTTGGCCGTGTACTGGACCTGCACAATGATGTCGGTCAAGCTCTTGATCATTGCCTCTTGCTGTACGTGATTGGGAAAGTGCAATAGCCAGCGGGAAATCGCCCCAGTGCCCTCGAAGGGCAAGTAACGCTCATCGTTGAAATCAAAGACAAACAACCCGTCATCCGCCACACCGCCGGACAACACCACTTGCTGACTGGCCCGCAGGTTTTCCTTGAGGCTGTCACCGATCTGTACGGCGTTGTACGTTTGCGTCAGCGTGGCGCAGATGTCTTCATACGGGCCCAGGGTCACCGGCAAGGTCACGCTGATGCGTTTGATCCGCCGCAGCGTGTGCGTTGGGTAATCACTTTCGTACATCGCCCTGGTCAGTTCGAATGCCACGTCACCCTCCTCCTCCAAACGCAACTCAATGGTGGGCCAGTCCTGGTTCATCTCTGAATCCGGGGTCTGGTCCTTGAGCTGACGCAGGGACACGGTCCTGGTGATTTCCAGCAGTCGTTCGTTGCGAGTGATGTAGGCCGACTCCATTTTCAATAACTGCAATTTCAATGACTCACCGGCTCCCAGGCCACGGTAGCTGTCCTTCCAGGCGCCGACCTGGATGAAGCGGCTGGTGTAGTCGGCGATTTCGAACTGCCAACAGGCTTCGGCGGCCAGACACAGCGCCAGCGTGGCGTCGTAGGCCTGGTAATAGAAGGTCGCGAACTGGCCGTTGAGCCACTGATAGAGTTGCGCGTTGCTGAAGCGGGTACGCAGGAATTCATAACTGGCCAATGCCTGTTCCTGGGCGGCGTGCGCCTGGTTCAACTGCACGGTCGTGGCCAGGGCTTGTTGTTCAAGCACCTTCAACTGCGCATCGATCTGCTGTATTTCAAGCTGGGCCTGATCACGAGCCTGCTTCCATTCCTGATGGCGGCGGCGAAAGCTCTCGGCGCGGTCCGTCGCCTCGGCAGCGCCGTGGAACCCAGAGGCCAGGCCGAAAGCGAACGCCGCGACCATTCTTGTTACGCCGTCCAGACGCCAGCCACCCACCGATCCACCGCCACCCCCACCATTGGCCGCACCTGAGATCTTACCGCCGACGGCCCCGACCGCATTGGGCGGGACAATTAAAGCGCCACCAATGGCATTAGCGACGGCGCCTACTCCTTCCGCGACACGCCCCGCTAAATGCAGTCCTGCGGCACCTTGTTCACCCGCGTTCACCACTTCATCCGCCAACCGCGTGTAAAAGTCCAGACGCCCCTGCACCACTGCCTTGCTTGCCTCCAGGGCCTTGCGCTGTTCGACGTCGATCACTTGCGCCTGACGCTGCAGTTCAATGGCAAACTGCGCGAACTCCCAGGCTTGCTGGCCTTGCAGCTCGTGGAGCTGTGCCTGCTCCTTGCGCTCGATCAACGACAGCAGCGTGTTGCCGAACTGGATCAGGGTCTCCACGGCACTGCTGGCGCGGTTGTGCATGACATTGAAACGATAATGCGGCACGTCCTGGGCCAGCAGCCGCGCGGCACCGCCGGACGCTGCGCCCTGGCCGTAGGCCGCCAGCAGGTCGCGTGGGTTCAACGGCGCGGCAAACAACGGCAGCATCAAGGGCTTGCCATCCAGGGTGCGGTTGTTGCGCAGGTTATCCAGACGCGCTTCGGCGATGTCCCAGGTGCGCACCAGATGTTGGTTGATCGGCAGGCGCAAGTAATCGCTGTCCAGATCCATCAGGGTCGGGTCAGGGCTAAAAGTGCGCAAGTACAACGCAGGCTCGGCAAAGTCATAAAGCGATTGACCGTCGTTGGCCTCGGCGCTGTCGGCACGCAATTGGTCCTGACTGATCAGCCGCTGCTCAAACGCGCGCAGTTCGGTGCTGATGGAATCACTCAGGGTTTTCAGGGTGATGGGCAGCCAGTGGTCCACCAACTTGATGTCCGGGCGCGGCCCCAACAGATCCAGAACCCGCACGTACCACAGCTTGGCTTCGCCGAGGCTGTCGGGGGTCAATTGCCGGTAGGCGGCATCGCCCCGGTCCAGCAGGTTTTTCAGGTAGTGCAGGTAAATCGCCTTGCGGTAACGCACGGGATGACTGCTGGCGATACCGTCCGGGTCATCGGGTTTGCGGCTGGCGTAATCCATCTCCACCGGGTCGTCCATCAGTGGCCGCACGTTCCAGTAGTCCGGGCGGCCGTTGCTGGCGTTTTTGCGTGCCGGGTCAAAAATGAAACCCAGCCACTGCTCGGCCTCGTCGAATTTTTGTTCCAGGTTCAAGCGCTGGCTGACCATGAATGGCAAGTGCAGAAACAATTCCCAAAAGTACAGGCCATTGGCACCGTGGAAGTCCATGCGGTTGACCGCTGACGGTGGCTGCAAGGGCGGCTCTTCGAGGTTCTGGGTGTCCCAGTCCAACAGGTTTTCCAGGGCGATGTTGGCCTTGTTGATCAGCTCGCGGGCGAACAGGGTGTTCATGCGGATCGGTTGGCGCGCGGCGCTATTGTCGTCGTTGCGAGCAATGCCCGAGCCGGTGAAATCGATGAACTCGGCAGTGCCCAGGGTTGGGCTGGGGCGGGTGTTGATGTAAGGGGCGATCAGTGGAGTCGTGACTCGGGGGGCAAGTTCAAGCTCAATGAGGGTGAGTTTAAGCGCGTGCCCCATTTCCTGGCCGCTGCTGAAAACCTTGATGCCATGTATCAGTGGGATTTTTTTTACACCCACAGGCCAATTGCCATTCCAGTCCGGTAGCAGCGTTTCAGGATCGATGGCGATGGATATTGTCTGCGTATCAGGTGGATTTCTCTCCAAAAGCGCCGAAGAGTAATGCAGCGCATGGTAGCCGGGATGAGCAGGGGTAAAATTGTTCAGATCTGCTGGTCTTAGAATAAGATTCTGGAAGTTATAAGAAGCTTCTTTTTGAAATTCCATATAACCATCTAGCTCATGACTATAATTATCAGGGGACCCAATCGACCCACTAACAACAAGCTCCGGATTATCCACTAAATAAATCAGTGCCAATTCCAAAATCACCTTACCGGCAAGCGAAACAGAGGCCCCATCAGGCATTCCCGGCAATGTACAATATTCGACTTCGGCACTGTCCCTTATTATGCTTCCAAAGAAACCCGGATTCCAGTTTACTCTCAAGCCGAAATAATATTTCGATCCAGGCCCAACCGGCGGACCTTTTATCATTTCCAACTTCGAACCTGAAAGCAGTTCCTCATACGGAGGAGTTGGATTATCTGAGGTTATCAGCGTTAATCTCCAACTAAAGCCATAACTGTCCCGCGTCGAAAACAACCACGTTTTGAGTCGTGGCGACCAAGAGAAACTACTGGATATTTTTGAATCAAATTCAAGACGCTGTGCAAGCTTATTAAATCTCACATCAACATCCTTGACAGGCGTGCGAATTTTAGTTTGCCACCCTCGAAAATTCCATGGCTCTCCTGCCGTATTCGGCGAACTCGTCTCGACACTTTTCAGTGCAACAGTAAACGCAGGCAGCCTAAACTGAAACCGTGTTTTATTATCGAGCGCAAATATCCGCCCTACCCTTAATACATGTGGCGCCTTTATATCTGCCGCAGTCCCAACGCTGGGCACATACCCGCGACTGGGAAACAACTCCGTGACATTAAAGTTCTTGTCAATCATCGCCGTTTTCAAAAAATCATACTGGTCGTGTACGCCATCCTGAGCAGCGCCAGCGGTATACCCGGCATACATCGCCACGAACATCGAGTCGGGCGAAGTCGAGCTGTCGTGCACCGTGATACTTTCGACCCATTTATCCAGATCCTCGGTCTTGAACCGTGGCGCCTCGCTCCACGCCTCGATAATGGTTTGCGGCACGCTCCAGCTGTCGTCGTATTTCTTGTAGACCAGGTTCAGCCGCAACATCGGATTGGTCTTGACCGTAGTCAGCGGCATGCCCGGATCCGGGGCCGTGTCGTGTTCTACCGTCAAGGCCTGAGGGTTGTTGTCGATGCACTCGACCCAGAACACAAACAAGCGGTTATTAAACAGCACCGGCCGAATCGTGCGCTCGATGGCACTGGCCGAGATCGGCAGGTTGGCCTTGTGCCAATCCGACCAGGCGCCCGGCTGCGGATAATCGAATTTGGGCCGGTCAGGGTTGCTGCCGCTCATGTCCTTGTAGGTACGCTGGGACATGTCCACCGAACGCCAGTAATACACGCTCTCGGCCCGGGACTTGCCGATGAAGTAGTACATGCCGTTCTTGAAATCATCGGTGGAGATGTAGCCATTGATGATGGTCAGGTTGGCCACTTCTTCGAAACTGGCCAGATAGCTCAGCACCGCTTCCTGAGTCGTGTCGATGTGAATCTTGTTCTGGTTGATGTCGTTTTCCAGTTGCTGGAAGTAGGTCGACTTGCTCATGCGCAATGAGGGGTCGATGTACACCTCCGGGTAATAACGCAACTGCTGGTTGGCCGCCCAGATCGGATACTGGCTGTTGATCTCGCGCCACTGCGTGAGCAGATGGTCTTCCATGACCTTGACTTCATACCCCGGCTCCATGCCCATCAACGCGCCGTTGATGTACTGCTGCAGGCTGGCAATCGCCGACGCCACCGGGCTGCTGGGCACCGCCTGGCTGACCTGCACGTCCAACAGTTTGTATTCGTAGAGGTCGTTGGCGGTCTTGATTTTGTCGCTCAAGCCGCTATCGACAAATTCCGCAGCATTGGGTACCAGTTCATCCAGGTAGTAGGCCACCAGGGCATCGCGCAGGGTTTCGTTGAGTTGACTGTCGAGGGTGCTGGACATGATTTGATCCTTAAAGTGAAAAAACATCACTCAACGACTGGCGGCCACCGCCGCTTCACCGACGGCTTGCCAGGCAGCAGGGGCACTGTCGGCATGCAGCGCAGTAGCCGCCAACACATCCGCTGCCGTCATCCCGCTGGCCTTGCTGGCGCCCTGGCAACGCAATATCCAGTCCACCTCGGCCATGGAGCAGGCGCGTCCTTGCGGCAACTCTTGAAACAATCGGCTGACCTCTTGCACGGACCAACCCAGCAGGTTGGCCAACGCCTCGGCTGATTCATCGTTGACCGCGCTACGCAATGCCTTGTTCTTGAGATGGACCTTCGCCGGGTTGGCCGCGATGAAGTATCCGAGCAAGGCTTCTTCAGCCTGACTCTGGCTGCGGAGCCACTGGCTGTAGCGGCCCAGCAAATAGAAACTGGCCCATGACAACGCTGTGCCACCCTTGGCCCCCAGCCACTCGGGATGGACCAGGAACAGACGCAGGGCGCTGGTGTCCAGGCGCATATGCAGCGCCGCCTCTGCATGACGCAGCATCGAGCGAATTTGCTCCAGCAGGGAGGCCATTGACGAGATGCCGGCATCGGCATCGGTTTGCAGCACCGCCGACAGCAACTCGTAGACCGAAGTCCCCGCCCAGCGCACCACAACCTGGGTGCGGTCCATGGGCAAGTTGACCATTTCCTGAGTCAGTCCTTCGATCAGGCGCAGTTGCCGGTCATGACCGACCAGGAGCAGCGTGCCCAGTTTCTCCAGGCTCCGGGCCCTGGCCTCAGGCTCAAGTCTCAGGGGCTTGAGCGCCAACACCAGCGCCGCCGACAATTGCCCTTGGGTGTTTTCGATCAGCTCCAGTGGCAAGTCTTTGACCATGCCTCGCTCATCGAGCAACGGCAGCAAAACCGTGCGCCAGTTGATGGCGTCTCCCGGGCCACGCCCCTTGGCGGGCGCCTCATGGGTTGGCAGATTCAATGCCTCGATCTGCTGATCGGTGATGACCGCGGCCCGGGTGTCGAGGGCCAACTTCGCCAGGCGATCAATCAGGCCCTGGGGTGGCAGGTAGTCCCCCGGATCAAGTCCCAGTAAACGTCGCACATCGGTGACGCTTTGCTTGCTGTCCTTGAGCCAGGTCACGGCCCAGTCCATTTGCATTAAAAGGTCGAGAATGTCGGGTGGTGTCGTGAAAGCCTCGCCTTCGGTAACCCCCCTGAACGACAACAATTGTACTGAAAGCCTCCCACACCTCACGCGCAAGTAATCAATCGGTTTTGCTGGCCAGTCGTTTATCGCCTCCCAGGCAACTCTGGTGATCTTTTTGCCGCTCAATGAGAGTCTTCCCCCGGCCTCCACCGGATCAAGTGTCAGCGGACTGTCGTCAGCATTTGTTAGAAACCATGCCACATCGGGTGAAGCCCCTGGACGGTCAAGCGTAAACTCACGAAGCCTGTCTTCTGTGTGAGCAAAGTCATCGCCCGCCTCCACAGAAAGCAATGACCCCGGCAGCAAGCGCAAGGAGTCTCCCGCAGCCAAAGGCTCGACAACCAGTGCCAAGGTGATTTCATAATCTTGACTCACCGCCTTGACGTAAAGGGGCTTGAGCGATTGCCCGGATTGGTGGCTCAAACGCCCTGTGCACAGCAACCGCTGATAGTCCTGCCCCCCCAACAAATCTATCAAGGCCCAGCCGTCCTCCGCCGAAAGGCCAAACATCTGTGGGACACGCGCCTGACGATAAACCGATGAAACCGTTTCCAGATCGCGCTTCAGTGGCCCGACATACTGCTGCGTATGCCCGGCCAGGCGCAAAAACGACAACTCCGAGGGTTGCAAACCGAGGCCGGCACACAGTTGTGCCACGGTTCGTTTTGAGGCGACGTCCGCCCCCCTGGCATTGAACACCTGTTGATCAAGCACCAATGGCACGTCGAACAGCGTTACCTCGTTGAAGACCTGGTCAAACAGCGGTACATCATCGCCGGTCGCATAAGGCGTGAGGTCATGGAGAAACGCGGCGAATTCCAGAGGCTCGAGCTTGTATCGTTGGGCGAGATAACGATAGACCCCCAAGGCCCGCAAGGTATTGAGATTCAGCTCCATGGTCAGGTTGTGTTCGCCTTCGCTGCGGATAGCGCTGATGATCAGCGTGTCCAGCTCGGCAAACGGAATGTCCAGCCAGCGTTGCAAGCGAATCATGCGCTGCAGGCGGTCGAAGCGGTTGGGTGAGGTTTTGGTCAGGCGCCAGGTTTTGCGAGTGCCCACCAGGACCTCTGTGAGGCCCATTGAGTTGTCGAATTGATCCTTGCGGATCGATGTAGCGGTGGCAGGGGTGACACTGTCATAGCGACCCGAACCGTGGCCATTGACGTAACACGCGCCAAAGTGGGAAGCATGAGGGTATGGCGCTCCTATTCCCGCCGCGCCGAATTGCGGATTGGTGCTTGGGCAGTTGGGGGAAAGACGGGGAAAATGAGTACGTTGCGATAACACCGCTTCGACTTGCTGCGCGTCCAGCCCGGTCCGCTGCATGAAGGTTTTGAGTTCGATCAGCGACTGATCGAGTTGTATCAAATTGCTCTCAAGACCGTAGTGTTTCTGGAAAAAACCTTGCTGCTCGACCGACCAGACAGGAATCTCATCCGACATGAGGGTTACGCTGAGCGCTGCCACGCCTAGGGGGGCCGTTACAGAGCCGCTGGTGGTTGTGATAGTGAATGAAGCACGATATCCCGCTGAATCATTCCCCCCCCAACTGATACGCGGACACATTGTCTCGGACGAGGCCTGATGCAGATAATTGAGCGTCCATAGTTCCGAACGGGCCGGGGTGCCTGAATTGAATAAAACTACTTCGTGAAGCTTGTCGGGACTATCCGCCTTGGAAAAAAACATCGCTGCTTGGTTGGTTGACGAAAAGTCGTCGATAAAAAAATCCGCTCTTGGCACGACAACTTCAATGGAGGCCTGTCCCGGCAGCAGTAAAAAGCCCACGCCCAGCGCTTTATGTGGCCTCAGGTGAGAAGTCCCCGGGCCTTTCCAACCAGCCGCCAGCTCGGCCTTCGACAGATAAAACGTGGTAAACAGTGACGGCTCGATCAACAACTGTTGTTGCTGCGGACTCAATCCCGACAACAACCGTTGCGCCTCAAGCGACGCATTCTGCACCGCGCCATAGACATTGCGATCACCTTGAGTCGCCGGCACCTCACGGCTGATCAGGTAATTCAACACCCCCAACCCAAGTTTTTTTTTTGCCAATCCAAGACGGCATTGATGATGGGCAAAGTGGTACGGAAAGATGAACGGGTACCGTCGTTCAGCCAGTAGTTCATACACTGGCTTGTTTTCATCAGGTTTGCCTTTGCGGTAACGCTCAATATCTTCCTTCAGAATCCCGTTGACCAACTCCAGCATTGGCCGGGGGGTAAAGGTGCTTTGCTGGTCAATGACCAGGCTTGCAATGTCGGGCCGCCGCTTGCCCAGTAAAATTTTCGGCCGGTCACCCTGCCCCGAAGTTTCCAGCGTACGCGTGGCAAATTGGTACAACGAACTGAGGTAGGACACCGGCGAGTCGATCGCCGCGATCGCGCCGACCTTGCAGAACTCATCCCAGTTTTCCTTGAACAGGTTGGGGTAACTGGGGCCCACGTCCACCAAGGCACGAACACCCGTACGTTGGGTCAGGTCCTGGGGCTTGCCACTGGATACTCGATGCTCACGATACAGTCCACCGATCTGGACCGCATAACACATGGCATTGTCATAGGCCAACGCACCGTCCGCGTCACAGATCTCACCCAAGCGTTCGACAAACCGGGGCTTTGACTGGCCGATAATGTCAAACACCGACGTCATGCTCATTTGCTGCATGGCGGTGATGAAACTCACCTTGCCCGGCTGACTGCTCTTGTCAGCGATTTCGCTAACAAGGTTACGCAATAGCCGATTGTTCTTGTCTTGCATGGGAGTCACCGACAGGCCAGTGGATTGCTCCCCAACCTACGGCTTTTTGCGCGCGGAAGAACCTGTCAAACTTAACAGGTTCGCCGCCATATCCGACGGATGGTTACGTTGGTTTCCCTCACGGCCCGGATAAGATGAGTTCTTATCGCTAGCGAGGTTTCGCTCCATGTTCATCGGCGTCCTGCTGGTCATCACCTGGCTGATCCTGTTGCTGCGCTATCCGGCCAAGGCCTTGCCCGTGTCCATGGCCGCCGCCGTGGGGCTGGGCCTGGTCGCCACCTGGGTCGTCTGGCTGGACCACCGCGAACTCAAGCAGTTGCAACGCCTGGAGTTGCGCATCAGCTATGCGCCGCAACACTGCCCGGCAGACCGTCCGTTGCAACTGACGATGAACAACGGCAACGACGTGCCGCTGACCGAGCTGCGCTGGCGGGTCGCGGCGTATGCTCCGGGCGACACGGTGAACCTGGCCGACAATCAATACACTGCCCCGCGTTATCGTGGCCCCGGCGAATTGCAGGCCGGTGGCAACTGGGAAGATTGCTTGCCGCTGCCGCCACTGCGCCCTGGCTACCGTCCGGAAACCCTGGAGTTTCGCGCCGAGCGATTGCAGGGTAGTTTTTCCGACTGAGCCCTCCCCCATTTTTTGCACAAGGAATGCGCCATGCCCGTTGCGTTGATTACCGGTTGTTCCAGCGGCATCGGCCGCGCCCTTGCCGATGCGTTCAAGGTCGCCGGCTATGAAGTCTGGGCCAGCGCGCGCAAGGCCGAAGATGTCGCGGCACTCACCGCCGCGGGTTTCACCGCCGTGCAACTGGATGTCAACGATGCCGCCGCGCTGGAAGCCTTGGGCGAGCGAATCAACCAGCAAACCGGTGGCCTTGATGTGTTGATCAACAACGCGGGCTACGGTGCCATGGGGCCGCTGCTCGATGGTGGTGTGCCGGCCATGCAGCGCCAGTTCGAGACCAATGTGTTCGCTGTCATAGGCGTTACTCGCGCCCTGTTCCCGGTACTGCGCCGGGCCAAGGGGCTGGTGGTGAATATCGGTAGTGTGTCCGGTGTTCTGGTCACGCCATTCGCCGGTGCCTACTGCGCCTCGAAAGCCGCCGTGCATGCCTTGAGCGATGCCTTGCGCATGGAACTGGCGCCGTTCGGTGTGCGGGTCATGGAAGTGCAGCCGGGGGCTATCGCTTCCAGCTTTGCCAAGAATGCCGGCCACGAAGCCGAGCAATTGATCAGCGAGCAATCCCCATGGTTTCCGCTGCGCGAAGGCATTCGCGCACGGGCCAGGGCGTCACAGGACAAACCGACCCCGGCCAGTGAATTTGCCGCTGGATTACTCAAGGCTGTGCAGCAGGACAAGCCACCGCGACTGATTCGTCTCGGCAATGGCAGTCGTGCGTTGCCACTGCTGGCAGGGTTGTTACCGAAAGGCTTATTGGAAGTCGGGCTGATGAAGCGGTTCGGGTTGCGTGGGCAGCTCTGAGACCGCTTCGCCCCTTTCGCGAGCAAGCCCGCTCCCACACAGAATCTGCGCATGACCTGTGGGAGCGGGCTTGCTCGCGAAGGCGTCAGAACAGACACCACGGAAATTCAGGAAAAAAATGACCGACTACACCGAATACTTCGACGAAGTGATCCAGGCCCACGTGGCCATCGAACAATGGCTGGCCGAGGAACGCGACGCGTGTGAACTCGAAAAACTGCTGAGCCGTTTTTCGCCGCAATTCTCCATGGTCTCGCCGCTCGGCCGGGTGCTGGACTTTGACGCACTGAACGAATTGTTCACGCTGGCGGGCGGCAAGAAGCTCGGGTTCCGCATCGAGCTCAGCGAGTTGCGTGGCATTGCCTTGTACGACGGTGGCGCAACCGTGAGTTACCGCGAGCAACAGACCGATGCGACCGGGCTGCACTCGGATCGGCGCTCGACCGTTGCGTTCGAAAAGCAGGCGGATGGGCGGGTGATCTGGCGGCATTTGCATGAGACGTTTTGCAAGGAGTGAATGCCCCGATGCGTGTCTGACGGACCGCGTTGTACCCTTCGCGAGCAAGCCCGCTCCCACACTGGATCTTCAGTGAACTCAAAGTTTGCACACGAAGGAGATCAAATGTGGGAGCGGGCTTGCTCGCGAAGCAGGCGACTCGATCTATCGGTTATGCACCATCACCTTGCTTCACCACCACCGTACAAGTAATCCCCGCCGCCAACACCACACCCTCCGGCACTTCATCGATGTGAATGCGCACCGGCACCCGTTGCGCCAAGCGAACCCAGTTAAAGGTCGGGTTTACATCGGCGATCAGTTCACGGCTTTCCGGGTTGTCGCGGTCGTAGATGCCGCGAGAAATGCTTTCCACGTGGCCCTTGAGCACTTCGCCGCTCATCAGTTGCATGTCGGCCTTATCACCCACGCGCACATGGGGCAGCTTGGTTTCTTCGAAGAAGCCGTAGACCCAGAACGAGTTCATGTCGACCACGGCCATTTTCGCCTCGCCGATGCGCGCGTAATCGCCGCGATGCACGTTGAGGTTGGTGACGTAGCCGTCCACCGCCGCGCGCACTTCAGTACGTTTGAGGTTGAGCTCGGCAGCTTCCAGTTGTGCCTGGGCCTGCTGGTAATCGGCCAGGGCCGAGTCGGCGAGGTTACTGGCGTCGTCGCGGTTTTCCCGGGAGATCACCAGGTTGTCCATGTCGGCGCGACGATGGGCGTTGACCTTGCGCATCTCCCAGTTTGCCTTGCGCGATGCCACCAGGCTTTGCGCCTGCTTCACCGCGAGACGGTAGTGCTCGGGGTCGATCTGCATCAGCAAATCGCCCTTCTTCACCAACTGGTTGTCCCGCACCGGCACGTTCACCACTTCGCCGGTGACGTCGGCGGCGACGTTGATGATGTCGGCGCGCACGCGACCGTCGCGGGTCCATGGCGTGTTCATGTAGTGCTCCCACAAGGAGCGGCCGATCCACAGCGCGAGGGCCAGCACCAGCAAGGTCGCGAGCAGGCTGAAAAACTTTTTCATCAGGACATTCTCAGTGAAAGAGAGTCAACGGTAGACAGTCAGCGCCAACGCGCCGAACAGACAGGTAAACAAGCTCAGGCGCAGCAACGCCGGGTGCCAGAAAAAACGGTACAGGTCGAACCCGGACAGGAATCGGTCCAGCGCCCAGGCAAGCGCCGCCGCGATGAAAAACATCAGGGTCATGGTCGGCATGTACACGCCGTGGAAGGCGATTTCACGAGGCATGTTCAAGTCCTTGGGGCTGGCTGTTGGCGAAGGCAGCGAGCGGTGATTGCGGATCGAGCAGAGAGGTGCGGATGAAGTGCAGGTAACTCTTCACCCGACGCAACGCCGAGGTATCGAAATGCGGGGCGAAGGGTTCGTCGGTGGACTGCACACGACTGATCGCGTGATCGACCGCGATCAGCGCGCGTTCGAGATTGCTGCTGTTCGGTTGCAGGAACAGCCGCACCAGTGCACGCCCCATCACCCGGATCGATTGCCGCCATGGCTGGGATTCGGCATAGGCCGGATGCACCGGCAGAATCGCCTGCTCCTTGCGCAATTCGATGATCGCGTGACCGACCTCCAGCACCACGAACATCCAGCGCAACAAGTCCCGCTGCACTTGCGGTTGACCTGCCGCGAAGCCGTAGGCCTGATGCACCAGATCGCGGGTACGGCTTTCGAAACTCGACGCCAGGCCCTTGAGCTTGCCGCTGATGGCGTACACCACCTGACCGCGCAGGTCCTGCTCCAGCCGGCGCCACAGCCAGCGGCTGTTGGGCGGCAGAATGATCGCCCCGGCCGCCGCGCACACCAGCATGCCGAGCACCATGGCGATGTAGTCGTTGATGAAGGTGTAGGGGTTGTAGACCGTGAGGTTGTCCGGCACTGAACCGGTGCTGAAGAAGATCAGCAAACCCAGGCCGACACCGACGTATTGCGGCCGCGATGTCAGGAACGAACCAAGCACGATCACCGGTGCGAGCATCACGCACAGCAACGGGAATCCGTCGATCCACGGGAAAATGAAAAACATCTCGACGAAACCAATCAGCGCCCCGAGCAACGTCCCGCACGCCATCTGAAAGGCCATGCGTTTCGGGTTCGGAGTAGCAGCGGACAGGCCCACGGTCGCGGCGGCAATCAGGGTCATGGTCGCGCCACTTGGCCAGGCGGTTGCCACCCAGTAGCTACCCAACACCACCAGGATGAACGCTGCGCGAATGCCCGACGCCGCCGCGGCCATCCAGTTGGTTTGCGGGGTGAACGGCTCGTCCCAGCGCTCCCGTTCGTGACTGTGATCGGCCAGGGACGCGTGGGTCTGCGCATAACCGTGCAGGTCGTCGACGAAGCGATAAAGCAGCTCGTAGGCGGTGTGGAAATCCAGTTGTTCGGCATCGCTCGGGTTGCTCTGCTGGAACGTTGCCCGCAGGCTGCGCACCCGCGTCGGCAAGCCTTCCTTGTAGACACTCAGCACCGTGACCAGGCGCGCCGCATCGGCACTGGTCAGGGCACGACCGCTGAAGCCGTCGAGCAACTCGGCGAGGTCCTGCAATCCCGGTTTGATCGCTGCTACAACCTGGTCCGCCGCGCTGCTGCGCAGACGTTCGAGTAACTGGTGCACGGCGTTGAAACGCGTGGTGATGCCCATGAACTCGCTGTTCAGGCGACTGAGCCGGCCATTGCGCCGACGCATGTGCGGGTCCTCGAAAACAGTGACACTGCGCAAGCCCTCCAGGCCCACGGCTTCGGCGATGAAGCGCACGTTGCCGGCCTCGAACGCCTCGCGCTGACTGCGACCGCGCAGGCCGTCGGTGACGAACAGGGCGAACACGCCAAAGCGCTGATACAAGGCATTGCGCATCGCCGCGCTCGCCGATTGCGGCAGGATGGCGGCACTGATCAGGG
This sequence comes from Pseudomonas sp. P5_109, assembly GCF_034009455.1. Taxonomy (NCBI): domain Bacteria; kingdom Pseudomonadati; phylum Pseudomonadota; class Gammaproteobacteria; order Pseudomonadales; family Pseudomonadaceae; genus Pseudomonas; species Pseudomonas sp. P5_109. The sequence goes on from NZ_CP125380.1 coordinate 5,831,250, forward strand.
TCGAACAGAGAATGCCCAGGGAGATCTCCAGCACCCGCCAGACCGCCGCCATGAACGCACCCTCCGGATGGGCCAGCGCGGGCAAACCGACCATCGCGGCGGTGTACCCGGCGAGTACGAAACCGTAGGCGCGGAAGTTGCGGCAGCGGGCGGCACCGGCGGTACAGATACCAACCCAGATCGCCAGCGAACCGAGGAACAGTTCAGTGTTCTGCGCAAACAGGGCGATCAGCGCGACCATCACCGCCGACCCGGCCAGGGTGCCGAGAAAACGATAAAAACTCTTGGCGAACACCTGGCCGCTTTGCGGCTGCATGACGATAAACACGGTGATCATCGCCGTGCGCGGTTGCGGCAGTTCCAGGCGCATGGCCAACCATAGCGTCAGGAACGCGGCGAGCAGCACCTTGAAAATGTAGACCCAGGTCACGCCATCGCTGCGTGCCCAGTCGAAGAATCCCCGGCGCCATTCCAGGGAATACAGCCAGCGCAAAGGGGCGGGCAAGGGAGTCATCAAATCCTGCTCAATGAAAATTCAGCCAAAACTCGGACCCTGTGGGAGCGGGCTTGCTCGCGAAGTGGGAGTGTCAGGCAGCATAAATGTCGTCTGACACACTGCCTTCGCGAGCAAGCCCGCTCCCACAGGTGCAGTGTTCAACGCAAAAGGCTCGGGGTTTTCGGCACTTGGGTCTGGCGATCTGTCGGCACGTCATTACCGGCACCGAGACCACCGCCCAACGCCGTCACCAGTTCGGCATGGGCACTGAGGCGCGCTGCCTGAACCTGCTGCTGCACTTGCTGCTGCTTGAACAGCAGGGTCTGGGCGTTGAGCACGTTGAGGTAGTCGGTCAGGCCGCGCTGGTAGGCGATCATCGCGATGTCGTAAGTCTTCTGCGCGGTGGCCACCGACTCGGCGGCGAACGCCTGCTGCTTGTCCATGGACTCGCGACGGATCAATTGGTCAGAGATGTTTTTCAGCGCATTGACCAGGGTCTGGTTGTACTTGGCCACGGCGATGTCATAACCGGCCGAAGCTTCACCCAACTCCGAGCGCAACCGCCCGCCATCGAAGATCGGCAACGAAATCGCCGGACCCACGCTGTAGTTGAGTTTCTTGCCGGTCAGGAACTCCAGGGCCCCACCGCCGGTGGCCATGTAGCCGAGGCTGCCGACCAGGTCGACGTTCGGGTAGAACCCGGCATGGGCGACATCGATACCTCGCGCCTGCGCCGCCACTTGCCAGCGGCTGGCGACCACGTCCGGGCGCTGCCCGAGCAATTGCGCCGGCAGCGAAGACGGCAGTTTCAGTGGCGCACCCAGCGACAGCGTTGGCCGCTGCAACTGCGTGCCTTCCCCTGGGCCCTTACCCGCGAGGGCGGCGAGCTGGTTGCGGCTCAAGGCGATTTCTTCGTCGAGGGCATCGATCTGGCGATGGGTTTCCGGCAACGGCGTCTCGGCCTGGCTGACCTCGAAATGGGTGCCGATACCACCGTTCAGGCGCTTTTGCGCCAGCTCGAGAATCTGCTGTTGCTGCTGCAAGGTCGCTTCGACGATATCCCGCTGGGCGTAATGCAACGACAACTCGATGTAGACCCGGACGATGTTGTCCTGCAATTCGAGCTGGGCCTGGCGGGCTTCGGCGACGGTCATGTGGGCCATGTCCACGGCACGCTCGGTGGCATTGCTTTCGCGGCCCCAGAGGTCGAGGGCATAACTGAAGCCCAGCGCGGCGTTGTTGTCCCAGGTGGTGCTGTTGGCCAGCTCGCCCGGGCCGTAGAACTGGTCGGTCGGCCAGTTGTGGCGTTTGAGGGTCGTATCCCCATTGATCTGCAGCGACTCGGCGGCTTCGGCCACGCCAGCCATGGACCTGGCCTGACGCACCCGGGCAGCGGCCATGGCCAGGCTCGGGCTACCTTGCAGGGCGAGGTCGATCCAGCGATTCAATTGTGGGTCGCCATAGGCTTGCCACCATTGCGCGGTGGGCCAGTGCGCATCTTGCGCGGCGTTCTGGATCGCTTCGTCGGTAGCCAGTGCATTGGCCTCCAGCGCCTTGCCCTGCGGGGCAATACCTCCGGTTCCGATGCAGCCGCTGATTGCCAGGGTTAAAGCCAAAACACTGAGCGGTTGAAGCGCTCTGCTGATGCGACGCGGCACTGCTGCGATTTCCTGAAATAGGGGGATAACGAGATCTTGTAGGAGCCGGCTTGCTGGCGATGCAGCCACCGCGGTGCATCTGGGTGACCGCAGCGATGCCATCGCCAGCAAGCCGGCTCCTACAGTCCACGCAATTCTATGGGTGGGCTTTGATGGCGATAAGCTGGGATTCCTGTGAATCTTTGTTACCGTTAACGAGATAATCCGTAGGTAGGGGGTCACCGACCCCGAAACTTCGTGTCACAATTTGCCATCGCACCCGAGAGCACCCCATGGACACTTTGCAAAACATGCGCGCCTTCAGTTACGTGGCCGAGGCCGGCAGCTTCACCGCCGCCGCCGTGCAACTGGACACCACCACGGCCAACGTCTCGCGCGCGGTCTCCAACCTGGAAGCCCACCTGCAAACCCGCCTGCTCAACCGAACGACCCGCCGCATTGCCCTGACCGAAGCTGGCAAGCGCTACCTGTTGCGCTGCGAACAGATCCTGGCCTACGTCGAAGAAGCCGAAGCCGAGGCCAGCGACGCCCACGCGCGCCCGGCCGGACAGCTGAAAGTGCACACCATGACCGGCATCGGCCAGCACTTCGTGATCGACGCCATCGCCCGCTACCGCAAGACCCACCCGGACGTGACCTTCGACCTGACCATGGCCAACCGCGTGCCGGACCTGCTCGACGAAGGCTACGACGTGTCCATCGTCCTGGCCCGCGAACTGCCGGACTCGGGCTTCGTCTCCCAGCGCCTGGGCATCACCTACAGCATCGTTTGCGCCTCGCCGGCCTACGTCAAAGCCAACGGCTGCGCACAAAAGCCCAGCGACCTGCTCAACCACGCCTGCCTGCGCCTGGTCAGCCCGGTGATACCCCTGGAGAAATGGGCCTTCGACGGCCCTGATGGCCAGGAAATGGTCACCATCAACAGCTCACCGTTCCTGGTGAACTCCGCCGACGCGATGAAATCCGCGATCATCAGCGGCATGGGCGTTGGCGTCCTGCCGCTGTACGCCGCGATAGAGGGCTTGCGCAGCGGCACGCTGGTGCGCGTGATGCCCAAGTACCGCTCGCAGGAGCTGAATCTGTATGCGATCTACCCTTCGCGCCAGTACCTGGATGCGAAGATCAAGACCTGGGTCGAGTATTTGCGCGGATCGTTGCCGGAATTGCTGGCCGCGCATCAGGCGGAATTGGCGGCGTATGAACTGAGCGGGAGTCTGGGTGGGGTTCGGGTGGCGAATTGACGCGCATACCTGTAGGAGCGAGCCTGCTCGCGAAAAACCTGAGGCGCCGAGGTGAATCAGGTTTCCCGCGTTATCGTTGTCGTCCATCGCGAGCAAGCCCGCTCCCACAGAAGAGCAAAGGCAGATCGGCACACACCCACGCCCCTCACCACTCAACAGGCCGAGCGTTAGCTCGCCTGCAGCTCTTGATCTTGATCCACCCGCCCCCTCGGGAGGCTGAGTGGAGGTGTTCATCCGGGGATTGGCGCGCAGCGCCGTTCGACGCAGTCGAACTCATCGCATGTAGGTGCCAGCGAAGCCAACCGGAGGGCGATGCCCCCGGATGAATGCCGGAGCGAAGGAACCCCGAGCCTAAGCGAGGGGCCGGACGCCAGGGGCGAGACCTTTTGGTTCCTTTTGGGGCGTTTGCCAAAAGGGACTCGCCGTAAGGGCGAAACCATAAGCCGCCGTCACCGCAGAAACGGATATGTACTCAATCACCCAAGAACATGGTCGGCCCAGAGGCCGCCAAGATACACAAACTGACAGCGCCGTCAGTTAGCCGTCACCCTCCTGACCACCAAACAGGTTTATAAAGGAAACTCCCCTTCGACCCAAAACCCAGCCCCGGCGCCCCACTCGCATGCGAATCCAGAAAACACCCGCCCTGCTCGTCGCCCTTCTGATCGTCCTGGCAGCGCTGGGCCTGTGGTATGCCACCAAACCGGCCAAGGCCAAACTCGCCGCCCCCAGCGCCATCCCGGTGCGCGTGGTCGCCGTTGCCGAAAAAGACGTCCCCCGCTTCGTCAGCGGCATCGGCTCGGTCCTGTCCCTGCACAGCGTCGTGGTCCGCCCGCAAATCGACGGCATCCTCACCAAAATCATGGTCAAGGAAGGCCAACTGGTGAAAAAAGGTGACCTGCTGGCCACCATCGACGACCGGTCGATCCGCGCCAGCCTCGACCAGGCCCGGGCACAACTGGGCGAAAGCCAGGCACAACTGCAAGTGGCACTGGTCAACCTCAAGCGCTACAAACTGCTCAGCGTCGATGACGGCGTGTCCAAGCAGACCTACGATCAGCAACAGGCGCTGGTCAACCAGCTCAAAGCCACCGCCCAGGGCAACCAGGCGTCGATTGACTCCGCCGAGGTCCAGCTTTCCTACACACAAATTCGCTCACCGGTCAGTGGTCGTGTCGGCATTCGCACAGTCGACGAAGGCAACTTCCTGCGCATGACCGACACCCTGGGTCTGTTTACGGTGACCCAGATCGACCCGATCGCCGTGGAATTTTCCCTACCGCAGCAAATGCTGCCGACCTTGCAGGGCCTGATCAACGATCCGCAGCGCGCCCAGGTCAAGGCCTACATCGGTGCCGACACCGACGGCGAAACCGGCAACCTGCTCGGCGAAGGCCACTTGACCCTGATCGACAACCAGATCAGCGCCAACACCGGCACCATCCGCGCCAAGGCCGAGTTCGACAATCCCGGGCAGAAGCTCTGGCCGGGCTTGCTGGTGACGGTAAAGATTCAGACAGCGCTGGATAAAAATGCACTGGTCGTACCGCCCAACGTCGTACAGCGTGGCCTGGATCAACATTTCGTCTATCGCCTCAATGGCGACAAAGTCGAAACCGTGCCCGTGCAAATGGTCTATCAGGACAGTGGCCAGAACATCATCAAGGGCGTGCAGCCGGGTGACAAACTGGTCAGCGATGGCCAGTCGCGCCTCAAGCCCGGTTCGACGGTGCAGGTGCTGACCGATCCACCGCAAGTGGTGCAATCGGAGCCAACACCATGAAGGGACATGGTTCGGTTTCAGCCTGGTGCATCGATCACCCGGTCGCCACCATTCTGCTGACCTTTGCCCTGGTGCTGCTGGGCGTGATTGCTTTCCCGCGTCTGCCCATCGCGCCTCTGCCGGAAGCGGAATTCCCGACCATCCAGGTGGCCGCGCAACTGCCCGGGGCCAGCCCGGAAACCATGGCGTCGTCGGTAGCCACGCCCCTTGAAGTGCAGTTCAGCGCCATCCCCGGCGTGACTCAGATGACCTCGAGCAGCGCGCTCGGCTCGACCAACCTGACCTTGCAATTCACCCTCGACAAGAGCATCGACACCGCCGCCCAGGAAGTCCAGGCAGCAATCAACACCGCCGCCGGCAAGCTGCCCAAGGACATGCCGAACCTGCCGACCTGGCGCAAGGTCAACCCGGCCGACAGCCCGGTGCTGATCCTCAGCGTCAACTCCTCGTTGATGCCGGGCCCGGAGCTCAGCGACTTGACGGAAACCCTGTTGTCCCGTCAGCTCAGTCAGGTCGACGGTGTAGGCCAGGTCTCCATCACCGGTCAGCAACGTCCGGCGATTCGTGTGCAAGTGTCCGCCGATAAACTGGCGGCGATTGGCCTGACCCTGGCCGACATTCGCCTGGCCATCCAGCAAACCAGCCTCAACCTGGCCAAGGGTGCGCTGTACGGGGAGTCGAGCATCTCGACCCTGTCCACCAACGACCAGTTGTTCCATCCCGACGAATACAGCCAACTGATCGTTTCCTACAAGGATGGCGCACCGGTTCACCTCAAGGATGTCGCCAAAGTCGTCAACGGTTCGGAAGATGCCTACGTCCAGGCCTGGGCAGGCTCGCAACCGGGGGTCAACCTGGTGATCTTCCGCCAGCCGGGGGCCAACATCGTCGAGACCGTCGACCGCATTCAGGCGGCGTTACCGGCGCTGGAAGCGATGTTGCCCGCCTCGGTGCAGGTCAAGGTGCTGATCGACCGCACCCAGACCATCCGCGCTTCGCTGCATGAAGTGGAAATCACCTTGCTGATTGCCATCATGCTGGTGGTGGCGGTGATGGCGTTGTTCCTGCGCCAGCTGTCGGCCACGTTGATTGTGTCGGCGGTGCTGGGTGTGTCGCTGATCGCCAGTTTTGCCCTGATGTATGTGATGGGCTTCAGCCTGAACAACCTGACGCTGGTGGCGATCGTGGTGGCTGTGGGGTTTGTGGTCGACGATGCGATCGTGGTGGTGGAGAACATTCACCGCCATCTGGAGGCCGGTGACGGCATGCGCGAGGCCGCGATCAAAGGCGCCGGCGAAATCGGTTTCACCGTGGTGTCGATCAGTTTCTCGCTGGTGGCTGCGTTCATTCCACTGCTGTTCATGGGTGGCGTGGTCGGGCGGTTGTTCAAGGAGTTCGCCCTGACTGCCACCTCGACCATCATGATTTCGGTGGTGGTCTCCCTGACGTTGGCACCGACGCTGGCGGCGCTGTTCATGCGCGCGCCGGTGCATCACGCCCACGACAAACCGGGCTTCGGTGAGCGTCTGTTGGCGTGGTACGAAAAAGGCCTGCGCCGTGCCCTCGCCCACCAGAAAACCATGATCGGTGTGTTCGCTTTATCGCTGGCTCTGGCTGTCGCCGGTTACATCTTCATTCCCAAGGGGTTCTTCCCGATACAGGACACCGGTTTCGTCCTCGGCACCACTGAAGCTGCTGCCGATATTTCCTACGGCGACATGGTGAAAAAACACCTGGCGATGGCCGAAATCGTCGCTGCCGATCCCGCTGTCGAAACGTTTTCACATTCCGTCGGTGTCTCGGGCAGCAACCAGACCATCGCCAACGGCCGCTTCTGGATCACCCTGAAAAAACGCAGTGACCGCGATGTCTCGGCCAGCGAGTTCATCGACCGGATTCGCCCGCAACTGATGAAAGTACCGGGCATTGTCCTGTACCTGCGCGCCGGGCAAGACATCAACCTCAGCTCTGGCCCGAGTCGTGCGCAGTATCAATATGTGCTCAAGAGCAATGACGGCGCGACCCTCAGCACCTGGACCCAGCGCCTGACAGAAAAACTGCGCGCCAACCCGGCCTTTCGCGACATCTCCAATGACCTGCAACTGGGCGGCAGCATCACCCACATCAGCATCGACCGCAGCGCCGCAGCCCGTTTCGGCCTGACCGCCAGCGACGTCGACGAGGCGCTGTACGATGCGTTCGGTCAGCGCCAGATCAACGAATTCCAGACTCAGGTCAATCAATACAATGTGATCCTGGAACTGGACACCAAGCAGCGCGGCAAGGCCGAAAGCCTCAACTATTTCTACCTGCGTTCGCCCCTGAGTGGGGAAATGGTGCCGCTGTCGGCCTTGGCCAGGTTCGATGCACCGACCGTCGGCCCGCTGTCCATCGCCCATGACGGCATGTTCCCCGCCGCCAATCTGTCGTTCAACCTGGCCCCCGGCGTAGCGTTGGGCGATGCGGTGATCATGCTCAACCAGGCCAAGGCCGACATCGGCATGCCGGCCGCCATCAGCGGTAATTTCCAGGGCGCGGCCCAGGCGTTCCAGAGTTCGCTGGCCAGCCAGCCGTGGCTGATCCTCGCGGCGCTGGTGGCGGTGTACATCATTCTCGGTGTGCTCTACGAGAGCTTCGTGCACCCGCTGACGATCATTTCGACCTTGCCGTCGGCGGGCCTCGGCGCGGTGATCATGCTGTGGATCTGCGGTCAGGACTTTTCGATCATGGCCTTGATCGGGCTGGTGCTGTTGATTGGTATCGTCAAGAAAAACGGCATCCTGATGATCGACTTCGCCCTCGAAGCGCAGCGCAATGGCGGGCTGTCGCCTGAAGAAGCGATTTTCAAGGCCTGTATCACGCGGTTCCGGCCGATCATCATGACCACCCTCGCCGCCCTGCTCGGCGCCCTGCCGCTGATGCTCGGCTACGGCACCGGCGCCGAACTACGCCAGCCGTTGGGGATCGCTGTGGTCGGCGGTTTGCTGGTGAGCCAGGCGCTGACGCTGTTCACCACGCCGGTCATATACTTGTGGCTGGAGCGGTTATTTCATAGGCACACTCTCTCACCAGCACCTCCGCCCGTACCGGCGCTGGCGACCACAGACTGAGGCGGGGTCATGCGCGTCCTGATTATCGAAGACGAGGAAAAAACCGCGGATTATCTGCACCGCGGTCTGACGGAACAGGGTTACACCGTGGACCTGGCGCGGGATGGGGTCGAAGGCCTGCACCTGGCGCTGGAGAGCGACTACGCGGTGATCGTCCTCGACGTGATGTTGCCGGGCCTGGACGGCTTCGGCGTGTTGCGCGCCTTGCGTGCGCGCAAGCAAACCCCGGTGATCATGCTCACCGCCCGCGAGCGTGTGGAGGACCGCATCAAGGGCCTGCGTGATGGCGCCGATGATTACCTGGGCAAGCCGTTTTCCTTCCTTGAACTGGTGGCGCGCCTGCAAGCGCTGACCCGGCGCAGCGGTGGTCATGAACCGGTGCAGGTGAGCATCGCCGACCTGTGGATAGATTTGATCAGCCGCAAGGCGACCCGAGGTGGCGCACGGCTGGACCTGACCGCCAAGGAGTTTTCGCTGCTCAGTGTGCTGGCCCGGCGCCAGGGTGAAATCCTCTCGAAAACCGCCATTGCCGAGATGGTCTGGGACATCAATTTCGACAGCGACGCCAACGTCGTCGAAGTCGCGATCAAACGCTTGCGGGCCAAACTCGACGGGCCGTTCGAAGAGAAATTGCTGCACACCATTCGTGGCATGGGTTATGTACTGGAGAGCCGTGGTGTCCAGTAACTCGATCGCGCTGCGCCTCAGTGGGATGTTCACGCTGGTGGCGCTTTTAGTCTTTCTGCTGATCGGCTGGGCGTTGTACCAACAGGTCGACAAGGGCCTGGGCCTGCTGCCCGAAGCTGAACTCGATGCGCGCTACAGCGTGCTCGAATCCACGGTCGGCCGTTACGGCACGCCCGAGCATTGGGTGAAGATCAACAACAAGCTCAATCTGCTGAGCGAAGAAGACAAACGCATCAGTTTCTGGATCATCAGCGGCGATCCACCTTTCGAATACGGCAACCTGACCCCACAGATCCGCGCCTTTGCCCAAGGACCGCTGGGCACGCGCGATATGCATCTGCCGGATCACCCCTATCCGCTGAAAGTGCTGGTCAGCGAGTTCCCGGCCAAGGACCAGCGCCCGCCCCTGCGCTTCATGATCGCCATTGATACCGAGACGTTTTTCCACACCCAGCATCAGTTGCTGATCGCACTGATCAGCCTGGCAATCGTCGGCGTATTACTGGCCTCGGCACTGGGTTACTGGGTGGCTCGGATCGGCCTCAAGCCGCTGATCAAACTGTCCCAGGAAGCCCAGCGCCTGGCCCCGCCGTTGCGGTCGGGGCGCCTGCGCTTGTCACCGTTGCCGCCGGAACTCGATCAATTCGTCAGCTCGTTCAACTCGACCCTGGAACGGGTTGAGCAAGCCTACTCACGCCTTGAATCGTTCAATGCCGACGTCGCCCACGAACTGCGCTCGCCACTGACCAACCTGATCGGCCAGACCCAGGTCGCACTGACCCGCGGACGCTCCGCCGAGCATTACTTCGAAGTGCTGCAATCGAACCTCGAGGAGCTTGAGCGGCTGCGCTCGATCATCAACGACATGCTGTTCCTCGCCAGCGCCGATCAGGGCAGCAAGGCGACAAAGCTCACCTCGACCTCGCTGGCCGATGAGGTGGCCACGACCCTGGAATATCTGGATTTCATACTCGAAGACGCCCAGGTCCAGGTTGAGGTCAGTGGTGATGCGCAAGTGCGTATCGAGATCGCCCATCTGCGCCGGGCGCTGATCAATCTGCTGAACAACGCGGTGCAGCACACCGCCCCCGGGCAGGTGATTCAGGTGCACATAGAGAACGCAGGGCACCAGGTCAGCATTGGCGTCGCCAACCCCGGTTCGCCGATTGACAGTGAACACCTGCCACGGCTGTTCGAGCGCTTCTACCGGGTCGATGCATCACGCAGCAACAGCGGCCACAACCATGGCCTTGGGCTGGCCATCGTCAAGGCTATTGCGTTGATGCATGGTGGGGATGTGTTTGTGCGCAGTGACCATGGAATGAATACGTTCGGGATTCATCTTCCGGTCTGACTCCCCCAATCCCTTGTGGTGAGGGGGCTTGCCCCCGTTCGGTGGCGAAGCCGCCGTAAATCCGGTATGCCGGGTGAATCAGGTCAATCGCGGTCGCAGGTTTTGGGGCTGCTGCGCAGCCCGACGGGGGCAAGCCCCCTCGCCACAGAAAAGCGCCTGGCATCACAACTATTGCCGTAGCCGCAACAGTCCTTTCATGAATCCGCTCTTTTTCCCCTCGCCTCATATCCTTATCTTTGCCCGCACCAAACAGCACTTGCCAAGCAAGAAGGTTTTAAAGATGTCCAACAGTATGGGTATTGCCAGCGCTTTCGTTTTGTCCTCTTTGTTCCTGTCGCCATTGGCGATGGCGGAAGAATCGCAGACTTTCGTCGCGCATAACACCGCACGCGCTGCAGCGTTCGAAGAGCATCAGATCGAGATGACGGCCAAGGCTGCGCAAGACGCCCAAGCCCCGCAAGCATCCAGCACTCAGGCCCGGTCAGGGGCCGAGAAAGACAGCTGATCCGCACCTGTCATACCTGTTTCCCTCGACACTTTTCATCGGCTCTTCCCTTTGAAAAGTTGTCTTCAAAGCCGCTGCTATCAGCGGCTTTTTTTATAGTTCTTCACGCTATCCCGGGAAACTGTAGGAGCCGGCTTGCCGGCGATGGACTCAAGTGCGCCGCGTTTATCCAGTTCATACGCGTTATCGTTAACGACCATCGCTGCGATGCGGCGACCCGACAAGCCAGCTCCTACAGGGCAATTTTTGCAACGAAAGTCACTACCTCCACGCCATTGATCAATCGTTCGAGTAACAGGAACGATTCATTCGGCTGCTGCGTTTATGCAACTACGCTTACAACGTCCCTTTAGCAGACGTCAGCCCTATGACCCCAAGCCGCACCCCGCATTTTCAAGGCCCGCCCGGGCGACCCGAAATCATGGTGATCTTCGGCAGCACCCTGACTGTGATCTCGATCCTGTGCATCGTCACTTTCCTGCTGATCCGCGAACACGCCTACGCCCAGCAGACCGCCACACGCAGCGCAACCACCATTGCGCAACTGATCGATGCCGATGTCCTGCGTACGGTCGAACTCTACGATATGACCTTGCAGGGCCTGATTGCCGCTGCCCAACGGGATGACATTAAGCAGGTTTCGCCGCAGATCCGTCATCTGGTGCTGTTCGACCGCTCCACCACCGCGCGCTACAAGGGTGACATCCTGCTGCTGGACAAGCACGGCGACGTGCTGGCCGACTCCTCATTGATCGAACCGAAACCGGGCAACTTCGCTGACCGCGATTATTTCCTGGCCCACGCCTTCAATCGTGACACCGGCATGTTTATCAGCCGACCGTTCAAGCCGCGTTGCGACTGCGACGACAGCGACGAATGGCGCATCAGTTTCAGCCGGCGCATTTCCTCGCCCACGGGTGAGTTTCTGGGGGTCGCAGTAGCCTCGATGCGCATGAGCTACTTCGACCAGCTGTTCAACAGCCTCGACATCGGCACTGGCAGTACGCTGGCCATCATCAACGATGACGGGGTTCTCCTGGCGCAGAAACCGCACCGGGAACAAAACTCCATCGGCAAGAGCTTCTCCAGCCGGCCCAACGTCATTCGCATGCTGCAAGAGCGCAGCGGCACCTTCGAAAGCGTATCGAGCGTCGACCATCAACGGCGCCTGTACACCTTTTCCCGGGTCGGCAATCTGCCCCTGACCGTCATCGTGGCCCTTTCTATCGACGAGGTGTTTGCCACCTGGAACCGCACGGCCTATGTGATCAGCGGTGCTACCGGGGTTTTGTGCATCGGTTTGTTGTGGTTGACCTGGCTGCTCTGCCGCGAGCTGCGCCTACGCCAACATGCCGAGCAGGAGTTGTCGCAACTGGCGGCCACCGATGCCTTGACCGGCGTGGCCAACCGTAGATCCCTTGATCAGGCCCTGCGCCATGAATGGTTTCGTGCGCAGCGCAGCGGCAAGCCGTTATCGCTGCTGATGGTCGATGCCGATCACTTCAAGGCCTTCAACGATCGGCACGGGCATCAGGCTGGCGACGAAGCGTTAAGGGCATTGGCCGAGGTCATCAGCGCCAATGTCCATCGCGCCACAGACCTGGTGGCTCGCTATGGTGGCGAGGAGTTTTCAGTCGTCCTGGCCGAAACCGACAGTGAAGGCGCGAAGCAGATTGCCGAGCAGATCCGCGAGGCGGTGCAAAAACTGCCGCTGGTGGACGTCGGAGAGCCGCCGATGAGCGTAAGTATTGGCATTGCCACCTGGACGGCGGCCAGCGATATCAACCTGGAGCAATTGCTGTTCAATGCGGACAAGGCGTTGTATCAGGCCAAGGATGGGGGGCGTAACCGGATGGTGTGCGCCAGTTGAAATCCTGGCTGAATCAACTGACCTCTTCGCGAGCAAGCCCGCTCCCACATGGGAATGCAATCCTCTGTGGGAGCGGGCTTGCTCGCGAAGAGGCCTGTCCGACAACACAAACTTCGAAACATAAAAAAAGGCCACCCGAAGGTAGCCTTTAAAAAACTAGAGAGGTTTTTTGCTTACACGGCCGCAACCGGACGCATGTAAGAGATCGGTGCAGTGCTGGCGTCTTCGAACGTCACGACTTCCCAGGCATCTGTCTGCTCAATCAACTTGCGCAGCAGCTGGTTGTTCAGTGCGTGGCCGGACTTGAAGCCCTTGAACTCACCAATCAGGCTATTGCCCAGCAGGTAGAGGTCACCAATTGCATCGAGAATCTTGTGCTTCACGAATTCGTCTTCATAGCGAAGGCCGTCTTCGTTCAGTACGCCATCGGCGTCGACCACAATAGCGTTTTCAACACTGCCGCCGAGTGCGAGGTTGTGCTTGCGCAGGTACTCGATGTCACTCATGAAACCAAAGGTACGGGCGCGGCTGACTTCTTTTACGAACGAAGTGCTGGAAAAATCCACGCTTGCACTTTGGGTGCGGTCACGGAAAACCGGGTGATCGAAATCGATCTCGAAGCTCACCTTGAATCCTTCGAAAGGGACGAAAGTAGCGCGCTTGTCGCCATCTTCCACTGTCACTTCCCGCAGGATGCGGATGAACTTCTTGGCGGCGTCCTGTTCTTCCAGGCCAGCCGATTGAATCAGGAATACGAAAGGTCCAGCGCTACCATCCATGATCGGGACTTCGGACGCGGAGAGCTCGACGTAGGCGTTATCGATGCCCAGGCCTGCCATGGCCGAGAGCAGGTGCTCTACCGTGTCCACTTTGACGTCACCGTTAACGAGCGTGGTCGACATAGTGGTTTCACCAACGTTTTCCGCGCGGGCAGGAATCTGCACCACGGGGTCAAGGTCGGCGCGACAAAACACAATGCCGGTGTCGACAGGCGCTGGCTTGAGGGTCAGGTAGACCTTCTCCCCGGAGTGCAGGCCGACACCTGTGGCACGGATAATATTCTTCAGGGTGCGTTGTTTAATCATGGCATGGGCCGCTTCAGCGCAAATTGCGAACTGGTATCAACAAAGGCTGGCGATGATAGCAGACCAGACCTTTGCTGAACACCAATCACCCTAATACCCCTGATACATTTCATCAATCGGCCTGGCGACGCAGGAAAGCCGGGATGTCCAGGTAGTCCAGGTCATCTTGCGGATTCATCTTCGCGGCAGTCGCAGCACCGGCCTGGGCCTGGTTGCGCATGACGGTCGGACGGTCCAGGTCACGGTAGTTCACCGCTGGAGCTTCCTGACGAACAGGGGCCTGTTGTTGTGGCTGTGCAGCCATCGAGGTGTGGACGGTGTTGTCGATGACCTTCACAGGCTTCTCGATTTTAGCGCCCAGACCGGTTGCAACGACAGTCACGTGCAGCTCGTCGCGCATGTCCGGATCGATAACGGTACCGACCTTGACCATCGCGTGCTCGGAAGCGAATGCCTCGATGATGCTACCCACGTCGGAGTACTCACCCAGGGACAGATCCGGACCGGCGGTAATGTTTACCAGGATGCCGCGAGCGCCTTGCAGGTTCACGTCTTCCAGCAGCGGGTTGCGAATGGCCGCTTCGGTGGCCTCGCGTGCACGGTTCGGACCGCTGGCGCAGCCAGTGCCCATCATTGCCATGCCCATTTCGCTCATCACGGTACGCACGTCGGCGAAGTCGACGTTGATCATGCCCGGACGCTTGATGATGTCGGAGATACCACGAACGGCACCGGCCAGTACATCGTCTGCCTTGGCGAAAGCCGACAGCAGGCTGGCGTCTTTACCGAGGATGGTCAGCAGCTTCTCGTTGGGAATGGTGATCAACGAGTCGACGCTTTCAGACAGCAGACGGATGCCTTCGTCGGCGATCTGCATGCGCTTGCGGCCTTCGAACGGGAACGGACGGGTCACCACCGCAACGGTGAGGATCCCCATTTCCTTGGCCACTTCGGCGATGATCGGCGCAGCACCGGTACCGGTACCACCGCCCATGCCAGTGGTGATGAACACCATGTTGGTGCCCTGCAGGACTTCGGCAATACGCTCACGGTCTTCCAGAGCGGCCTGACGGCCAACTTCAGGGTTGGCGCCAGCGCCCAGACCCTTGGTCACGCCGGTGCCCAGTTGCAGGATGGTCCGCGCGCCGATGGATTTCAGCGCCTGGGCATCAGTGTTGGCGCAGATGAACTCGACGCCTTCAATGTTGCTCTTGACCATGTGGTTGACAGCGTTGCCGCCGCCACCGCCGACACCGATAACTTTAATTACCGGGCTTGCGGGGATGTTGTCTACGAGTTCGAACATTTTCCCTCTCCTTTACATTCTCTAGTTTTTTCGCCTACTGCGTGCTTCGGTGTAACGGTGTTTCGGTAAATCTTCAGAAGTTGCCCTGGACCCACTTCTTCAGGCGGTCCAGCAGCGGAGCCTGTGGCTCTTCATTGCTGTAGTTGTCGCGGCTGCCGATGCCCGAGAACGAGATGCCGTCGGACTGCTTCTGCAGGCCGTACATCAACAGGCCTACGCCAGTGGAATAGATCGGGTTGCGCACTACGTCATCCAGGCCTTTCACGCCGTGAGGCACGCCCAGGCGCACCGGCATGTGGAAGATTTCCTCGGCCAGTTCAGTGGCGCCTTCCATCTTCGCGGTACCGCCGGTCAGCACGATGCCGGCCGGGATCAGGTCTTCGTAGCCGCTGCGGCGCAGTTCGGCCTGGATCAGCGTGAACAGTTCGTCGTAGCGCGGCTCGACCACTTCGGCCAGGGCCTGGCGGGACAGCTCGCGCGGCGGACGGTCGCCAACGCTTGGCACCTTGATGGTTTCACCGGCACCGGCCAGTTTGGCCAGGGCGCAGGCGTAGCGAATCTTGATTTCTTCGGCGTACTGGGTCGGGGTGCGCAACGCCATGGCGATGTCGTTGGTCACCTGGTCACCGGCAATCGGGATCACGGCGGTGTGACGGATCGCGCCTTCGGTGAAGATCGCGATGTCGGTGGTACCACCACCGATGTCCACCAGGCACACGCCCAGCTCTTTCTCGTCGTCGGTCAGTACCGAATACGCGGAAGCAAGCTGCTCGAGAATGATGTCGTCGATTTCCAGACCGCAGCGGCGCACGCATTTTTCAATGTTCTGAGCGGCGTTGACGGCGCAGGTGACCACGTGGACCTTGGCTTCCAGACGCACGCCGGACATGCCCAGCGGTTCGCGGACGCCTTCCTGGTTATCGATTACGTAATCCTGCGGCAGGGTGTGCAGCACGCGCTGGTCAGCCGGGATCGCCACGGCCTGGGCAGCGTCGAGCACGCGCTCAAGGTCCGCCGAGCTGACTTCGCGATCACGAATCGCCACGATGCCGTGGGAGTTCAGGCTGCGGATGTGATTGCCGGCCACGCCGACGAACGCCGAGTGAATGCGGCAACCAGCCATCAGCTGCGCTTCTTCGATGGCGCGCTGGATCGATTGCACGGTGGACTCGATGTTCACCACCACGCCTTTTTTCAGGCCACGGGACGGATGGGTACCGATCCCGACGATTTCCAGCGTGCCGTCGTCCGCGACCTCGCCTACCAGCGCCACCACCTTGGAGGTGCCGATATCGAGACCGACGATCATTTTGCCGCTTTGCACGTTTGCCATGGGTCCTGCCTCTTCTTAATTCTTCGCGACAGCGGGTTGGGCTGCCGTGGGCGCTACAGGTTCCCGCCAGCCAACAGCGAGGCCGTTGGCGTAGCGCAGATCGATGCGCGCAATGTTCGTAATCTGTTCTTTGAGCGTCTTGTCATAGATGGCGATAAAGCGGCGCATCTTTTCCACCAGGTTGCCGCGGCCAAGCAGCAGTTCGATTCCCGGGCCGGCACTGCCGGGGCCGGTGGTCAGGAACCAGCTGCCGCGTTCACGCAACTCCAGGCGTGCAATCGAGAAGCCCAGAGGCCGGAGCATCTGACTCAACACCTGGTACTGCTGCATCACCTGCTGCTGGGCCCGCTGAGGCCCGAACAGCTGAGGCAAATGTTCGTAGTTCGCCAACTCACGCGGAGTGAAGGCCTGGCCCTGGTTGTTCAACAGCGACTCGTCGCCCCAACGGGCCACCGGCAGTTGTTCTTCCAGGCGGATCACCACTTGATCCGGCCATACCCTGCGCACTTCGGCGTGGGCAATCCATGGCATCTGTTCCAGCTCGGTGCGCATGCTCGCCAGGTCGATGGTGAAGAAGCTCGACGCCACGTATGGGGCGATTCGCTGCTGCACCGCTTGCTGGCTGATGTAACTCAAGTCGCCCTGCACGTTGATCTTGGTGATCGGCCGGTCGGCGTACGGCAACAAGCGTGTCGCGCCTTCGTAAGTACCGAACCCCAAGGCCACCAGCAGCACCGGCCAGAACAACGCTTTGAGAAAACCGAAGTTGGCTTTCGGCAGGCGCGCGGACATCGGCTCTTTGGCCACCATTCGGCTGGCACCCCGTGGCACCGGCTTGCGACCGGGCGATGCGGGGGGCTGATGTCTCAGCTGTGCGCCTTGCATACTCTTAACCTCTTGGTTCTTTATTGCCGGCAACGCTCTCGGCCAGAATGGCCAGGACCAGTTGCTGGAAATCCAGACCGGCGGCACGGGCCGCCATCGGCACCAGGCTGTGATCAGTCATGCCCGGTGCGGTGTTGACTTCCAGGAACCAGAACCGCCCTTCGGCGTCCTGCATCACGTCTGCCCTGCCCCAACCGGCGATACCCAGCGCTTCACAGGCTTTCGCCGTGAGGTCCATGAGTTCCTTTTCCTTGGCGCTGTCCAGCCCGCATGGAATGCGGTACTGGGTATCGTTGGCGATGTACTTGGCGTCGTAGTCGTAGAAGCTGTGCGTCGTGCCCAGGGCAATCGGTGGCAACACCTGGTCACGCAGGGTGGCGATGGTGAACTCCGGACCGTGAATCCATTGCTCGACCAACACTTGCGAATCGTAGGTACTGGCCGCTTTCCATGCGTCGATCAATTCAGACGCGGAACTCACTTTGGCCATCCCGATACTCGAACCTTCATGGGCCGGTTTGACGATCAAAGGGAAGCCCAGTTCCGTCGCCGCCGAAATACAATCGGCCTCGCTGCCGAGTACCGCGTGACGTGGCGTCGGAATGCCCAGGCTGTGCCAGACCTGCTTGGTGCGCAGTTTGTCCATGGCCAGGGCCGACGCCAGGATGCCGCTGCCGGTGTACGGAATGCCCAGGCATTCGAGCAGGCCCTGCATGCTGCCGTCTTCACCGCCACGACCGTGGAGGATGACGAAGGCGCGGTCGATCTTTTCGTTGAGCAGACGCTGCAGCAGGTCATCGCCCACGTCGAGGCCGAAGGCGTCCACACCGGCGCTTTGCAGTGCATCGAGCACCGCGTTGCCCGACTTCAGGGAGACCTCACGCTCGGCACTCTTGCCGCCGAACAGCACGGCGACGCGACCGAAGTCTTTCGGCGCGATGGTGGAGACCAGGTTGGCGTAGGCAGCAGTCATTTCAACGTCCCCTTCTCCGGCGCGGCAACGGCACCGGCGAACAACTCGCTTTTCAACAGTTTTGGTGCGAGACCGCCGATATCACCGGCGCCCTGGCACAGCAGGATGTCGCCAGCGCGCAGCAGTGGCTTGACCACTGGCGCAAGGTCGACACCACGCTCGATGTAGATCGGGTCGAGCTGGCCACGCTGACGAATGCTGTTGCACAGCTTGCGGCTGTCGGCGCCCGGAATCGGCTCTTCGCCGGCCGGATAGACTTCCATCAGCAGCAGGACGTTGGCGTCGGCCAGCACATTGACGAAATCGTCGTACAGGTCGCGGGTACGGCTGTAACGGTGCGGCTGGTAGACCATCACCAGGCGGCGCTCCGGCCAGCCACCGCGAACGGCCTTGATCACGGCCGCGACTTCCGTCGGGTGGTGACCGTAGTCATCGACCAGCATCACGTTGCCGCCTTCCACCGGCAGTTCGCCGTAGACCTGGAAGCGTCGGCCGACCCCCTGGAACCCGGACAGGCCCTGGACGATGGCTTCATCGCTGACGCCTTCGTCGGTGGCGATGCAGATGGTCGCCAGCGAGTTCAGCACGTTGTGGTTGCCCGGCATGTTCACCGAAACATCCAGCGGCTCGCGGTCAGGGCGCAGCACGGTGAAGAAGGTCTGCATGCCTTGCTGGCGGACGTTGATGGCGCGCACGTCGCAGTCTTCGCCGAAGCCATAGGTGACCGTCGGACGCTTGACCTGCGGGAGGATTTCACGCACCACCGGATCGTCCAGGCACACCACCGCCAGACCGTAGAACGGCAGGTTGTGGAGGAATTCGACGAAAGTTTTCTTCAGTTTGTTGAAGTCACCGTCGTAGGTCGCCATGTGATCGGCGTCGATGTTGGTAACCACGGCCACCAGCGGCTGCAAGTGCAGGAAGCTGGCGTCGCTTTCGTCGGCCTCGGCGATCAGGTAGCGGCTGGTGCCGAGCTGGGCATTGGTGCCCGCGGCATTGAGGCGTCCACCGATGACGAACGTCGGGTCCAGGCCACCGGCGGCGAACACCGAAGCGATCAGGCTGGTGGTGGTGGTTTTGCCGTGGGTACCGGCAACGGCGATACCGTGGCGATAGCGCATCAGCTCAGCCAGCATCTCTGCACGCGGCACCACCGGAATACGGCGTTCCAGCGCGGTAGCGACTTCCGGGTTGGAGGTGTTTACGGCACTCGACACCACCAGCACGTCGGCGGCAGCGGCGTTCTCGGCGCGGTGGCCGATGAAGATCTGCGCCCCGAAGGATTCCAGGCGCTCGGTCACCGGCGAAGCCTTCAGGTCGGAACCGGAAACGGCATAACCCAGGTTCAGCAACACTTCGGCAATCCCGCACATGCCCACGCCGCCGATACCGACGAAGTGGATGCGACGGATACGGCGCATTTCCGGTTGTGGCATGGCTTTCTGACTCTCAACCATGGACCACCTCCAGGCAGCTATCGACCACGTTACGGGTGGCATCGGGTTTGGCCAGGCGGCGTGCCGCGGTAGCCATTTCGTTGAGTCGTTGTGGTTGCATCAGGACCTCTGTCAGGCGAGCGGCAAGATCCGCTGCGCCAGTCGTTCTTTGCGGCATCAGGAAGGCTGCGCCTTCACGGGCCAAATATTCGGCGTTGCGGGTCTGGTGATCGTCGATGGCGTGAGGCAAAGGCACCAGCATCGAGGGCAGACCGGCGGCGGCCAGTTCACTGATGGTCAGCGCGCCTGCGCGACACACCACCAGGTCGGCCCAGCTGTAGGCTTGGGCCATGTCTTTGATGAAGGGCTGCACCTGCGCCTCGACGCCAGCCGCGCGATAGCGCTCTGCAGTCACTTCATCGTGGTTTTTACCGGCCTGATGGAACACTTCCGGACGCAAGTCGGCAGCGACTTGCGACAGGGCTTCAGGCAGCAACTTGTTCAACGGTTCTGCGCCCAGGCTTCCGCCCAGGATCAGCAAACGCGCCTTGCGACCGGCCAGGGCAGGTCGCGATGTCTCGAGGAACAGCTCGGTGCGCACCGGATTACCCGTGGTCCGGCGGCTGTCCGACAGGGTAAAGGTGTCGGGGAACGCTTCACAGACTCGGGCGGCCAACGGCACCAGCAACCGATTGGCGGTACCGGCCACGGCGTTCTGTTCGTGAACGATCACCGGCACGCCGGCCAATTTGGCCGCGACGCCGCCAGGACCGGTCACAAAACCACCAAAGCCCACGACGCAGACCGGTTGCAGACGGCGAATGATCGCCCGTGCCTGCCAGACCGACTTGAACAACATGAACGGCGCCTTGAGCAGCGACAACTTGCCCTTGCCGCGCAGACCGCTGGCGTTGATCCGATGCAGCTCGATACCGGCCGCCGGCACCAGATCGTTCTCGATCCCACGCGGAGTGCCGAGCCAGTGCACGGTATAGCCACGCGCCTGGAATTCGCGGGCACAGGCCAGCGCCGGGAACACGTGGCCACCGGTGCCGCCCGCCATGATCATGACGTTAGCGCCCATGGTTCGGCTCCTCGGCGAAGTCGCTCTCATGGAACTCCATCTCTTCACTGCCCAGGTGGGTTCGACTTTCCCACTCGATGCGCAGCAACAAGCCGAGACAGGCACAGCAAATCACCAACGAACTACCCCCGTAACTGAGGAACGGCAGGGTCAGCCCCTTGGTCGGCAGCAGGCCGACGTTCACGCCGATGTTGATCAGGAACTGCCCGATCCACAGGAAGGACAAACCGTAGGCCACATAAGCCGCAAAGAACTGCTTGGCCTTCTCGGCCCACAAACCGATGTACATGCCACGAATACACACGAAGACGAACAGGGCCACGGTGCACAAGGAACCCACTGCGCCCAGCTCTTCGGCCAGGACCGAGAACACGAAGTCGGTGTGGGCTTCCGGCAGGTAGAACTGTTTCTGTACGCTGTTGCCCAGGCCAACGCCCAGCCATTCACCGCGACCGAAAGCGATCAAGGCCTGGGACAACTGATAGCCGGCACCGAACTGATCGGCCCACGGGTCAGCGAAGTTGGTCAGGCGCGCCATTCGATACGGCTGCATTTGAATCAACAGCACCACCGCGCCGACCGCCAGGACCACCATCAGGGAAAAACGGAACAGCCCGACGCCGCCAAGGAACAGCATCGCCGCCGCAGCGCCCATCATCACGACGGTGGCACCGAAGTCCGGCTCCATCAGCAGCAGGCCCGCCATCGGTAGCAGCACGATGAACGGCTTGAAGAAGCCCATCCAGCTTTCCCGCACTTCTTTCTGGCGACGCACCAGATAACCGGCGAGGTAGATCACCACGAACACCTTGGCGATCTCGGATGGCTGGACGTTGAAGAAGCTGAAGCCGATCCAGCGCATCGAACCGTTAACCTCACGGCCGATCCCCGGAATGATCACCATCACCAGCAAGCCGAACGCACCCAGCAGCATCAGCCAGCCCAGGCGTTGCCACGTGGCAATCGGGATCATCATGGTGACGATGCAGGCTCCCAGGCCCAGCACCACGTAGATCAGATGGCGAATCATGTAGTACAGGGCACTGCCGGACTGCACCGCCGCCACTTCGGTCGATGCCGAGGCGATCATGATCAGCCCCAGGCCGAGCAGCGTCAGGCAACCGGCGAGCATCGGGAAATCGAGGTCTATTCCGCGTCCGGTAATGATCGGCGATGGATACGGCTTGATGATGCCTTTCAGGCTCATGCCAGATCCTCCACGGTTTGGACGAACTGGTGACCACGGTCTTCGTAGTTCTTGAACATGTCGAAACTGGCGCAGGCTGGCGATAGCAGCACCACGTCGCCCGGTTGGGCGGCAGCGCGGCATTGCTCGACAGCTTCGACCAGGGAACCGGCGCGGATCAGCGGCACTGCGTCGCCGATCGCTTCGCCGATCTTGTCGGAGTCGCGGCCCATCAGGATCACGGCGCGGCAGTTGGCCGCCACGGGATCGCGCAGGTCCTTGAACTCGGCACCCTTGCCGTCACCGCCGGCGATCAGCACGACCTTGCCGTCGATGTCCGCGCCCAGGCCTTCGATAGCCGCCAGCGCGGCACCGACGTTGGTGGCCTTGGAATCGTTGTAGTAGCCAACGCCATCGAGGTCGCGGACCCATTGGCAGCGATGCTCGAGGCCGGCGAAGGTGCGCAGGCTCGACAACATGGCATCGAACGGCAGGCCGACGGCATGACCGAGCGCCAAGGCCGCCAAGGCATTGGACTGGTTGTGGGCACCACGAACTTTCAGCTCACGCACCGGCATCAGGTTCTGGAATTCGAAGGCCAGGTATTTCTCGCCGCTTTCTTCGCGCAGGCCAAAGGCCTTGAAATCTGGTTTGGTCAAGCCAAAGGTCCAGCACGGCTGGCCCTCGCCTATCAGTGGACGGCTGAGCGCATCCTGACGGTTGACCACAAACTGCTTCGCTCCACGGAAGATCCGGTGCTTGGCCAGGTGATAGGCCGGCAGACCGCTGTAACGGTCCATGTGGTCTTCGCTGATGTTGAGCACGGTCGCCACTTCGGCGTTGAGCTGATCGGTGGTTTCCAGCTGGAAACTCGACAGCTCCATCACGTACAGCTCGACGTCGTCGCTCAGCAGGTCCAGCGCCGGGGTACCGAGGTTGCCGCCGACGGCCACTCGCTTGCCAGCCGCAGCAGCCATCTCGCCAACCAGGGTGGTGACGGTGCTTTTCGCATTGGAGCCGCTGATGGCCACGATCGGTGCCTTCGCGTTACGCGCGAACAGCTCGATGTCACCGGACAGTATCACGCCACGGGCGGCGGCAGCCTGCAGGGCCGGGGTAGCCAGGGCCAGGCCGGGGCTCACGTAGAGCTCGTCGGCACGGCACAGGAATTCGACGTCCAGCTCGCCACAACGCACTTCCACGTGCGGATAGTCACGCTTGAGCGTGGCCAGTTCCGGTGGATTTTCCCGCGTATCGGCCACTGCAAACGCCACGCCCCGGTTCGCCAGGAAGCGAACCAGGGACATGCCGCTCTTGCCGAGGCCGACAACGATGCGGAAGTGGTCAGAAGCGATCAGAGACACGGGTTTCTACCTCAGCTTCAGGGTGGCAAGGCCGACCAGCACGAGAATCACGGTGATGATCCAGAAACGGACGATCACGCGCGGCTCAGGCCAGCCCTTGAGTTCAAAGTGGTGGTGAATGGGCGCCATGCGGAACACACGGCGACCGGTCAGTTTAAAAGAGGCAACCTGAATGACGACTGACAGGGTTTCCATCACGAACACACCGCCCATGATGAACAGGACGATTTCCTGGCGGACGATCACCGCGATGGTGCCCAGGGCCGCGCCCAGCGCCAGTGCGCCGACGTCACCCATGAAGACTTGCGCCGGATAGGTGTTGAACCAGAGGAAGCCCAGGCCTGCGCCGATCAGCGCGCCACAGAACACGATCAACTCGCCCGCGCCCGGAACATAAGGAATCAGCAGGTATTCGGCGAATTTCACGTTACCCGACAGGTAGCAGAAAATACCCAGGCCACCGCCCACCATCACCGTCGGCATGATCGCCAGGCCGTCGAGGCCGTCGGTCAGGTTGACCGCGTTGCTCGAACCGACGATCACGAAATAGGTCAGGACGATGAAGCCTGCGCCCAATGGAATGCTGTAGTCCTTGAGCATCGGCAGGATCAGCGTGGTTTCAACCGGCGTGGCGGCTGTCATGTACAGGAAGATCGCCGCGCCCAGGCCGAATACCGATTGCCAGAAATACTTCCAGCGGCTCGGCAAGCCACGGGAGTTCTTCTCGATGACCTTGCGGTAGTCGTCGACCCAGCCGATGGCGCCGAACAGCAGGGTCACCAGCAGTACGACCCAGACGTAACGGTTGGTCAGGTCAGCCCACAGCAGGGTGCTGACGCCGATGGACGACAGGATCAGCGCGCCGCCCATGGTCGGGGTTCCCGATTTGGACAGGTGCGACTGCGGGCCGTCGTTGCGAACGGACTGGCCGATCTGACGGTTCTGCAAGGTGCGGATCATCCACGGGCCATAGCACAGCGACAAGACCAGCGCGGTCAGTACACCGAGAATCCCGCGCAGGGTCAGGTACTGGAAGACCGCGAAGCCTTTGTAGAACTGTTGCAGATACTCCGCTAGCAGCAGCAGCATTAATGTTTCTCCAGACTGGACCCGCACAAAGCGGCGACGACGTTTTCCATCGCAGCGCTACGCGACCCCTTGATCAAAATGGTGGTGTTTGTGTCTTGCTCGGCGCCCAGGGCCTTGATCAGTTCAGCCTGCGTGCTGAAGTGCAAAGCCTGTGGACCGAATGCGTTCACGGCGTGAGCCATCATTGGTCCGACGGCGTACAGCGCAGAAACCTTGCCACGGGCGTACTCGCCCACGTCGCGGTGCCCCTGCTCCGCCCATTCGCCCAACTCGCCGATATCCCCGAGCACCAGGACGGTGCGACCGGAAAAGCCGGCCAGTATATCAACGGCAGCGCACATGGAGGTGGGGTTGGCGTTGTAAGTGTCATCAATCACGCGCATGCCATTGCTGGCCAGTTGCGCGACGGTTCGCCCCTTGACCGGTTGCACCGCGCCGAGGCCGGTGGCGATGCCGAACAGCGACACACCCAAGGCATGGGCGGCAGCGGCGGCGGCCATGGCATTGGCGACGTTATGGGTGCCGAGCAGATTCAGTTGAACGCGCTCCGCACCTTCAGGGCTGTGCAAGTTGAATGCGGGGCAGCCGCGGGCATCGGTGGCCAGGTCACTGGCGTAGAAATCGGCGCTGGAGTTGCTCAACGCAAACGTCAGCACTTTGCGATCACCGGCACGCGCCTTCCAGATAGCGAACGCCTTGTCGTCGAGATTGAGAACGGCGACGCCATCGGCATCCAGCCCTTCAATGATCTCGCCTTTGGCTTCGACGATTTTTTCCGGCCCGCCGAACTCGCCGACGTGGGCGGTCCCGGCATTGTTGAGAATGGCCACGTGCGGCTTGGTCAGGCCGACGGTGTAGGCAATTTCGCCCAGGCGCGAGGCACCCAGTTCGATCACCGCGGCGGTGTGTTCCGGCGCCAGTTCGAGCAAGGTCAGCGGTACGCCAAGGTCGTTGTTCAGGTTGCCACGGGTCGCCAGCACTGCACCGCGCGTGCGCAGGATGCTCGCGAGCATCTCCTTGACCGTGGTCTTGCCGCTGGAACCGGTGATGGCCGCGACCGGGTGGGTATAAGCGGCGCGATTCAGCGCGCCCAACTGGCCCAGGGCCTGGCGGGTGTCGCTGACCAGTAACTGCGGCAACGTGCTGTCGGCGACTTCACGCTCGACCAGCGCGGCCACGGCGCCCTTGGTGGCGACTTCATTGAGATAGTCATGACCGTCAAAACGCGGACCGGTCAGGGCAATGAACAGTTGACCCGGCTTAATTGCACGGCTGTCGATGCTGACGCCGTCGAAGCTGGCATCGGCGGACACCAGGCGAGCGTTCAGCACACCGGTCAGTTCACTCAGTTTCAACGCCTTAAGCATGGGCCACCTCCCACGCGGTCAAGGCATGATCAGCCTCGACCAGATCGGAAAAGGCATGCCGCTCGCCGTTGATTTCCTGATAGTCCTCGTGACCTTTACCGGCCAGGACAATCACGTCATCCACCGAGGCACTGGCGATCAGCCGGGCAATCGCCTGACCACGACCGGCAACGAACTCCACTTTATCCACAGCCGTGAAACCGGCGCGGATATCATCGAAAATCACCGATGGATCTTCCGTGCGCGGGTTGTCATCGGTCACCAGCACGCCATCGGCCAGGCGCTCGACCACTTCGGCCATCAACGGACGCTTGCCGCGATCGCGGTCACCGCCACAGCCGAACAGGCACAGCAGCCGACCCTTTGCGTGTGGACGCAAGGCCGTCAGGACTTTTTCCAGGGCATCCGGGGTATGGGCGTAGTCGACCACTACCAACGGTTGAGTACCGCCACCGAGGCGCTGCATGCGACCGGCCGGGCCTTCGAGTTTCGGCAGCACCTTGAGAATTTCGTCCAGTGCGTAATCCAGGCCAAGCAATGCGCCAACCGCTGCGAGCACGTTGCTCAGGTTGAAACGACCGAGCAAGGTGCTGCGCAAGTGGTGCTCGCCCTGTGGCGTGACCAGCGTGGCGCGTACGCCTTCGTCGTCGAACTGCGCCTCACGGCAATAGAGGTAAGCACTGCTGTCGAGCAGGCTGTAGGTGATCAGCCGCGATTCACGCTTTTCGGCGGCCAGTTGCCGGCCGAAATCGTCGTCGAGGTTAACCACACGGCATTTCAAATCGTTCCAGGCGAACAGCTTGGCCTTCGCTTCACCATAGGCCTGCATGGTGCCGTGATAGTCCAGATGATCGCGGGACAGGTTAGTCATCACGGCCACATCAAACGCCAGTGCGGTGACACGGCCCTGATCAAGACCATGGGACGACACTTCCATGGCGACCGCTTTGGCCCCGGCCTTTTTCAGGTCGCCCAACGTCGCCTGCATGGCAATCGGGTTCGGCGTGGTGTGCAGGCCGCTTTCCAACGAACCGTAGAAACCGCAACCGAGGGTGCCGACGATGCCGCAGTGCTGGCCAAGCAGATCCAGCGCCTGGGCGACCAGTTGAGTGACACTGGTCTTGCCGTTGGTGCCGGTCACGCCCACCAGGTTCAGGTGATGGCTCGGCTCGCCATAAAAACGCCCGGCGATGTCCGACAGCTGGGCCGCCAGGCCCTTGACCGGAATCAGCGGCACTTCAGTGATCGGCAGGACCGTAGCGCCTTCGACTTCATAAGCCACCGCAGCAGCACCGCGCTGCAAGGCGTCGGCAATGTGCGCACGGCCGTCGAACTTGCCGCCCGGCACGGCGAGGAACAGATCGCCCGCGCGCACGTTGCGGCTGTCCAGGGCGAGCTCGCGAATCAGCAGATCGTGGCCGGCGTGAGGGAAAATCTTGTTCAGGCTCAGAGACATCAGCCGCGCCCTCCATTGGCTTTCAGCGGAACGACCGGTGTAGCGTTCGCTTGTTGAGTAGGTGGCAGGTTGTCCGGCGTGATGTTCATCAGGCGCAGGGTGCCCGACATCACACGACTGAACACCGGCGCGGAAACCAGGCCACCGAAGTAACCGGCTTTGGTCGGCTCGTCGATTACAACCACAATGGCGTAACGCGGATCGCTCATCGGGCCGAAGCCGGCGAACAGCGAGCGGTAGGAATTCTCGGCGTAACCCTTGGTGCCAACCGAGGTTTTACGCGCGGTACCCGACTTGCCGCCCACGTGATACGCCGGCACCTGCGCACGGAACACACCGCGCGGGGCCTCGATCACTTGTTGCAGCATGCCTTGCATGGTTTTCGCCACGGCCTCCGGCAACACCTGGGTGGTTTGCGGCGCCTTGTCGGTCTTGATCAGGGTCAGCGGTGCAAGGCGACCGTTGTTGGCCAGGGCCGAGAAGGCGTGGACCAGCTGGATCGCCGTCACGGATACACCGTAGCCGTAGGACAGCGTGGCGGTTTCAGCCTTGCGCCATTCGCGGTAGTTCGGCAGGTTGCCAACGCGCTCGCCCGGGAAGCCGAGGCCGGTATCCTGGCCCAGACCGACTTTCTGCGCCAGGCGGAAAATCGTCTCGCCACCGATATCGAAGGCGATCTTGCTCATGCCGACGTTACTGGAATTGATCAGGATGCCGGCCAGGTCGAGCACTGGCCCTTCGCTCTTGGAGACGTCCTTGATGGTGTACTTGCCGATCTGCAAGGAGCCCGGATACACCTCGACGGTGTCGCTCGGTTTCCAGCGGCCGGTTTCGATGGCGGCGCTCATCGAGATCGCTTTCATGGTCGAACCCGGTTCGAACACGTCGATCATCGCGCGGTTACGCATCATCGCCGGCTGCAGGTTGCGACGATTGTTCGGGTTGTAGGTCGGCTGGTTGACCATCGCGAGAATCTCGCCGGTCTTCACGTCCATGATCACCAGGCTGCCGGCCTTGGCGCCGTTCTCGATGATCGCGTTGCGCAATTCGCGGTTGGCCAGGTATTGCAGGCGCAGGTCAATGGACAACGCCAAGGGCTTGCCGGCCTTGGCGTTTTTGGTGACCTGGACATCCTTGATCAGCCGGCCGCGCCGGTCCTTGATCACCTGACGCTTGCCAGGGACCCCGGCCAGCCATTCGTCGTACGCCAGTTCGACGCCTTCACGACCGTGATCATCGATGTCGGTAAACCCGACCATATGGGCGGTGACTTCACCGGCAGGATAAAAGCGCCGGAACTCTTCGATGCCGTAGACCCCTGGGACCTTCAGGTCGAGCACCGCTTGCCCCTGCTCAGGCGTCAGCCCGCGCACCAGGTAAATGAATTCCTTGTTGGCCTGCGCTTCAAGACGCTCGGTCAGGGCTTTGGGGTCTTGCCCCAAGGCGGCGGCCAGTGCCGGCCACTTGTCTTTTTCCAGCTGCATTTCCTTGGCGTTGGCCCACAGCGTGGTCACCGGGGTACTGACGGCCAAAGGCTCGCCGTTACGGTCGGTGATCAGGCCACGGTGCGCCGGAATTGGAATATGCCGAACGCTGCGCGCATCGCCCTGACCTTTAAGGAAGTCACGGTCGACCACTTGCAGATCGATGATGCGCCAGCAGATCGCGGCCACCATGACGCCGAGCAACCCCAGCACCACGCGGAACCGCCACGGGAAGAGTGCGCCTTCGAGTTTCATCATGGCGCCACCATCTTCACGTCAGCGGCACCGGGGATGTGCATTTTCAGTTGTTCGGTGGCCAGCACTTCGATACGGCTGTGGGCGGTCCAGGTGCTTTGCTCCAGAATCAACCGGCCCCACTCGGCCTGCGCCTTGTCGCGCACGCTCAATTCGTTGTACAGCGTGTTCAGCAACTGGCGATTCCAGTGGGCGCTGTAAGACACGCCGATAGCCGACACGAGCACGCCGACAAACAGCAGCAGCATGAAGAAGCTTCCGCCGGGTAATGGCTTGGCGAAAAGCCTGCTCACCGCAGCTTCTCCGCCACACGCATGACAGCGCTACGGGAACGTGGGTTGGCTTTGAGTTCGGCGTCGGAGGCCGTCTGCGCTTTGCCATGGACTTTGATTTTCGGTTCGAAGGCGACGTGCCGAACCGGCAGGTTGCGCGGCAGGTTGTCGGCTTCGCCTTTCACCAGCTTGCGCATGAACAGTTTGACGATACGGTCTTCCAGCGAATGGAAGCTGATCACCACCAGGCGACCGCCCACTTCCAGGCACTCCAGCGCGGCTTCGAGGCCGGTTTCCAGATCACCCAGTTCGTTGTTGACGTGAATACGCAAGCCCTGGAATGCGCGGGTTGCCGGGTTCTTGCCCTTTTCCCACGCCGGGTTGGCGACTTTCAGGACTTCCGCCAGGTCACCGGTACGCTCGAATGGCTTGACGTCGCGACGCTCGACCACGGCGCGAGCCATGCGACCGGAGAAACGCTCTTCGCCGTATTCCTTGAACACCCGGGCGATTTCTTCCACAGGCGCGGTGTTGACGAATTCGGCTGCGCTGATGCCACGGGACGGATCCATGCGCATGTCCAGCGGACCATCATTGAGGAAACTGAAACCGCGCTCAGGGTCGTCGAGCTGCGGTGAAGACACGCCCAGATCGAGCAACACACCGCTGACCTTGCCGTTCATGCCACGCTCGGCCACTTCGGCACCGAGCTCGGCAAAGCTGCGCTGCACAACGACAAAGCGGCCGTCTTCGGCCGCTAGCGTCTGCCCGGTGGCAATCGCTTGTGGATCTTTATCGAATCCGAGCAACCGACCATCGGGACCGAGCTGGCTGAGGATCAACCGGCTGTGTCCGCCGCGTCCGAACGTGCCGTCCAGATAGCAGCCATCAGGACGTACGGCGAGAGCCTCGACGGCTTCGTCAAGCAGTACGGTGATGTGGTTAAAGCCGCTATCAATAGTCACAGGATCAAATCACGCAGTTCTTCAGGCATGGCGCCCGGTTGTTGAATAGCAGCCAGGTCAGCGGCAGAAACCGCGTTCCAGGCATCCTCGTCCCACAATTGGAACTTGTTCAGTTGGCCCACCAACATCGCGCGCTTATCCAACTTGGCATATTCACGAAGACGCGGTGGAACCAGGAAACGACCACTGCCATCGAGCTCGAGGTCGACGGCATTACCAATCAGTAAACGTTGCAGGCGGCGGTTCTCTTCGCGAAGCGAAGGCAGTGCGCGCAGTTTGGTTTCAATAATTTCCCACTCATCGAGGGGGTAAACACACAAACAAGGATCAACGGCATCAATTGTCACGATTAATTGACCGGAACTGCGCGAATCGAGCTCGTCACGGTACCGGCTCGGCATTGCGAGACGGCCCTTTGCATCGAGACTGATAGCGTTGGCTCCGCGAAACACGTCAGCGTTTCTCCAAATTCTAGCGTTTTTAGCTCAAAAAACCCACTTCATGCCACTTTCCGCCACTTGCGCACACTATAGGAATGCGCCCACCACACCGTCAAGGCGCGGATTAAAGGAAAAGCCTTACAGAACTGAGATTTAGGAGCATTAACGGAGGGGTAACGAGAATTCGGCAGATGAAACTGCCCCATAACTTGAATCAGCACAGGCGGCTGCGTTCGGAAGTTAAAGTAATTTATTAAGAGTAAGATTTTTTTGGTATTACAAAAGAGGTTCTGCGGATGATTGTATAAGAAGGGAAATTGCTATCACCTGGCTCCCCTGCTCATTGATTCAAGCAGAGGAAAGAAAAAGGTGGAGAGTCGATCTGTAAGCCGGGTTCTGTCTTGAACAGTCATTCGTCTACGATGGCCATCACTGGACATCTTTAGCAACCTACCCGGTCCCAGCGCGGGCCACGCCTTGGGACCCTATTTGGTCTTGCTCCAAGTGGGGTTTACCTAGCCACGAACTGTTGCCAGACGTGCGGTGCGCTCTTACCGCACCTTTTCACCCTTACCGGCGCCGAAGCGCTTAGGCGGTTATTTTCTGTGGCACTTTCCGTAGGCTCACGCCTCCCAGGCATTACCTGGCACTTCGCCCTATGGAGCCCGGACTTTCCTCCCCCCCCTAATTTTCATAGAGGGCAGCGACTGTCCGATCGACTCTCCGCCGCGAAGGTTACCGGCAGAGCGCCCGAAGAACAAGCGTTAAGCGCCTTTGGGCACGCCTGCGCGTCGGGTTTTACTCAGCCTTTTGTTTATCCAGCGCGATCTGGTACAGCACATTCTTTCGCTCGCCGGTAATTTGCGCCGCTAAAGCGGCCGCACGCTTGAGCGGCATTTCTTCGAGCAGCAGGTTGAGGATGCGCATCGCCTCGCTGCTGACGGCGCCCTCTTCCTCGGGGGCAGACCAGCCCGCCACCAACACCACGCACTCGCCGCGCTGCTGATTGCTGTCCGACTCGACAAACTCGCGCAGCTCTGCCAGCGGCAATCCTTTCAGGGTTTCAAACGTCTTGGTCAGCTCACGGGCAAGCAGTGCCGGGCGCTCGGGGCCGAACACCAGCTCCATGTCTTGCAGGCACTCAAGGATGCGATGCGGAGCCTCATAGAAGATCAATGTGCGAGGCTCTTCCTTTACCTGCTCAAGACGCGCTCGCCGCCCCACAGCCTTGGCTGGCAGAAAGCCTTCGAAAATGAAACGGTCGGAAGGCAGCCCAGCCGCCGACAACGCCGCAATCAATGCGCAGGCACCCGGAACCGGCACCACATTGATGCCCGCCGCTCGCGCCTGCCGCACCAGGTGATAACCCGGATCGGAAATCAGCGGCGTCCCGGCATCCGAGATCAACGCCACGTTGTCACCGGCAAGCAGGCGAGTGATAAAGCGACTACCTTCATCCCGCTCGTTGTGCTCATGGCAGGCCGCCAATGGTGTCGAAATGCCGAAGTGCTGCATCAAGCGCTGGGAATGGCGGGTATCCTCCGCGGCGATCAAGGCCACTTCACGCAGAATCTTCAGCGCCCGGGCACTGATGTCATCCAGGTTGCCGATGGGCGTCGCCACCACATAAAGCGAGCCAGCAGCGGAATTCAAAGCACCTGGAGCAGTCAAAGCGCACACCTCATGATCGGTAAAAGTCGCCATTGTAGCGCGTAGCGAGGCTCACGATACGCGCAAGCAAACCTGTCATCGGCGACCATTTGTGCGCTGGCGCAACATTTACACCAGCTAAATTGATCGATTCACGCCACTAACATCGCGCCCCGGCCAGTGCTTGGGTACAATTCCACGCTAATTTGATCGAGTATCAGGAACGCTTACATGATCGCTTGCCTGCGGCTGTTATCTGCCCTCTGCCTCGCTGCCTTGCTGGCGGCTTGCGCCAGCTCGCCCTCCTCCAGCCTTGGCGAACTTCCACGGACACCGGACGCCAGTATCGAGCAGTTGCTTGAGAAAGCCGCCCAAAGCAAATCACCGGAAGATGCCGCCCTGCTGCGCTTGAGCGCTGCCGACCTGGCCTACCACCAGGGCAATGCCGGCCAGTCCGCGCAAATCCTGCAACAGGTGCCTGTCGAACAGCTCAAGCCAGGCCAACAGGTCTTCGCCAGCACGCTGGCGGCTGAACTGGCCATGACTCGCAACCAGCCCAAAGCTGCGCTGACTGCCTTGAGCCATCCGAGCATGCAACGCTTGAGCGAACTGCCCGTCGAGCAACAGGTTCGCACCGGCACCGTTCACGCCCGCGCCCTTGAAGCCGATGGCCAGACCCTTGCCGCGGCTCGCGAGCGCATTTTCATCGCCCCAATGCTCAAGGGTGAAGCCGCGAGCAAGAACCACGAAGCCATCTGGGCCCTGATCGCTTCGCTGCCGACCGAGCAGCTGCAGCCGAACAGTACCGACGATCTCGGCGGCTGGATGGCCCTGGCGCTGGCGGTGAAGTCCGCCGGCACCCTGGAGCAGCAACAGGCCGCCATCGACAACTGGCGCGCGCAGAATCCGAAACATCCTGCAGCCATTCAGTTGCCGCAGGCGTTGACCCAACTCAAGGAACTGGCCAGCCAGCCCCTGACCAAAATCGCCCTGCTGCTGCCTCAGGACGGCCAACTGGCCTCGGTCGGCAAAGCGCTGCGCGACGGCTTCATGGCCGCCCACTACCAGGCCCAACAGGCCGGGCAGAAACCACCTGCCATCGAGTTCTACGACAGCTCGCGCCTGACCTCCATGGACGAGTTCTACCGCAAGGCCCAGGCCGATGGCGTGCAACTGGTCGTCGGCCCGCTGGAGAAGCCACTGGTCAAACAGCTGAGTACTCGCCCGCAACTGCCGATCACCACGCTGGCACTGAACTACAGCGAGGGCGACCAAGGTCCGGCGCAGCTGTTCCAGTTCGGCTTGGCCGCAGAAGACGAAGCCCGCGAAGTGTCGCGCCGCGCCCGCGCCGACGGCCTGCATCGCGCCGCCATCATGGTGCCGAAAGGCGAATGGGGCGACCGCGTGCTCAGGGCATTCAGCCAGGATTGGCAAGCCAATGGCGGCACCATCGTTGCCACCGAACGTGTTGATCAACCGGTACAGTTGGCCCAGCAGATTGCCGATATGTTCCAGCTGCGCCAGAGCGAAGGTCGCGCCAAGAGCCTGCAAAGCACTGTTGGCTCACAAGTAGCCGCCCAGCCGTCGCGCCGCCAGGACATCGAATTCATCTTCCTTGCCGCAACGCCGCAACAGGCCCAACAGATCAAACCGACCCTGAACTTCCAGTACGCGGGCGATGTGCCGGTCTACGCCACCTCCCACGTGTTCAGCGCCAGCGGTGACGTCAACCAGTACAACGACATGAACGGCATTCGCTTCTGCGAAACGCCATGGTTGCTGGAGACCAACGACCCACTGCGCCGCCAGGTCACCGCCCAGTGGCCACAGGCCGCCGGCAGCCTGGGTCGCCTGTATGCAATGGGTGTGGATGCCTATCGTCTGGCGCCACGCCTGGGCCAGCTCAAGTCCCTGCCGGACAGCCGCATCGACGGTGAATCGGGCAGCCTTGGCATGACTCAGACCCAGCGGGTCGTGCGTCAGTTGCCTTGGGCCCAGTTCGCCAATGGTCAGATCCAGCGCCTGCCGGACACCGCTCGCTGATGCCTGACAGGTCACGCCAGCAAAGCGGCAAGGATGCCGAGCGCCATGCGCTCGAGCATCTTCAACAACAGGGTCTGCGCCTGCTGGCGCAGAACTGGTTGTGTAAACGCGGTGAGCTTGATCTGGTCATGCTAGATGGCGATACAGTAGTATTCGTTGAAGTCCGCTACAGAAAAAACACTCAATGGGGTGGCGCGCTCGATAGCATCGATGAGCGCAAACGGCAAAAACTGATTTTCGCCGCGCAATATTTTCTTCAGCGCGAGTCGCGTTGGGCCAATTCCCCTTGCCGCTTCGACGTGATTGCCATCGACAGCCACCTCGATCAGTTGAACTGGCTACAGAATGCCTTCGACGGCTGATCGCCGGCATTGCGAACCGGACACTATCACCCAACACTTTTGCTCTTTGCTTTGCGGGCTGCACATTCACGTGCCGAACAGCCGCGCTACTTAAGGTCACACAGATGGACATGCAATCGCGAATTCGCCAGCTTTTTCAGGCCAGTATCGACACCAAGCAACAGGCGATGGAAGTACTTGCACCGCACATCGAGCAAGCCAGCCAGGTCATGGTCAACGCCCTGCTCAACGAAGGCAAAATGCTTTCCTGTGGCAACGGCGGCTCTGCTGGCGACGCCCAGCACTTCTCGTCCGAGCTGCTCAACCGCTTTGAGCGCGAGCGCCCGAGCCTGCCAGCCATCGCCCTGACAACCGACAGCTCGACGATCACCTCGATCGCCAACGACTACAGCTACAACGAAATCTTCTCCAAACAGATCCGTGCACTCGGCCAACCGGGCGATGTGTTGCTGGCTATCTCCACCAGCGGCAACTCGGCCAACATAATTCAAGCGATCCAGGCCGCACATGATCGCGAAATGATTGTCGTAGCATTGACGGGACGTGACGGCGGCGGCATGGCGTCGCTACTGTTGCCCGAGGACGTCGAGATTCGCGTACCGGCCAACGTCACCGCTCGTATTCAAGAAGTCCACCTGCTGGCGATCCATTGCCTTTGCGACTTGATCGACAGCCAATTGTTCGGGAGTGAAGAATGACCCCTAATCGCCTTGGCCTACTGGCCTTGACCCTGTGCCTCGGCATCAGCGGCTGCACCTCGGTGGTGACTGCCAGCCGCGAGGCTCCGATTGAAGATGACCGTGGCACTCGCACACTGGGCAGCAAGATCGACGACTCCCTGATCGACACTAAAGTTGGCGTGAACGTCGCCAAGGCCGACCCGGCCCTGGATAAGGATTCGCATATCGTCGTCACCAGCTTCAACGGTGTCGTGCTGCTCGCCGGGCAAACACCCCGCGCAGACCTCAAGGCCAAGGCCGAACAGGCCGCAGCCGCGGTCCAGCGCGTGAAGCAGGTGCACAACGAACTGCAAGTCCTGCCACCTTCCAGCTTCCTGGCCCGCCAGAACGACACCTGGCTGACCTCCAAGATCAAGACCCAGATGCTCGCCGACGCGAACATCCCAGGCTCGCGTATCAAGGTCGTCACTGAAAACGGCATTGTCTACATGCTGGGTCTGCTGACCAAACAGGAAGCTGCGCAGGCGACCAATTTGGTGCAAGGCGTTTCCGGTGTGCAGAAGATTGTGAAGCTGTTTGAGTACATCGATTGAACCCCATCCTGTAGGAGTGAGCCTGCTCGCGAAAAACGTCCGGTGAATGCGCTCATTCAGACAGCCCGCGTCATCGTTCACGCCCATCGCGAGCAGGCTCGCTCCTACATCGTTTGAAGGGGGCGAAATAAAAAAAGGGTGATCCTTGCGGATCACCCTTTTTTTATTTCACCACCTTCAAACTCGGTCGACCGCTAGGACGCGGCGGCTCGCTGTCCGGTGGCGGGAGATCGTCATCCGGCTCGATGTCGTCGTCCTCGCCCATTGGCGATTCCAGATCAAACACCATGCCCTGGCCATTCTCCCGGGCGTAGATACCCAGGATCGAAGCAATAGGCACGTACAAGGTGTGCGGTACGCCACCAAAGCGCCCTTCGAAACTGACCGCCTCGTTATCCATGTGCAAGTGACGCACAGCTTGTGGCGATACGTTCAGGACGATCTGTCCGTCACTGGCAAACCCCTGAGGCACCTGCACCGACGGATACTCGGAATTGACCAGCATGTGCGGGGTGCAATCGTTGTCCACAATCCACTCATAGAGCGCGCGGACCAGATAAGGTCGACTGGAGTTCATAGCGGCTCCTTAAGCCTTAGCGCATGTCGCGTTCGACACCAGACAGACTCGCCTGGAATGCCTCACGCGCAAACTGGCGCTCCATATAATCAAGCAGCGGCTTGGCTGGCCGCGGCAGTTCTATACCCAGAATCGGCAATCGCCAGAGTATTGGCAATAGGCAGCAGTCCACCAGACTTTGTTCCTCACTGAGGAAAAACGGTTTATCGGCGAACAGTGGCGACACACCCGTCAGGCTTTCGCGCAACTCTTTGCGAGCCACGGCACGGGCCGCCTCCTTGGTCCGCGAATCCAGAATCAGATCCACCAGACCACACCAGTCGCGCTGAATGCGGTGTATCAGCAGACGACTGTTGGCGCGCGCCACGGGATAAACCGGCAGTAGCGGCGGGTGCGGGTAACGCTCATCCAGATATTCCATCACCACAGTCGACTCCCACAACGCCAGGTCGCGATCGACCAGGGTGGGCAAGCTGCCGTAAGGGTTCACCTCAATCAGTTTAGGTGGCTGGCGTCCAGCTTCCACATAAATGATCTCGGCGCTGACACCCTTCTCTGCCAGTACGATGCGCACTCGGTGGGAATAGTGGTCGGCGGGGTCGGAGTAACAGGCCAACCGATTGGTCACGCCCATGGCGATCCTCCTCGCTTGTAGAAATTATCGAAAAGCTCAAAAACGAGCGCGCCCAGAGGGCGCCTCCCGTAACGACTGGATCACCAGATTCGCTACATCTTCAGAGGCGCCCTTGGGCGCGCGCGATTAACAGCAATAGCTTGAAGCTTTATCAGTGCACGTCTTTCCAGTATTCGCGCTTGAGCAGGTAAGCGAAGACGAAGAAGAACGCCAGGTACAACAATACGTACGTACCGATGCGCTGATGTTGCAGCTTAACCGGGTTAGCCGAGTAAGCCAGGAAGGTTACCAGATTCTTGACCTTCTCATCGAACTGCTCTGCAGTCAGGGCACCGCTTTTCGGCACGATGGTCAGTTGATCGCACGCTTCATGAGTCAATGGCGTGCCGGTCAACGGATCAAATTGCTTCTTGCCGTCTTCGACGATCTGAACCTGTTTGCAACCAACCACCTGGCGACCTTGCAGGCCGGCCAGGACGTTAGGCATGCCCACGTTCGGGAAGACCTTGTTGTTCACACCCCATGGGCGCGCAGGATCTTCGTAGAACGACCTCAGGTAGCCGTAGAGCCAGTCGGTGCCACGAACACGGGCAACCAGGGTCAGGTCCGGCGGCGCCGCGCCAAACCAGGCCTTGGCGTCCGCAGGCTGCATGCCGATGCTCATGTGGTCGCCGATCTTGGCGCCGGTGAACATCAGCTTCTCCAGCATCAACTCATGAGGAATGCCCAGGTCGTCGGCAACACGCTCATAGCGTTGGAACTTGGCACTGTGGCAACCCATGCAGTAGTTGGCGAACGTACGCGCGCCGTCCTGCATGGCTGCTTTATCGGAAACGTCGATATCGACTTTTTCCAGCTCCGGACCACCGTGTTCAGCTGCGAAAGCGAACACTGGCAGCGCAGCAAGCATCAATACAGCAAATAGTTTTTTCATCAGCCAGTCACCCTTTCCGGAACCGGTTTGGTCTTCTCGAGCCTGGTGTAGAACGGCATCAGAATGAAGTAGGCGAAGTACAGGAAGGTACATACCTGCGACAGCAACGTACGCTCAGGGGTTGGAGCCAATACGCCCAGCACGCCCAGGATCACGAACGAGATGCAGAACACCCAGAGCCAGATCTTGCTCAGCCAGCCCTTGTAGCGCATCGACTTGACCGGACTACGGTCCAGCCATGGCAGGACGAACAGCACAGCAATGGCCGCGCCCATGGCGATCACACCAAGGAGCTTGTCCGGAATCGCACGCAAGATGGCGTAGAACGGAGTGAAGTACCAGACCGGAGCGATGTGCTCTGGGGTCTTGAAGGCGTTCGCCACTTCAAAGTTAGGCTTCTCGAGGAAGTAGCCGCCCATTTCCGGGAAGAAGAACACGATCGAGCAGAAGATGAACAGGAACACCACCACGCCGACGATATCTTTCACGGTGTAGTACGGGTGGAAGGCAATGCCGTCCAGCGGTATGCCGTTTTCGTCCTTGTGTTTCTTGATGTCCACGCCGTCCGGGTTGTTCGAACCGACTTCGTGCAACGCCAGGATGTGCAGCACCACCAGACCCAGGATAACGATCGGCAGGGCAACCACGTGCAAGGCGAAGAAGCGGTTCAGGGTGATACCGGAAATCAGGTAGTCACCACGAATCCACTGGGTCAGGTCGTTGCCGATGACCGGGATCGCACCGAACAGCGAGATGATCACCTGGGCACCCCAGTAGGACATCTGGCCCCACGGCAGCAGGTAACCCATGAAGGCTTCAGCCATCAGCGCCAGGTAGATCAGCATGCCGAAGACCCACACCAGCTCACGCGGCTTCTGGTACGAACCGTAGAGCAGGCCACGGAACATGTGCAGGTAGACCACGATGAAGAACGCCGAAGCACCGGTGGAGTGCAGCAGACGCAGGATCGAGCCGTACTCGACGTCACGCATGATGTATTCGACGGAAGCGAACGCCTCTTCCGCCGACGGGTTGTAGCTCATGGTCAGCCAGACACCGGTAACGATCTGGTTGACCAGAACGAGCAGCGCCAGGGAGCCAAAGAAGTAGAAGAAGTTGAAGTTTTTCGGAGCGTAATACTTGCTGAGATGGTCTTCCCACATCTTGGTCGCGGGAAAGCGTGCATCAACCCAATCCATGAATTTGCTCATCACGCTTTCTCCGTATCGACGCCAATGATAATAATTTCATCGGTCTCATAGGAATGCGGGGGCACTGGCAGGTTCAAAGGCGCAGGTTGCGACTTGTAGACGCGGCCAGCCAGATCGTAGTGGGAACCGTGGCAAGGGCAGAAATAGCCACCTACCCAGTCTTTACCCAGATCCGCAGGCGCCACTTCAGGACGGAAGGTCGGCGAGCAACCCAGGTGCGTGCAGATACCGATCAGCAGCAGGACCTCGGGTTTGATCGAACGGGTTTCCGGATCAACGTAAGTCGGTTGTGTCGAGCTCTTGGACTCCGGGTCAGCGAGCTGGCCCTCGATCTTCTTCAGGTTCCCCAGGATTTCCGGTGTACGGCGGACGATGAACACCGGCTGGCCGCGCCACTCAGCAATCATCTGCTGGCCTGGCTCGACTTTGCTGACATTCACTTTCACCGGTGCACCTGCGGCTTTCGCCTTGGCACTGGGAAACCATGACCCCACGAACGGGACCGCAGCCCCCACCGCTCCTGCAGCACCCACCACGGATGTGGCTGCTACCAAGAAGCGACGCCGGCCTGTATTCACGCCGTCATTGCTCATTCAGTCCTCTCCCATCAGCTTTGTGGCCTGTTAAATCAGGCATCTACTAAGTAAATCTATGTACTTATAAAAATTTTGCCGAATGGTAATGAAAAGCCCCAATTCTGACAAGGTAATTACCGGAGCCCATCACCCCCAAGCCTTGTAGTATAGGGCGTCTGCGGATGTGGCAAGTTGTCACAGCGCAATTCTTTGATAAATCGCAGACATAAAAAAACGCCCAGCTCCGTGAGGAAACTGGGCGTTCTTTTTTGAACGTGAAAGCGAATTAACGCTTCGAGTACTGCGGACGCTTACGCGCTTTACGCAGACCGACTTTCTTACGTTCAACTTCACGAGCATCGCGGGTTACGAAGCCGGCTTTACGCAGGGCGCTGCGCAGAGTCTCGTCGTAGTCCATCAGAGCGCGAGTGATGCCGTGGCGGATTGCGCCAGCTTGACCACTCACACCACCGCCGATCACGGTGACGTAGATGTCGAACTTCTCGACAGTCTCAGTCAATTCC
This sequence comes from Pseudomonas sp. P5_109, assembly GCF_034009455.1. Taxonomy (NCBI): domain Bacteria; kingdom Pseudomonadati; phylum Pseudomonadota; class Gammaproteobacteria; order Pseudomonadales; family Pseudomonadaceae; genus Pseudomonas; species Pseudomonas sp. P5_109. The sequence continues at coordinate 5,871,717 of NZ_CP125380.1, forward strand.
AGCGGCTGACGAACTACCATGCGGGCAGTTTCGCGGCCGAAGAAATTATCCAGCGAACGGTTGTTGATGGAGATGTTACCAGTACCCGGACGCAGGAAAACGCGTGCGGTTGCGGTCTTGCGACGGCCAGTGCCGTAATTTTGAGTCGCCGACATAATGTACTATTCCGTTAAAACTTCAGTTCTTGGGGCTGCTGAGCAGTATGTGGGTGTGCAGCGCCCGCATAGACTTTCAGCTTACGGTACATGTCGCGACCCAGCGGGTTCTTAGGCAGCATGCCTTTGACCGCGGTCTCGATCACGCGCTCAGGGGCCTTGGCGATCAGCTTTTCAAAGTTGATCGACTTGATGCCGCCCGGGAAACCGGAGTGGGAGTAGTACATTTTGTCAGTGGTTTTAGCACCGGTAACACGGATCTGCTCAGCGTTGATTACGACGATGTAGTCGCCGGTGTCAACGTGAGGAGTGTACTCAGGCTTGTGCTTGCCACGCAGACGGCTCGCGATTTCGGTGGCCAGACGACCCAGGGTCTGACCAGCAGCGTCGACGACAAACCAGTCGCGCTTTACTGTTTCCGGTTTAGCAGTAAAAGTCTTCATTCTTTATAGCCTCAGGGGCCGCCCTGTAAATTAGACGGCGGATCTTACTGAATAGTGCGTACTTTGACAAGTCAAAGGCAGCCGGATACAGACGCTTTCGGGGGCTCGGGTCGGCGCGTCCGTTCAACGGCAAGATTCTTCGGCGGCGGCGCATCACTTCCACTGCAGAAAGAGGTGCGCAATTATGCAGATTGCGAAAAATAATTCAACCTGCTTTTATGATTGTTTTGCCCAAGGAGCACCCGATGGACTATCGCCAGCTAGGCCGCACCAATCTGAACGTGAGTGCCCTCTGCCTCGGAACCATGACCTGGGGCGAGCAAAACAGCGAGGCAGACGCCTTCGCCCAGATTGAACGGGCCAAGAGTGCCGGGATCAACTTCATCGACACCGCCGAGATGTATCCGGTGCCGCCCAAGGCCGAGACCTACGCCACCACCGAACGCTATATCGGCAATTACTTCAAAAGCCGCGGCGACCGCGCCGACTGGATCCTGGCCAGCAAGATCGCCGGCCCCGGCAACACCATCGACTACATCCGCGACAAGAACCTTCGGCACAATCGCCAGCACATCACCGAAGCCGTGGACGCCAGCCTCAAGCGCCTGCAGACCGACTACATCGACCTGTACCAGTTGCACTGGCCAGAGCGCAGCACCAACTTCTTCGGGCAGTTGGGCTACAAGCACCAGACCGAAGCCAACCTGACTCCACTGGAGGACACCCTCGAAGCGCTGGACGAGCAGGTTCGCGCCGGCAAGATCCGCCACATCGGCCTGTCCAACGAGACGCCGTGGGGCACCATGCGTTTCCTGGCCCTGGCCGAAGCCCGCGGCTGGCCACGCGCCGTATCGATCCAGAACCCGTATAACCTGCTCAACCGCAGCTTCGAAGTCGGCCTGGCGGAAATCGCCATCCGCGAACAATGCGGCCTGCTCGCCTATTCGCCGCTGGCGTTCGGTTTCCTGTCAGGCAAGTACGAAGGTGGCGCCCGCCCGCCAAAAGGTCGCCTGAGCCTCTACAGCCGCTTCAGCCGCTATTTCAACCCGCAGTCGGAAGCAGCCTGCAGCCGTTACGTGGCCCTGGCTCGCGAGCACGGCCTGGACCCGGCACAAATGGCCCTGGCGTTCGTGACGCAGCAGCCGTTCGTGACCAGCAACATCATTGGCGCGACCACGATGGAGCAACTGGAGAGCAACATCGCCAGTTTTGATCTGAAATTGTCGAAGGAAGTGCTGGAAGGGATCGAGGCGATTCACAAGGATCACCCGAACCCGGCGCCCTGATCGATAGCTAAACAGCATTCGCGAGCAAGCCCGCTGCCACATTTTCAACCGTATTCCCCTGGGAAAACTCGATTGAATGTGGGAGCGGGCTTGCTCGCGAAAGCGTCCGCCCAGTCACCGCAATTTCAAAGCGACCGCGCAATGATCTCCTTCATGATCTCGTTGGTCCCGGCATAAATCCGCTGCACCCGCGCATCCGCCCATGCCCGCGCGATCGGGTACTCCCACATGAACCCGTAACCGCCGTGCAACTGCACACACTCGTCGAGCACCTTGCATTGCAGGTCGGTGCCCCAGTACTTGGCCATCGCCGCTGTCGGTACGTCGAGTTTGCCTTGCAGGTGCAACTCCAGGCAGCGGTCAACAAAGACGCGGCCGATCTGGATTTCCGTGGCCATCTCCGCCAGCTTGAACCGGGTATTCTGGAAATCCGCGATCGACTTGCCGAACGCCTTGCGCTCGCGGGTGTAGTCCAGCGTCCATTGCAACGCCGCTTCGGCTGACGCCAGCCCACCAACGGCCACGGTGAGGCGTTCCTGAGGCAATTCCTGCATCAGGTAGGCAAAACCCATCCCGGCCTGGCCCAGCAGGTTTTCCTTGGGCACTCGCACATCCTGGAAGAACAGCTCCGAAGTGTCCTGGGCTTTCATTCCGACCTTCTCCAGGCGCTTGCCCTTGTCGAAGCCCGGCGTATTGGCCTCCACCAGAAACAGACTGGTGCCCTTGGCGCCAGCCTTCGGATCGGTCTTGGCGACGACGATCACCAGATCGGCCAGGTAACCGTTGGTAATGAATGTCTTGGAGCCGTTGATCACGTACTCATCGCCATCGAGCACGGCGGTGGTTTTCACCCCTTGCAGATCGGAACCAGCACCCGGCTCGGTCATGGCGATCGCGGTAACCATCTCGCCGGACACCAGCTTCGGCAGGTACTTGTGCTTCAACGCCTCACTGCCGTAATGCAGGATGTAGGGCGCCACGATGTCCGAATGCAGGGAAAAACCGATGCCGGTCAGGCCCAGACGCCCCACCTCCTCGATCACCACCGCGCTGTAGAGAAAGTCCGCCCCCAGGCCGCCGTACTCTTCCGGCAAGTGCGAGCAAAGCATCCCCGCCTCCCCCGCCTTGTTCCACAGTTTGCGGTCGATATAGCCTTGTTTTTCCCATTGCCCATGGAACGGCACGGCCTCTTTTTCGAGGAACGTGCGCACGCTGTCACGGAAGAGCTCGTGCTCGGAACTGAACAGGGTTCTGGGAATCATGCGGCACCTTTTCTTTGTTTTTAGAAGGAGTTGACCTTCAGAGACTATGCCTCGCACCCGATACAGGACACTGGACACAACCGACAAAAAATAAGACGATCCAGCCGTCTGGTGACCACTTCCCCCTATAAAAATAAAGTTGAATTATGTCTAACCAAGCCTCCACGCCATTGCGGCGCGTCAGCATCCTGGCCATCGACCGGGTTTTCGCTTCCACCCTCTTGCAAGCCAAGGATTTCTTCCACCTCGCCAGCCTGCGCTACGGCAAACAGCTGGGCCAGGGCCTGACACCGGCGTTCGAAACACGCCTGGTCAGCCCCGATGGCAAACCGGTCAACACCTTCAGCGATGTGTTGATTCCGGTGGATGGCGGACTGGAAAACGCCGATATCATCGTGCTCCCCGCGTTCTGGGACGATTTCGACAGCCTGTGCAAACGCTACCCGCAAGTCCTGCCCTGGTTGCGCCAGCAACATGCGCGCGGTGCCGTACTGTGCGGCGAGGCCACCGGCGTGTTCTGGCTCGCCGAAGCCGGGCTGCTCAATGGCAAGGAAGCAACCACCTATTGGCGCTTCTTCAATGCTTTCGCCGAACGCTTCCCCCAGGTGCAACTCAATCAGGACAAGCACCTGACCGATGCCGACAACCTGTACTGTGCCGGTGGCACCACCTCGGCGTGCGATCTGTACATTTACCTGATCGAGCGTTTCTGCGGCGCCAACGTGTCCCAGGCCGTAGCCCGGGACATTCTGTATGAGGTGCAGCGCAGCTATTCCCCAGGACGGATTGGATTCGGCGGACAGAAACTGCACCAGGACGTAATCATCCTGCAGATCCAGCACTGGCTCGAAGAACACTTCGCCGACAAGTTCCGCTTCGAAGACGTCGCCCGCGAACACGGCATGAGCATCCGCAACTTCATGCGCCGCTTCCAGACCGCCACCGGCGACAAGCCGTTGCATTACCTGCAACGCCTGCGCATCGAAACAGCCAAGGGCTTGCTGTCCGGCAGCCGCAAGAGCATCAAGACCATCAGCTATGAAGTTGGCTATGACGACGCGAGCTTCTTTGCACGGCTGTTCCGCCAGCACACAGAGTTGTCGCCGAACCAGTATCGGCAGCAGTTTCAGCAGGCTGCATAGGTCTCACAATCCCAACAAAAATCAATTGTAGGAGCCGGCTTGCTGGCGATTCAGACACCGCGGTTGAACAGGCAAACCGTGTAATCGTTCTTCGCCAGCAAGCCGGCTCCTACAAGGATTGCGATGACGGGCGTTTTTTTGCACAAAAAAAGGCCTGCAATTGCAGGCCTTTTTTTATTTCCAGAATCGTCCTACGGCTTGTGCGCCCGAGCCAGGAATTCGTGGGATTGCATTTCCAGCAGACGACTCAAAGTACGCTGGAACTCGAAGTTCAGGCGGCCACCTGTGTACAGGTCTTTAAGCTCCACTTCGGCAGAAATGATCAGCTTCACGTTACGGTCGTAGAACTCGTCGACCATGTTGATGAAGCGTCGGGCGATGTCGTCGGTGGTGACGCTCATCTGCTCGACATCGCTGAGCAACACGGCGTGGAAGATCTTGCCCAGCTCGATGTAGTCGTTCTGGCTGCGTGGGCCGTCGCACAGTTCACGGAAGTTGAACCAGGCCACGTCATCGCAGGTGCGCAGGGCACGAATTTCACGGTTTTCGATCATCAGCACGTCATTTTCGACCGCCGCCGTGCATTCCGGCGTCAGCGCCCGGAAGCTCTTGCGCAGGCTTTCGTTGGCGGCTTCGTCGAGCGGATAGTGGAACAGCTCGGCCTGTTCAAGGTGACGCAGACGATAGTCGACGCCGCTGTCGACGTTGACGATCTCGGTATTCTGCTTGATCAGCGCAATGGCCGGCAGGAAGCGCGCGCGTTGCAGGCCGTCCTTGTACAGGCCGTCCGGCACGATGTTCGAGGTCGCGACCAGGGTCACGCCGTTCTTGAACAGCTCCTCCATCAAGGTGCCAAGGATCATGGCGTCGGTGATGTCGGAAACGAAGAACTCATCGAAGCAGATCACCCGGGCTTCGGTGGCGAAGCGCTTGGCGATGATGGTCAGCGGGTTTTTCTCGCCACCCAAGGTCTTCATCTCTTCATGCACACGCTTCATGAAGCGGTGGAAGTGAGTGCGGGACTTTTCCTTGAACGGCAGTGCTTCGAAGAAGGTGTCCACCAGGTAAGTCTTGCCGCGACCTACGCCCCCCCAGAAATACAGGCCCTTGACCGGGGTCAAATCCTTCTTGCCAAACAGCTTGCCCAGCAGGCCCGGTTTGTTTTGCTCGGCCGCGACCAGGTCGTCGTAGAGGCGCTGCAAATGACGCACAGCAGTTTCCTGCGCGGCATCATGGAAGAATTCCGGGCGTTTCAGATCAGCTTGATATCGTTCTAGGGGCGTCATAATTCGTTAGCAAGGCAACAAAAACGGGCCGACACTGTAGCGACGGCCCGGAGGAATGGCAATCGGCCCTTGGTCGAGCCGGGCCGCTGTTTATTCCTGAACTGGCGTCAGGGCAATGCGTAAAGCTTCAATGGCAGCATCGCGCGCAGTGCTGTCGGCGAAGGCCGGGCTGTCGGCAACGCACTCGCCTTCGAGCCAGACGCTGAAACCCAGCTCTTCACTGCGCACATCCAGTGGCTGACCCGATTGCAGTTGCTTGGTCACCTGACCGGCGGTCTTGCCGTCGGCGAAGTTGCGCGACAGCAGCAGTTGTTCGCCATCGGCCGCCAGCAGACGGAAGCGGAAGCTGCCGTCGTCTTCGCGGAAGCTGACAAAACGTGCAGCTTTCGCGGCCTTCTTCTTGGTGCTCGTCGCCACTTGGGCCTGGGCAACAAAGGAGCGCAGACCCACCGCTTCACGCAGTTCATTGAGGAACGGTGTCGCTACCGCACGGGCCTTTTTCGCGCCGTGCTGCAGGATGTCTTCCAGGTCCGCCGGACGCTCGATCAGCTTGTAATAACGATCGCGGGATTCACCCAATTCGTTGTCGAGCAGCTGGAACAGGCGACTCTTCGCCTCGCCCCAACCCAGGCCCTGCAACAATTCGCTGCGGAACTCGTCGGCCTGCGCCGGAGTGGCGAAGGCCTGGAACAGGGTGAACAGGTGCGAGTTATCAGGATCCTTGGCTTCGCCCGGCGCGCGGGAGTCGGTGACGATCCGCGAAATCGCGTCCTTCATCTCTTTGGCGCTGCTGAACAACGGAATGGTGTTGTCGTAACTCTTCGACATCTTGCGGCCATCCAGGCCCGGCAACGTGGCGACGCTCTCTTCGATCAACGCCTCGGGCATGGTGAAGAACTCTTTGCCCTGGCCGAACAGGTGATTGAAGCGCTGGCCGATGTCCCGCGCCATTTCCACGTGTTGGATCTGGTCGCGACCGACCGGCACCTTGTGCGCATTGAACATCAGGATGTCCGCGGCCATCAGCACCGGGTAGCTGTACAGGCCCATGGTGATGCCGGCATCCGGGTCTTCACCGGTTTCGACGTTCTTGTCCACCGAAGCCTTGTAGGCGTGAGCGCGATTGAGCAAGCCCTTGGCGGCAACGCAGGTCAGCAGCCAGGTCAGCTCAGGGATTTCCGGGATGTCGGACTGGCGGTAGAAAGTCACGCGGTCGACATCCAGGCCACCGGCCAGCCAGGTCGCGGCAATTTCCAGACGCGAGCGCTGGATGCGCAGCGGGTCATCGCACTTGATCAGGGCGTGGTAGTCGGCCAGGAAGTAGAACGAATCGGCATTGCTGTCACGGCTGGCGACGATCGCCGGGCGGATGGCGCCGGCGTAGTTGCCCAGGTGTGGCGTGCCGGTAGTGGTGATGCCGGTGAGGATACGGGTACGAGTCGTCATGGGTAATCGCTTGTCAGACTGCAATCAATTCGAGAGACGCGGCAGGATCAGATCCTTGAGATCGGTCAGCTTGCCATGAAAAAAGTGTCCGCATTCTGCCACTTTCAGCAGCTCATGGGGACGTTCGAGCGTGTCGGACCATTGGTAAACGACTTGCGGATCGATCACTTCGTCGGTTTCCGGCTGAATCAGGGTCAGTTCACCGTGCTGCGGCAACTGATCCTGATCCCCCAGGCGCATGACCGCCGGCGCGACCATGAACAGGTGCTTGAGCTGCTCGCCCTGCGCTTCCAGGCGCCCGCCGAGACTTGCCGCAACAAACCCGCCAAAAGAGAAACCGAACAGCGTCAATGGCAATTCTGGATGTTTGGCACGCAACCACTCGGCCACGGCCTGGGCATCATCGACTTCACCCGTGCCCATGTCGTGGGAGCCTTCGCTGGCCCCGACACCACGGTAGTTGAAACGCAAAGTAATCAAACCGGCATCACGCGCAGTACGCTGCAGGGTCGAGACCACTTTGTTGAGCATGGTGCCGCCCTGCACCGGGTTTGGATGGCAGATGAGCGCCAGGCCGCGAGGCTGCTCGTTGTCCAGGTACAGTGCTTCCAGTTGACCCACCGGGCCATCAATCACTACAGGGGTTTCACGCATAAGCAAGGAAGGAACTCCGTGACCTCGAATCGGGTCGACTCGTCTAGCAAATTGTCTGTGGCTGTCTATTGCGAGTGAATCGCGGTATACAGCGCAGGTTCGAGCCGTTAACGTAAAGCAAAGCCGTTTATAGAGGAAGGACTCGTGGAACACTCGCTCTTAGTTTGGTTGTTACCGACTCTTGCCCTGGTTGTGGGTGTCGCCATTGGGTTTCTGATCGCTCGCCTTGCGCCGAATGCCGCGCCTAGCAGCACTCAACGTCAGCTGGACGATATTCAGGAACGTTTCGACAGTTATCAGAACGAGGTGGTAACCCACTTCAACAGCACCGCGACACTGGTCAAGAAACTGACTGCGAGCTATCAGGAAGTGCAAGATCATCTCGCCGAGGGTGCCAACCGCCTGGCCCTGGACGAACAGACTCGCCAACGCCTGCTGGCCTCCCTGCACGCCGACGCGGCGCAGGCTCCACGGGAACGCCTGACGCCACCGCGCAATCAGGAGCCGCCTCGCGACTACGCCCCTAAAACCCCGAACTCGCCGGGCATGCTCGATGAGCATTACGGCCTGAAGAAATAATCAGGTTTCGCGCGATGTAAAAAGCCCCCGGACATTCATTTGTCCGGGGGCTTTTTTATTTCTGATCGGACATCTCGGTTGAATGTCCCGGCCTCTTCGCGGGCAAGCCCGCTCCCACAGTGATTGATGTCGCCCACAAAACCTGTGTTCAGGAGCGGGCTTGCCCGCGATGGGACATCAGATGATCAGCCCAAGACTTCGCCGGCCACCTGATCGATCGCATCCTTGGTGATACCAACGATGAGATCCGCTTCAGCCTCGGTCAGGACCAGCGGCGGTGCAAAACCAAGGATGTCGCCATGGGGCATCGCCCGGGCGATCATGCCGCGCTCCAGGCACGCCGCCGAGACTTTAGGGCCGACCTTCAGGGCGGTATCGAATGGCGTGCGCTGTTCACGATCAGCCATGAACTCGACCGCCGCGAGCATGCCGTCACCGCGCACTTCGCCCACCAGCGGATGGCCTTCAAGGGTTTCGCGCATGCGCCGATTGAGATAGGCACCGACCTTGTCGGCGTTGGCCGTGAGGTTTTCCCGCTCCAGGATGTCGAGGTTGGCCAAGGCCGCCGCCGCGCAGATCGGGTGCCCGGAATAGGTCCAGCCATGGCCCATGGCGCCCTGGGACTCGGAAGCCTTTTCGATCACGTCCCAGACCTTTTCACCGACGATCACCGCCGACAAAGGCGCATAAGCGCTGGTCAGGCCTTTGGCCGTGGTGATCAGGTCCGGGCGCATGCCATAACGCTGGCTGCCCATCTTCGAGCCCAGGCGACCGAAGGCGCAGACCACTTCATCAGCGATCAGCAGCACATCGTACTTGTTCAGCACCGCCTGGATCGCGGCCCAGTAGCCGGCCGGCGGAACGATGATTCCGCCGGTGCCCATCAATGGCTCTCCGATGAAGGCGGCAACGGTGTCCGGGCCTTCGGCGAGGATCATTTTTTCCAGTTCGTCGGCGCAGTAGCGCACGAACGCTGCTTCATCCATGCCGGTCGGCGCCTTGCGATACCAGTGCGGGCATACGGTGTGTTTGATGCCTTCGGCCGGCAGGTCGAAATGCTGATGGAAGCTCGGCAGGCCGGTCAGGCTGCCAGTCATGATGCCCGAGCCGTGATAACCGCGATCGCGCGAGATGATTTTCTTCTTCTGCGGGCGCCCCAGCACGTTGTTGTAGTAGCGCACCAGTTTGATCTGGGTTTCGTTGGCGTCGGAACCGGAGAGGCCGTAGTAGACCTTCTTCATACCTTCTGGCGCCCAGTCGATGATGCGGCTCGACAGCTCGATGATTGCCTCGGTCGAGTGCCCCATGTAGGTGTGGTAATAGGCCAGTTCCTTGGCTTGCCTGTAGATCGCGTCGGCCACTTCGGTTCGGCCATAGCCGATGTTCACGCAGTACAGGCCGGCGAAGGCATCGATCAGTTCGCGGCCTTCGTGATCGCGGATACGGATCCCCGAGGCGCCCGTGATGATGCGGCCCTTGAGTGCGCCGCTGGCGTGGTCATGGGCGTGAGTCGAAGGGTGCATGAAGTGCGCACGGTCTTGTTCGAATAGCGAGTCGAGTTCTTGGTTCATGGCAATCTCCTGAGAACTGGCCTTAGAACTGGCCTTGATGATGCAGACAAAAGTATTTGGTTTCGACAAAGGCTTCGAAGCCTTCGGTGCCGCCTTCACGGCCCAGCCCCGAGGCTTTCATGCCACCGAACGGGATCGGATGACCGGTGAACTTGACGCCATTGACGGCGACCATGGCGTGGTCGAGCCGGCGGATCAGCGGGTAAATCAGGTCCAGGCGATTGGAGCAAATGTAGGCGGCCAGACCATATTCGGTGTCGTTGGCCATCTCGACGGCCTGATCGAGGGTGTCGAACGGCATCACCCCGGCAATCGGCGCGAAATTTTCCTCGCGGTAGATGCGCATCTGCGGCGTGACGTCGGCCAGCACCGTTGGCTGGTAAAACAAGCCGCCAAGGGCATGAGCCTCCCCACCCACCAGTCGTTGCGCGCCGTGTTGCAGGGCATCGGCGACACGTTCGGTGGTGACATCGAAGGCCGCCTGGTGCATCAACGGTCCGACATCGACCTGTTGCTCGCGGTCGCCGATCATGGCCGGACCGACCTTCAACTCACGCACGGCAACGGCAAATCGCTTGAGAAACTGCGGATAAACCGATCGTTCGACCATGATGCGGTTTGCCGCACAGCAATCCTGGCCGGAGGTCTGGAACTTTGCCGCCACCGCGACTTTCACCGCCAGCTCAAGGTCGGCATCGGCACAGACAATGAACGGCGCATTGCCGCCCAATTCCAGCGCAACCTTTTTCACGTCCTGAGCTGCGGCTTGCAGCACCAACTTACCGACGCGGGTCGAGCCGGTGAAACTGACCGAGCGCACGCGCAGGTCCTGCACCAGGGTTTGCATGGTCATCTGCGGCTCGCCCAGCACCACGTTGAACACGCCGGCCGGAAAACCCGCTTCCTCGGCGAGTTGCGCCAGGGCGAACGCCGAGTACGGCGTCTCATGCGCCGGCTTGATCACCACGGTGCACCCGGCGGCCAGGGCTGCGGCGGCTTTGCGGGTGATCATTGCCGAGGGGAAATTCCACGGGGTCAGCAATGCACAAACACCGACGGGTTCCTTGACCGTGCCCAGGTGCGCACCGGGAATGTGGCTGGGAATGTTTTGCCCATACAAGCGTCGGGCCTCCTCGGCAAACCACGGAATGAAACTGGCGGCGTAGGCGATTTCGCCACGGGACTCGGCCAGGGACTTGCCCTGCTCCAGGCTGAGAATCCGCGCCAGATCTTCCTGATGCTCAAGAATCAATGCCGCCCAGCGCCGCAGAATCACGCCGCGAGCCTCCAGGCTTTGCTCGCGCCAGCCGGCGAACGCGCGGTGCGCGGCATCGACGGCGGCGACGATCTGCGGTTGATCGAGCATCGGGACATGGCCGATCAGTTTTTGATCAGCCGGGTTATGCACGGCGATGCTGTGGCCGCTATCGCTATGGACCCAATGACCATCGACGTAGCAAAGGGCCTTGAACAGCAGGGGATGTTTGTAAGTCATGGTGTTCACTCCAATCCGTGTGCGTGGAACCATGCTAGGGCAGCCGGGCCTTCGGAATTTGGCGTTCGGAGGGTGTGCTGCAGGTGGTTTTTTCTGATTGGGCGGGGGTGAACAGCGGATTTTTGCGGTATGAATTCGGCTCTCGAATCGACACAAATCCATTGTGGGAGCGGGCTTGCTCGCGAAAGCGGTGTGTCAGGTACGTATGGTTAACTGAAGTCCCCTCTTCGCGAGCAAGCCCGCTCCCACATTTTTTGATTTGTGGTGATTTCAGGAATCTTGGGATAGCTCAGCCGGCAAGGCGCCACCGGTCTTGATGGTTTTGGTGACGATGTAGGTGAAATAGCGTTCGATGCCCAGGTCGTCGAGCAACAGTTGGTCGATGAAGCGCTGGTAATAATCGATGTCCGGAGCCTGGATCATCGCCATGTAGTCGACGCCGCCACCGGTGGCATAGCAGAAGGCGACTTCGGGGGCTTCACTCATGCGCTGTTCGAAGCGTCGCATGTCCTGCGCGGTGTGCCGGGCCAGGGTGATTTCCACCAGAACTTGCTGACTTTTGAACACCGCGTTCCAGTCGATCTGCGCGCGATAGCCCTTGATCAATCCGAGGGCTTCGAGCTTGCGTACACGCTCCCAGGCCGGGGTCACCGAAAGATTGATCGCCTCGGCCAGGCTCGACTTGGTGATACGCCCGTCGTCAGCGAGGATTCGCAGGATTTTCAGGTCATAGCGATCGAGTTTGTGCATGGGCCGGGAATCTCCTGAATGTAGGGGAACCCTGTGGGAGCGGGCTTGCTCGCGAAGGCGGTGTGTCAGACACCATCAATGTTGACTGACACGCCCTCTTCGCGAGCAAGCCCGCTCCCACAGGATAGGGTTTAGGTCAATACATCCGCGATGACCGCAATGGTATCGCCACAGCCCACCAACCCCGGAAAGTGTCGCGCCGCCAGCAAACCGCTGCGCGCCGCGCAGTATTCCACCGGAGCAACGCCGCTGCGGGTAGCGTCGTAGACGCGGGCGATCACGTCGCCCTTGTTCACGTTATCGCCCAGGTCGCAGCACATTTCCAGCAAGCCGTCGTGCTCGCTGGCGATGAAGCAATCGCCGTCGGGCATGTCGAGCATGATCGACGGCGCCGTCTGCACTTCGCCCTCAAGAATCCCGGCGTGCACCAGCAGATTGCGTACCCCGCGCTCGGCTATCGCCACGCTGCGCGCCGTGGACGAACCGCCGCCGCCCAACTCGGTCGTGACGAAGACTTTGCCCTGGGACTCGGCGGCGGTGTCGTACATCGCTCCGGCATCGAGTTCGAGCATGCGCATGCTGTACGGCGCATTGAACGCACGCATGCCGGCCTCGCATTGCGCCTGTTGCTGTTTGTCCGGCAGGACATGACACGCGGCGAACGGCAAGAAATCCAGGGTGCGCCCACCGGAGTGGATGTCCAGCACGATGTCGGCCAGTGGCAGCAAAGTGCGGGTGAAATAGTCGGCGATCTTCTCGGTCACCGTGCCGTCAGGCTTGCCGGGAAAGCTGCGGTTGAGGTTGCCCTTGTCGATCGGCGACGTGCGCCGCCCGGCGTGGAACGCCGGGGTGTTCATGAACGGAACGATGATCACCCGTCCGTTGACGTCGGCAGCCGTCAAACTTTGCGCCAGCTTGCTCAGCGCCACCGGGCCTTCGTATTCGTCACCGTGGTTACCGCCGGTGAGCAGCGCGGTCGGTCCCTGACCGCGCTGGATCACCGTGACCGGGATCATCACCGCGCCCCAGGCGGAATCGTCCCGGGAATATGGCAGTTTGAGAAAACCGTGCTGCACACCTTCGCGGCTGAAATCCACCGTGGCGCTGATCGGGTTGTCTGGCAGTTCACTCATGGCTCAATCCTTCACGAACAATTGGCGCGGCACATTGCACAACGTCTCGACGCCGGTTTCGGTGATCAGAATGCTCTCGGTGATCTCCAGCCCCCAGTCATCCATCCACAGTCCCGGCATGAAGTGGAACGTCATGCCCGGTTGCAACACACTGGTGTCGCCGGGACGCAGGCTCATGGTGCGCTCGCCCCAATCCGGTGGATAACTGATACCGATCGGGTAGCCGCAGCGACTGTCCTTGTGGATACCGAACTTCTCCAGCACCTTGAAAAACGCCACGGCGATGTCGCCGGTGGTGTTGCCCGGTTTTGCGGCTTCTAGACCGGCGGCAATGCCTTCGACCACGGCTTTCTCGCCATCGAGGAAGTGCTGCGGCGGCTTGCCCAGGTAGATCGTGCGCGACAACGGGCAGTGATAACGCTTGTAGCAACCGGCGATTTCAAAGAAGGTGCCGGCGCCCTTTTCGAAGGGTGAATCATCCCAGGTCAGGTGCGGCGCACTGGCATCCGCCCCCGTCGGCAACAGCGGCACGATGGCCGGATAATCGCCGCCGTGGCCGTCCGCACCGAGGATGCCGCTGCTGTAGATTTCCGCCACCAGTTCGTTTTTACGCATGCCCGGTTCGATCCGTTCGAGGATCCGCCCGTGCATCTTTTCGACGATGCGCGCGGCGATGCGCATGTAGGCGATTTCCTGCGGCGACTTGACCGCCCGCTGCCAGTTCACCAGCCCGACCGCGTCGATCAATCGGGCCTTCGGCAGGTTTTTCTGCAGCGACAGGAACGCGGCGGCGCTGAAGTAATAGTTGTCCATCTCCACGCCGATGGTCAGCGCATCCCAACCCCGGGCGCTGATCACCTCCCGCGACAGATAATCCATCGGATGGCGTTCCCGCGACTGCACGTAGATGTCCGGGTAACCGACGATGTTCTCTTGCTGCATGAACACCGTGCGCCGGGCGCCGTTGGCGTCCTGGCCGCGACCGAACCACACCGGTTCGCCATCGAGGGCCAACAGCACGCATTGATGAACGTAGAACGACCAACCGTCATAGCCGGTCAGCCAGGCCATGTTCGACGGATCGGTGACCAGCAACAGCTCGATGCCCTGCGCCTGCATGGCCGCTCGCACCTTGGCCAGACGCAGGGCGTATTCCTCCCGCTGGAACGGAAGATTGACGACTATCTGAGACATGCACATGCCCTCTGATAAATGACGCACGGATGAAAAAACGGTTTAACTGCCGAACTGAAATCCTTTGCCCGCCGAACGCGCGCGCTCGAAGGCCAGGTTAGCCATGGCCGTGTCCTGGGCGCCGGTGCCCGTGAGGTCGCACAAGGTGATCTGCGTTGCGTGCGTGCGACCGGGCCGTTGGCCGGCCAGCACCTGGCCAAGTTCTGCGAAACCCGATTCGTCGCTGACCACGCCCGCCGCGAGGGCGTGATGCAGCTCGCCGAGAATGCGCGTCTGGCTCAAACGATCGGCCACGTAGCGGTCGACCTGCGCCAGCGCACGGGGGGAAATTTCGTTCTTGTGCTCGGCGTCCGAGCCCATGGCGGTGATGTGCAGGCCGGGGTGCAAATGGCGCACATCGATCAACGGCTCGCGACTCGGCGTACAGGTGATTGCGATGTCGACATCGGCCATGGCCTCATCGATGCTCGTGCACGGCTTGACCGCCAGGCCACTGTCGCGAGCCAGCTCGACACTGAAGGCCTGCGCCTTGGCGGTGTCCCGCGCCCAGACCCGCACGCTGTCGATCGGCCGCACCAGGCGCAGGGCTTGCAGTTGCAGCGCGGCCTGCTCACCGGCACCGATCAGCGCCACACTGCGGCTGTCTTCCCGCGACAGCGCCCGCGCCGCCACGGCCCCGGCCGCCGCTGTACGCACGGCGGTCAGGTAGCCGTTGTCCAGCAGCAAGGCATCCAGCAGACCGGTGCGCGCGGACAGCAACATCATCATGCCGTTGAGGCTCGGCAACCCGATTTTCGGGTTGTCGAAAAAACCCGGGCTGACCTTGATCGCAAAGCGCTCCAGGCCCGGCAGGTAGGCGGTCTTCACGTCCACTTCACCGTTATGTTCAGGAATGTCCAGGCGCAGGATCGGCGGCATGGCCACAGCGGCAGTGGCGAGCAGCACGAAGGCCTGCTCGATGGCTTCGATGCTCGGCAGATCCAGCGCCACGCAGGCACGCAGATCGGCTTCGCTCAACAAGGTGATTTCACTCATCAACGCGGCACTCCATTGAGTCGATATTGTGGGAATTCATGCATCGGCACCGGTCAGCACGCGCAGGTGCTGATCGATATCGACGTTGCGTCCGCTGACCACCACCACGACCGGCCCGCGCGGCGCGATCAAGCCTTCGAGCAGCGCGGCAATCCCCACCGCCGCCGCCCCTTCCAGCACCAGGCGCTCTTCGCGGTAGGCGTGGCGGATCGCATTGGCGATGGAGGCTTCGCCGAGCAGATGCAGGTGATCGCAGGTATCGCGGGTCATGGCAAAGGTGAAGCGGTTGTCCAGGCCGATGCCGCCGCCAAGCGAGTCAGCCAGGGTCGGCAGCTCTTCGACTTCCACGGGACAGCCGGCCGCAAGACTGGCGTGCATGGCCGCACCGCGTTGCATGCTGATGCCGTGGGTGACGATCTGCGGGTTGGCACTTTTCAGCGCCAGCGCCACGCCGGCGAACAGACCGCCGCCGGACAACGGCACCAGCACATGGGCGACGCCCGGCTGCTGCTCAAGGATTTCCAGCCCCAGCGTGCCTTGCCCGGCGATGATCGCCGGGTGGTCAAACGGTGGCAGCAGCGTTGCGCCTTGCTCATGGGCAATGCGCTCGGCTTCACGCTGAGCGTCATCCTGGGACTGGCCGACGATGCGCACATCAGCGCCGAGATCGCGAATGGCCTGGACCTTGTTGCCCGGCACCAGGTGCGACAGGCAAATTGTCGCCTTCACGCCGTGTTGCGATGCGGCGTAAGCGAGCGCCCGGCCATGATTGCCGGTCGACGCGGCGACCACGCCACGCGCCTTCTGCGCGGCACTGAGCTGCGCCACGGCATTGCTCGCGCCGCGCAACTTGAAGCTGCCGGTGATTTGCTGGGATTCGAGCTTGAGGTACACCGGCACGCCCACATGCCGCGACAGGCTGGGCGAAGGCTCCATGGGCGTACACCGGACCAACGCTGCGATGCGCTGGCGGGCGAGGTAAATATCGTTGAGCTGTAGCGCTGACATGACCGCATCCCGAAGAGGTATTGGGCGCAGTCTAAGAGGGCTGGATTGTCGCGCTGAATGTACTAGGGCAATTTAGTCGACAAAATTTCGGCGTCTTTTTTTCACCTCAAAAGTCATGGATTTGCGGGTACTGGCCGAAGATCTCGCGCATGCCCATCAGCGCATCGCGCATTTCCTCGTCACTGCATTCGGCACCGACGCACACTCGCACCGCCCGTGGCCGCGGCGTGCCGCGCACGGTGAACGGGTCGGGTGAAGTGACCGCAATATGCTTGTGCCGTAGCGCGCGCACCAGGCTGTCGAGCTCCCAGTGCGGCGGAATGCCGATCCAGGCATTCAACGCATGCGGGTGCTGGCCGAGCAGGTATTCGCCAAGGTATTCGCTGACCATCGCCTGACGCCCGCCCAATAACTTGCGTTGCAACTCCACCAGCGTGTCGGCGCGCCCGTCGCGAATCCAGCGCGTGGCGATTTCCGAAACCATGGGCGTGGCCATCCAGCTGTTAACCCGCAAAATGCTCTCGGTGCGCAGCGCCAGGCGCTTGGGCATCACCAGGTAACCGACGCGCAAACCGGTGAGCACTGACTTGGTCATGCTGGTGCAATAGAACGACAGCTCCGGCAGGTAATGGCTGATCGGCGGTGCGCGGCGCTCATCGAGCAGCGGCCCGTAGACGTCGTCTTCGATGATGTGCACGCCGAAGCGCCGGGCAATCTCGGCTATTTCGCGCCGACGGTTGTCCGGCATCAGGCTGGTGGTCGGGTTGTTGAGGTTCGGTGTGCAGACCAGCGCGGTGATCCGCTCATTGCTGCACATGTCCTCGAAATGTTCCGGGTCGATGCCGTAGCGGTCCATTTCCAGGCCCTTGAGGGTAAACCCGAGCACCTGGGAATTACCGATCACGCCGTGGTCGGTCAAGCCTTCGCAAAGCACCACGTCATCCGGGCCGGCAAGGGATGCCAACGCCAGGAAAATTCCGTGGGCGGCGCCGTTGGTGATCAGGATGTCGTCGCGCTCGACCCGCAGGCCTTGCCGAGCGATCCAGTGCATTGCCGCTTCACGGTGCGACTCAAAACCGGCAATCGGGCGAAATGCGTGAATCCAGGGTTGATCCTCTTCGGTGCTGAGTTCGCGACAGGTTTCGCGCCAGAACTGATCATGCTCTCGGGTGTGCATGATCCGTGTGATGGAAAAATCCACCAGCGCCCGTTCAGGGCTGTCGAGAATATAAGTGGCGACCCGGTCGCTCATTCGCCGCGAGACAAAACTGCCGCGCCCGACCTCACACCTGACCAGGCCCTGGCGCTCGAGCTCCTTGTAGGCATTGGTGACGGTTTGCACACTGATGCCCATGGCGTCGGCAACATTACGTTGCGGTGGCAACCGCTGATCATTGGCCAGTACACCCTGCTCGATATCGTCGGCGATCGCCTGGACCAGGATCTTGTATTTCGACTCGCCGCTGCGGGCGATTTCCAATGCTGCCTTCCACTTGTCCATCAGCGCCGAACCCACGTGTTTGCCAGTGCCGACAGCATCCCGCGAGAACCCCTGCAAAGCAATTGTCCTAGTGCAATGCAATGTGGCGCAGGGCTTTTGTATGCTCGGTACAAGGTCGATGCACAGGCTGCTGAACCAGCCGCCAACAACAATCAATCGATCTGTACCGGAACTGTCTCTCCACGCTTCGGCTCAACAGGTGGACCAGCCCTCGTACGCTTTGCTCTTGTCACACTGCCTCCTACCACAGAGCCGTCAAAGACGGGTCCACAAGAAACAGGAGATTTTATCGATGAGCAATTCCATTCCCCGCACTCCCCATGTCTTGCGTCACCTGTTCGTGGCTTGCGCGATGTTCGGCCTGGCCGCCAGCGCCCATGCCTCGACGCTGGAAACCATTACGAAAAACAGCAGCATCCGCATCGGCTACGCCAACGAAACCCCGTTCGCCTTTACCGAGACCGATGGCCGGGTCACCGGTGAATCGCCGGAAATCGCCAAAGTCATCTTCGCCAAAATGGGCATCAAGCAAGTCGATGGCGTGCTGACCGAGTGGGGCTCGCTGATCCCGGGCCTGCGCGCCGGGCGTTTCGACGTGATCGCCGCGGGCATGTACATCACGCCCGAACGCTGCAAGCAAGTCATCTTCACCGATCCGCAGTATCAGTTGCCCGACGCCCTCCTGACCGCCAAAGGCAACCCGAAAAATCTGCACAGCTATGAAGACATCGCCAAAAACCCGGATGTGAAACTGGCGATCATGGCCGGCACGGTCAACCTGAAATACGCACGGGATTCCGGGGTGAAGGACGCACAAATCCTCCAGGTGCCGGACACCACCGCGCAGTTGCAAGCCGTGCGCGCCGGTCGCGCCGATGCTGCCGTGGGCACCCAATTGACCATGAAAGGCCTGGCTGCCAAGGGTGGTGAAAAGGTCGAAGCGGTCACCGAATTCAAAGATGACCCGTCGCATACCGGTTACGGCGCCCTCGCCTTCCGCCCGGAAGACAAGGACCTGCGGGATGCGGTCAACGCCGAACTGAAAAAGTGGCTGGGCTCCGAAGAGCACCTCAAGACGGTCGCCCCGTTCGGCTTCGACAAATCCAACGTGACCAGCAAAACGGCTGCCGAGCTCTGCGCTCAATAGTCGAGGCAGGCATGGCGCTGCGGCGCGATGCCTATCCCTGCTGACTTCGGATGTTGAACCATGCAGGTGTGAACAATGGGTGAATTACTTCCGCTTTTGATACAAGGCGCCTGGGTCACGCTCCAGGTAACCTTCTTCGGCTCTATCCTGGCGATCGTCGCGGCCATTCTGGCGGCGCTGGGACGCATGTCGCCGTGGCGGCCGCTGAGCTGGTTCTCGGTCGCCTACATTGAAGTGTTTCGCGGCACGTCGTTGCTGGTGCAGTTGTTCTGGCTGTTCTTCGTGTTGCCGCTGCCACCGTTCAATCTGGAACTGAGCCCCTACAGCGTGGCCATCGTCGGCCTTGGCCTGCACATCGGCGCTTACGGCGCCGAGGTGATGCGCGGTGCGATCAGCTCCGTGGCCAAGGGTCAGTATGAAGCGGCGACTGCGCTGAACTTCAGCGGCTACAAGCGCTTTCGCCGAATCATTCTGCCTCAGGCCTTGCTCGCGGCCATCCCGCCGGGCACCAACCTGCTGATCGAACTGCTGAAAAATACTTCGCTGGTGTCACTGATCACCTTGTCCGACCTGAGCTTTCGCGCTCGACAACTGGATCAGGCGACCTTCCAGACCCTGGAAATCTTCAGCCTGGCGCTGGTGATGTATTTCATCCTCGCGCAAGCGATCAACCTCGGCATGCGCAGCATTGAGCGTCGGCTGGCGCGCGGCCGGATGCGTGGAGGTCTGTCATGACCCTGTTCGACTGGACTTATGCCTGGCAGATCCTCCCCGATTTGCTGCGCGCTTCGCTCAACACCGTGGGCATTACCCTGATCGGTTTCCTGATCGCCATCGTGCTGGGGCTGTTCCTCGCCATCGGCCGGCGCAGCCGCCTGTACTGGCTGTCGTGGCCGATCGCCGGGATGATCGAATTCATCCGCAGCACACCGCTGCTGATCCAGGTGTATTTCCTCTACTACGTGCTGCCCAACTACGGCGTCAGCATGACGGCCATGCAAGTGGGGATCATCGGCATCGGCGTGCACTACGCCTGCTACATCGCCGAGGTCTATCGCGGCGGGCTCGATGCCGTGCCGCGGGCGCAGTGGGAAGCGGTGACCGCGCTGAACATCGCACCGTACAGCGCCTACCGCAACATCATCCTGCCCCAGGCCTTGCGGCCGATCCTGCCGCCGCTGGGCAACTACCTGGTGGCAATGCTCAAGGACACGCCAGTGCTGTCGGCCATCACCGTGGTTGAAATCATGCAGCAGGCCAAGAACATCGGCTCCGAGAACTTCCGTTACCTGGAGCCGATCACCATGGTCGGTCTGTTTTTCCTCGCCCTGAGCATCGCCCTGGCTTATCTGGTACGGCGCCTCGAACTGCGCCTGGAGCTACGCTAATGACTTCTCCACTCTCGACCTCCAACGACCTTTCCCGGCGCGGCAACCTGACGCCGCTGCATCCGCAAGAGGCCACGGCCATGCATCAACCGAAAGCGCTCAAGCCGATTGTCAGCTTCCAGGACGTCACCAAAAGCTACGGCAATTTCACAGTGCTCGACCATTTGAACCTGGACGTCACACCCGGCGAAAAAGTCGCGATCATCGGCCCCAGCGGCTCGGGGAAATCCACGCTGTTGCGGGTATTGATGACCCTGGAAGGCATTGACGACGGTCTGATCCGCATCGAAGACGATTTGCTGACACACATGCCCAATCGCAATGGCGTGCTAGTGCCGGCCAATGATCGGCATATCCGCCGTGTGCGCGGCAAGATCGGCATGGTGTTCCAGAGCTTCAACCTGTTCCCGCACATGACGGCGTTGCAGAACGTCATCGAGGCGCCGGTGCAAGTGCTGGGCATGAAAGCCGCCGAAGCACGGGAACGCGCAGCGGATCTGCTGGAGCTGGTAGGACTGGGCAGCAAGCTGGGGCACTACCCTTCGCAGCTTTCCGGTGGCCAGCAGCAACGGGTGGCGATCGCTCGCGCATTGGCCATGCGGCCGAAAGTCATGCTGTTCGACGAAGTGACTTCAGCACTCGATCCGGAGCTGTGCGGCGAAGTACTCAACGTGATCCGCAAGCTCGGTGCCGAACACAACCTGACGATGCTGATGGTCACCCACCAGATGGGGTTCGCCCGGGAGTTCGCTGACCGTGTGTGCTTCTTCTACAAGGGCCAGATCCACGAGCAGGGCACACCGGCACAGATCTTCGAACACCCGCAACAGGAACGTACGTGTGCGTTTCTCAGTGCGGTGAAAGAAGCCAACTAAAAAAGCAGCACATGCAAATGTGGGAGCGGGCTTGCTCGCGAAGGCGGTGTATCAGGCAACTGTAATGTCGACTGATATTCCCTCTTCGCGAGCAAGTCGAATCGTCGCACCGCCGCTCCCACAGTTTGTTTTGCGGTGTTATGGATATTGCTGAACGTTACCTTGCTGCTGACCACCATACTGCTGGCCCGGAATCGCCTTGAGGTTGACCTCTACACGGCGGTTCTGCGCCCGGCCATTGACGTCAGCGTTGCTGGCAACCGGGCCATCCGGGCCGGCACCGCGAGCGCTCAGGTTGGCACCGCTGACACCTTGCGAGGTCAGGTAGGTTGCCACGCTCTGGGCACGGCGCTGGGACAGGTCCATGTTGTGCTGGCGGCTGCCGGTGCTGTCGGTATAGCCGACGATCTCGATCTGGTTCTGGTTGAACTCTTTCAGCGAGCCCGCCAGGTTGTTCAGCGGCTGATAGAAACTTGGGGCAATGTTCGCCGAATCGGTAGCGAACGTGATGTTGCCCGGCATGATCAGCTTGATCTGGTCGCCCTGGCGCTGCACTTCAACACCCGTGTTGGCCATGCTGGCACGCAGCTTTTTCTCTTGCTGATCGGCGTAGTAGCCGTAACCGGCCGCGGAAGCACCGACCACCGCCGCACCGATCAGCGCGCCCTTGCCACGGTTATCGTGGTTGATGGCAGCACCGGCCAGCGCGCCGGCCAGAGCGCCGAGACCACCGTATTTCGCGGTCTTGCTCATGCCTTCGGAGCCGCTATCCGCCTGCCCCTGAGCCTGGCCTTGAGCGCCGTAAGGGTTAGGCGCGGCACAACCGGACAAAACGGCCACAGCCGTAGCGAGAATAATCAAACGACGCGTGGTGAACATGTAGAGCTCCTACTTTTTTGCATTCTGTGGTGCAACGGACCAAGGCATCAGCCTTTGCGGGCGTTGGATCACTTTCTGGAACAAAAATTCCGCTCGTTACAAATCAGGCCCGTACAAACGGGTTTTCGCGCATTTCATCGCCCAGACGGGTATCCGGACCATGCCCGGCCACCACTATCGCCTCCTCGTCGAGGGTGTACAAACGTTGCTTGATCGAACGCACGATGGTGGCCTGGTCGCCACCCCACAAATCCGTGCGCCCTACTCCACGCTTGAACAACGTGTCACCGGCAATCAGCAGCTTGGCATCGGCAAACCAGAAACTCATCGACCCCGGTGTATGCCCAGGCGTGTGCAGCGCCACGCCACAGCCACAGGCCAGCTCTTCATCATCGGCCAGCCAACGGTCCGGGGACGGCACCGGGGTGTAAGGCACACCGAACATCTGGCACTGCATTTCCAGGTTGTCCCACAGAAACTGGTCTTCCTTGTGCAGGTGCAGGGTAGCGCCGGTTTTCTCCTTGAGTTGACCGGAAGCCAGGAAATGATCGAGGTGCGCATGAGTATGAATGATGCTGACCACCTTCAGCCCCAAGGCGTCGAGACGCGCCAGGATCAGCTCATGATTGCCACCCGGATCGACAACGATGGCCTTTTTCGTCACCGGATCGCCGATGATCGTGCAGTTGCACTGCAACGGGCCGACGGGGAAGGTTTCGCGGATGAGAGTGGGTTGCTGGGACATCGGGGGCCTGCTCGATAAACGGGGACGAGCGATTTTCGCACAATTGAGTATCCAGCCAATGGCCACGACAAGTAACGTGAAAAATCCTTAACCCAGTACCCCCAACTCCTTGGCCCGCGCCACGGCCTGTGTACGCCGCTCAACGCCGAGCTTGCTGTTGATGTGACTGGCGTGGGTCTTGACCGTGTGCAGGGAGATAAACAGCTGATCGCTGATTTCCTGGTTCGAGCAGCCTTGGGCGATCAAGCGCAGGACCGCCAGTTCCCGCGCGCTGAGTTGTTCCGCGGCCACGCAGGACTCCACTGCGGAACGGCTAGCCAATGCTGGCAGTTTTTCACTGAGGCTCAGGGAAACGGGGGTTGGCGGGCAGAGTTGCAGCTGTCCACGCAGCCAGTCCGGGTGCTCGGCCAGCAGACCCTCAAAGGGTTGCAGCACCCCTCCACCGGCGGCGTCCAGCGCCTGGGCCAGCGCCTTGCGTGCTTCCGGCTCGCGTCCGCTGCCCAGCAACAACGCCACTTTCTGGGTCAGCGCCATGGCACTGAGCATCTGCCGACCGCTTTGCTGGCCATGTTCGAGCAACGCATTCAATCGTCCTTCGGCCAGCATCGGCTGGCCCTGGATGACTTCCAGCAAAGCTTGCTGCAATTCGATATGCAGCGGTAATTGCGGATGGAACTCCGGTGGTGCTGCCGCGTTTTCGCCGTTATAGGTCTGCCCCAGACGCGCCAGCCAGGCTTCGGCCAGGTCGGTGCGCCCCTGGCCCAGCCAGAGTTCACATTTGACCAGGGTGATCATGGCCAGGTAGTAAATCGGTGGCACATCCCAGATGTGCATGAGCCGCTCGGCTTCGGCCAGTTCGGCAAAGGCCTTGGCGAACTCGCCGCTGCTGCCTTCCAGCCTTGCAATCACGCAGTGGCCGATCAGCACGCTGATGTCACGACAGGCACGCGCCTCGCTCAACCCTGCCTGCAATCGCACCCGCGCCGATTGCGGCTGCATGCGCAGGGCCAGCAAAAAACCCTCGTACAAGGTCAACCGGGCGCGAACCGCATATAGCCGTTGCGCAGACAGGCTCTGCAGGCGTTGCAGGCCCTGACGGACCTCCTCCAGCGCCCGACAGATTTCCCCGCGCGCTTGCAGCACCCGCGCACGGTCGTAGTGAGCCAGTGCTTCGAACAACGGGTTGCCGACGCGTTGCGCCAACTCCAGCGATTCGCGATTCAACCCCCGCGCCCGCCACAGATCACCGTCGGCGATGGCCAGGTTGGACAGGGTCGAGAGGCACATCAGGCGCTGGCCGTAACGCTTGGACGGAAGACTGTCCAACGCTTCGCGGCAGTACCGCAGCGTCAGTTCGCGGTTGCCGCGCCCACGGGCAATGATGCCGCTCAACGCCAGCCATTGAGCAAGCATGGACTTCTGTGCGGTGGCCGACGGAGCTGGCAGGAAGCGGCTCAGATGGCTGGCCAGCTCCTCGGCGGCATCCAGCTGGCAAGCCATGCCCAACGCCCAGCTGTAGAGAACGATCAGTCGCGGCGTACTGATCAGCAAACTGTCAGGCAAGTCCATTTTCCAGCGCAGCAGCATGCCGACATTCTGCTCGGCCAGCAGTTGCTCCTCGGAGAGGTTCTGCACCAGGTTCGCCGCGACGTCCAGGTGACCGGCACGCAAGGCCTGCTCCACGGCCTCATCGAGCAGTCCCTGGGCATTGAACCAGCGGCAGGCGCGCAGGTGCAGGCTGGCGGCCGGGACCATCGACTGGGAAGTCGGACGCGTGCGCAACAGATCGGAAAACAGGTGGTGGTAACGATACCAATGGCCATGTTCGTCCAGCGGCACCAGGAACACCTGGTGGGCGAGCAGGAAGCGCAGGATCTCCCCGCTGTCGTGGGCGTCGCGAACGGCATCGCACAGTTCGCTGCAAAAACGTTCCTGGGGTGCCGTGTCATAGAGGAACGACTGGACCTCGGCGGGCAAGCAATCGATAACCTCTTCGAGCAGGTAATCGCGGATCAGCCCTTCCCCACCGTGCAACGATTGCGGCAGCGCGCCATCGGTACCCGCCTCCGAAGCGGCCAGCAGCCAGAAGCGTAACCCCGCGACCCAACCTTCGCTGCGCTGGATCAGGTTTTCCAGTGCCTCACCGCGCAAGGAACTGCTGTGCCGGTCGAGCAGGCTCAAGGCCTCGTCGTGGGTCAGGCGCAGATCCTGTTCATGCAACTCAAGCAGTTGCCGCGACAGCCGCAGCCGCGCCAGATGCCAGTCGGGACGTTGGCGGCTGGTGACCATCACCAGCAAGCCATCGGGAAGATGATTGAGGAAAAATTGCAGGCAACGGTCCAGCACCGGCCCCTGGGCCAGATGGTAATCATCCAGCACCAGCAGTAATGGCGTCGCAGTGGACAGGTGCACGGCCAGCTCGTCGAGCAGGCCGTCCAGCCATTCTTCGAACGCGAATGGCTGATGGCGCTGGCGCATTTTCAACAGCCCGAGGGATTGCCTGCCCAGGTGCGGGAAATAGTCCTGAAGGCCTTCGAGCAGGCGCTCGAGAAAGCGTCCCGGGTCACTGTCGCGCGGGCTCAACCCCAGCCAGAGACTTTGCCAGTGTGCCGGCAAGCCCTGACAAAACTCCACCGCCAGCGAACTCTTGCCGAACCCTGCCGGTGCGCTGACCAGCAACAACCTGCCTGCGAGCCCGGCACTCAGGCGCTCGCACAAACGTGGACGCAGCACATGGCCGTCGGGCAACGGCGGGCGGAAAAAGCGCCCGTCGAGTGTCGCGACAGCAACCTGTGCAGAACCTGAGGGTGTAGACAGATCAGTCATAGCCGGCTCTTGTTTGAATTGCGGGTGGCGGCGTTGCAGATGTCCGCAGACTAGCCGTAAACGGATAGGGAATGAAGGTAATTGCTACAAATGGCTACAAAAAGTCTACAAGCAAAAAAAACGCCCCGAACCAGTCGGGGCGTTTTCAGAGGGTGCGGTCTCTACTCAGTTCACCTTAGCGAACGCCATCCTGACGCAGGGCGGCCGGAGTGAAGTCGCTGGTGGTGGCAGTGAAGCCGAAGTCATAGGCCGACTTCTCTTCGTTTTTCATGCCCAGCGCCAGGTAGCGACCTGACTGCAGGTCGTACAGGGCTTCGAGGGCATACCACGGCACTTGCTTGTCGTAGTAGTTCTCGGCATGTGCCTCGCCTACACGCCACAGTTGGCCACGACCGTCGTAATGGTCGATGACTGCGGCCTGCCAGGTATCTTCGTCGATGTAGAAGTCACGCTTGGCGTAGATGTGGCGCTGACCTTCTTTCAACGTGGCAACCACATGCCACACCCGGCGCAACTCGTAACGCGCCAGATCCTGGTTGATGTGGCCGGCCTTGATGATGTCGGCGTACTTGAGGTTCGGGTCGTCGAGCTTGTAGCTGTCGGAAGCGATGTACAGCTCCTTCTTGCCTTCGAGCTTCCAGTCATAACGATCCGGTGCACCGTTGAACATGTCGAGGTTGTCGGAGGTACGCAGGCCGTCGGCCGCGGTACCCGGACCGTCATAGGACACTTGTGGCGCGCGACGGACACGGCGCTGACCGGCGTTGTAGACCCACGCCGAACGTGGTTCCTTGACCTGGTCGAGCGTCTCGTGAACCAGCAGTACACCACCGGCCAGACGTGCCGGGGCGGTCACTTTCTGTTTGAAGTAGAACAGGATGTTGCCCGGGTTTTTCGGGTCGTAGTCCTTCATCTTGTCGCGGAAGACGAACTGGTCCTGGAAATACACCAGGCTGAACGAGCCATTCGGCTGCGGCGTGGCCTGGGTCACCAGGCGGGTCACGCTGCCCCCGCGATAGCGGGTGATGTGGTTCCAGATGACTTCCACACCGCTTTTCGGAATCGGGAACGGCACGGCGCTCTCGAAGTTTTCCAGGCCGTTGCCGCCGGACACCAGGTTGGTGTTGGTGGCGTTGCGCTTGATGGCAGCGAACACGTCATCCGGCACGGTAGCACCGCGATGAGACGGATAGACCGGCATCTTGAAGGTTTCCGGGTAGCGCTTGAACATCGCGTACTGGCCCGGGGCGAGCTTTTCCTTGTACTGGTCGACGTTCTGCGCCGTGATGGTGAACAGCGGTTTTTCGCTGGCGAACGGGTTGGACAGGAAACCTTTGCTGTCGACCGTACCGGCGTTCTTCGCCATCGGCTTCCAGGCCGGGATCGAACCGTCGGCGTTACCCGCCATTTCAGCGCCCATCGGGGTCAGGCTCTTGCCCAGTTTGTCGGCCTCGGCTTGGGGGACCGCTGCGATGACGCTGGTCGCCAGCAGCGAAAGACCCAGAACACCGGCGTGGAACAGACTCTTTGTTATTTTCATTTATGCGTTCGTCCTGAAAATACTGTGCTTAGAAGTTCACGCCGAGGCTGAGCGCAACGAAGTCGCGGTCATCCACGGTGGTGTACTTGCCGTCGAAGAAGTTGGTGTAGGCCAGGCTCGCGGTGTAGGTGTTCTGGTACTCGGCATCGACACCCAGGCTCACCGCTTTACGGCCTTCCTCGAAGTTGCCGCCAGGACCAGGGGAGTAACCGCTCACGTCATGGGACCAGGCAACGTTCGGCTTGAGGTTCACACCGGCAAACACGTCGTTGTATTCCCAGATGGCGCGGCCGCGGTAGCCCCACGAAGTCGCGGTGGTGAAGCCTTCGTCGGTGCAGTTGCGGCTGAGGTTGTTCCTCGGCGTGCCCGGGCCGGCACCGTTGATGGTGCTGTTGTTGAGTGCAACGCAGGTATTCTGCCCACCGGTCGCCGGCAACTCGCCAGGGCCGTAGACCGGGTCACGGCCGTAACGGACATCGGAAGAGCTTTCCAGCCCGCCGACATGGGTCACGCCCACTTCACCTACCAGGGTCAGACGGCTGGCGCCCATGACCTGATCGAAGAAGTGCGTCAGGGTAGTCTGGAACTGGGTGATTTCCTTGCGGTTATACCCGTGCAGGTCCTGGCCAGGCACGCCGTTGAGCAGCGAGGCGTTGCTCAGGGAGCCGCCCAATGGACGAACACCGGCGAACAGGATGTCGGTGGAGTTGAGCTGCACCGGAGCGTTCGGTCGGTAGCTGATCTCACCACTCCACGCCGTACCGGTAGGCAGGGTGGTGGAGAAGCTCAAGCCATACAGACGGATGTCTTCCGGGTACTCGATGAAGTATTGCGAGTTACCCGCCACCAGCAGTGGGCCAAGTGCCGCGAACGGGCCGGGCAGCGCGCGTGCGGTGTTGTAGACCGATTGCGGCGCGCCGGTGGCGCTGAAGATCGGCGCACGGCTGTGGTAGTTCATGAAGTAGGCGCCGAACTCGGTGTCCAGCGGATCAAACATGTACTTGAAAGACGCACCCCACTGACCGCTGTCGCGGGCATCGCGATCCGGGCCGCGACGCACCAGAACACCTTCTTCGTTGACGTCAACGCCGTTGGCGGCAAGAGGCCCCAGGGCAATGGCCGGAATTTGCGAGCGTTTGTTCAGCACGCGCAGATTGTTGTCGCAGCCGTCGGCAACGATGTCCGGCTGGGAGAAGAACGTGCCGCAGTTGTCGACGACAGTCTGGTCCCATTCAATTTGATAGAACGCTTCGGCCGAGAGGTTTTCAGTCAGGCTCTGGGACACATAGAACATGTTGACCGGGATCAGGCCTTCCTTGATCTCGGCACCCGGGCGACGGAATGCGGACACGTCGATCGGGTTGATCGAGTTGATGCCGCCACCGATGAAGGTACTTTCACCCCAGCTCACGACCTGCTTGCCCAGACGCACGGAGCCTGGTTGATCGGCAATGGAGTAGTTGTGGTAGACGAAGGCGTCGAGGATCTGGCCGCCGGCGGACTTGGCGCCTTCCTTGCGGCCCTCGTCGCTGATGTCCTTGAACGGACGGCTTTCGTCCTTCAGTTCAAAGTCGTACCAGTATTTGCCACGGACGAAAACACCGGTATCGCCGTATTTCAGTTCAAGGTCATGGATGCCCTTGAAGATCTTCGAGAAGGTTTCCCCGCTCTTGAAGTTCAGGTGACCGTCATCAGAAGTCTGGGACAGACCCTTGCCGCCGTTGTTGACACCAATGAGGTTCTTGTTCGGCTGCTCGGTAGACCAACTGGCACCAATCGAGAGGGATGAGTCGAACTGACCTTCGATTTCACCGACGTTGAAACTGACGCCGAATGCTGGCCCGGCGAGCGTAGAGGCAAGACTGACAGCCAGGGGCAGTTTCGCCCGGCGCCAGAACTGGTTTACTGATGTCATCGACGCTACTCCATGTGCATTTTATTGTTATGGCATGAGCACTTCTAAAAACGCTGTGGATAACCGGGAGCCATGGCATCCCAAAGTCTTTCCAAAGTTGCATCGCCCCGGTTCGTGCGGTTGCCCCGTTCTTAAAAATCCTTGAGCGGACTATAGCCAGCAGGTAGTAGCGCTTGATCCCTCTAAAGTGTGATTTGCAGCTGCCAGCCACTCTGGAACAGTCCTTTCGCCAGTCCGACACCCGTCGGCACGGCAAGGATGGCTGAAAATTTCGATTTGACAAGCCAAGCGCTTGCTTGGTGGGCCTGGCGTGCCATTTCGGGCACGCCAGGAGGCACTTAAAGCGTCGAGAGGAAGGTGCTGTTGGTGGCCTGCCATTCGCTGATGTCGACACGAATGCGCTTCTTGTCGAGCTTGCCAACGCTGGTCTTGGGAATTTCAGTAACAAGGGCGATCTGGCTTGGAATTGCCCACTTGCTCAAGTGCCCCAACTCCACAAACGGCTTGAGGTGTTCCTTGAGTTCCCGGGCCCCGATTACATGACCTTCACGGACTACCAGCAGGGCAAACGGCCGCTCGCCCCACTGCGGATCGGGGATCCCCACCACTGCTACTTCACGTACCGCCGCATGACGGCTGATCAGGTCTTCCAGGTCCAGGGAGGAGATCCACTCGCCACCGGTCTTGATCACGTCCTTGATCCGGTCACGAATGTCGATCACGCCCATGCTGTCGAGGGTCGCCACATCACCCGTGTGCAGCCAGCCACCGGCCCAGAGTTCGGCACCCTTCTGCGGCTCGTTGAAATACCCCTCGGTCAGCCATGGCGCGCGTAGTACCAGCTCGCCCTGGGTCTCGCCGTCAGCGGGCAGGAAGTTGCCCTCGGTGTCGACGATCGCCGCCTCCACCAAAGGACCAGGCACGCCGGCCTTGATCCGGTAGGTGGTGCGTTCGTCTTCGGTGCCGGCCATCAACTCATCGTTCAAGTGCGCGCACGACACCAGTGGCCCGGTTTCCGACATGCCGTAGGCGGCGGTCAACTGAATGCCCTTGGCCTTGGCAGCCTCGTACAACGTGCGGTTCAGGGCGCTGCCGCCGATGACGATTTTCCAGCCGCCGAAGTCGAGGTTCTGCGCGGCCTTGGCATTGAGGACCATCTGCAAAATGGTCGGCACGCAATGGGAGAACGTGACCTTCTCCTTGCGCCACAACTCCACCAGGTATTCCGGGTCATAGCGGCCGGGGTACACCTGTTTGAGCCCGAGCATGGTCGCCACATACGGCAAGCCCCACGCGTGCACGTGGAACATCGGGGTGATCGGCATGTACACATCGTTGGTGCCCAGCAGGCGCACACTGTCGATCGCGCCCATGATGGTCGACACACCCATGGTGTGCAGCACCAGTTGCCGATGGGTGAAGTACACACCTTTGGGATTGCCGGTGGTGCCGGTGGTATAGAACGTGGTCGCGACCGAGTTTTCGTCGAAATCCTGGAAATCGTACTGCGGGCTCGCCGCGGCCAGCAGTTGTTCGTATTCGCCGACAAGGTTCGGCAGGTCCGCGGTTTTTTCCGGCAGGTCAGTCAGCAGCAGGGTCTTGTCGACCGTGGTCAGTTGCCCCTCGATCGCCTTGTAGAGGCCGACGAACTCGCTGTTGACCAGCACAAAGCGGTCCTCGGCGTGGTTCATGGTGTAGAGGATCTGTTCCGGCGACAGGCGCACGTTGATGGTGTGGATCACCGCACCGATCATCGGGATGGCGAACATGCATTCCAGGTAACGATGGCTGTCCCAGTCCATCACACCCACGGCATCCCCAGGCTTGACCCCGGCCGCTGTCAGCACGTTGGCCAGGCGGGCCACCCGTTCGATCAGGGTCGGGTAGCTGTAGCGCAACTTGTCGCGGTAGATGATCTCGCGGGTTTTCTCATAACGGGCACCGGACATCAGCAGCCGCTTGATCAGCAGCGGGTACTGGTATGCGCCTTCGGCCGGGGGGATAACGCGAGTCTGCAACATAAGAATCCCTTTTTCTGACTGCACGGACGTGACTGAAAGTACGCACTGTAGTGCCCTTGATCGTCAGCCAAATCAGCCAAAGGAATGATTTGTAGAGCCGCGTGAATACTGGCTTTGAGCCAGCATTCGCGCTGTTCGATGTACTTTGTGCTCAGCGCAATCAATGCATCTCGGTGAACGCCAGCTTCACGCCGATCGCAATCAGCACCGCGCCCATGGTCCGGTCGAACCAATGCCCCATGCGCGCAAAACCGGCGCGTACGCGCTGCTGGCTGAACAACATCGCCACCAGGCAGAACCAGGCGGCTGTCGCGGCGGCCAGATAAACCCCGTAACCGGCCTGCACGGCCAGCGGCGTGTGCGGGTTGATCACCACGGTGAACAACGAGAGGAAGAACAATGTGGCTTTCGGGTTGAGGCCGTTGGTGACGAAACCCGAGGTGAAGGCGCCGCGGGCCGTGCGCTCGCCGGCTTCCTTGTGCAGATCGTCCGCCACAGGCTTGGCCGGCTGCGCGCGCAGTGCCTTGTAACCGATGTACAGCAGGTAAGCGGCGGCGGCCCACTTCAAGGCATTGAACAGCACGATCGACTGGGACACGATCAGGCCGATACCCAACAGCGAGTAACCCACGTGCAGGAAAATCGCCGTGCCCACACCCAGTGCGGTCCAGGTGCCCGCGCGGCGACCATGGGTAACACTTTCACGTACCACCACGGCAAAGTCCGGGCCGGGGCTGGCCACGGCCAGCAAGTGAATCAGGGCAACGGTCAAGAACTCTGTCCAGTACATGTGGGGCTCCTTTAGGGGTAGGCCAATCAATAAAAAGTCCGAGGCATCCATCACACCTGTGGCGAGGGGGCTCGCCCCCGTTCGACTGCGCAGCAGTCGCAAAACCGGTCCATCAGGTACACCTGACAAAACCAGCGTTAAGGGGGCCGCTTCGCGCCCCAACGGGGCGGTGCGGCGATCCGACAAGCCCCCTCGCCACAGTTATTTCATCTGGTAGGCTCGGCAGATTACGCCTTCAGTTCAATGCACAAAAGGTACAGTTGATGACGAACACTCACCGCGCCGTTTTCCTCGACCACCCGTCCCTGGACCTCGGCGACCTTGACCTCAACCCGCTGCGCAGTTGTTTCAGCGATTTGCAGCTGTTCGCCCAGACCCTGCCCGATCAAGTCATCGAACACCTCAAGGGCGCCACTGTCGCCATCAGCAACAAGATCCTGATCGATGCCGCCGCCATGGCCGCCAGCCCTGATCTCAAGCTGATCCTGATCACCGCGACCGGCACCAACAACGTCGACCTCGCCGCCGCCCGAGCCCATGGAATCACCGTGTGCAACTGCCAGGGCTACGGCACACCGTCGGTGGCGCAGCACACGATCATGCTGCTGCTCAACCTGGCCACGCGCCTGGCCGATTATCAAAAGGCCGTCGGCGCAGGTCGCTGGCAGCAGGCCAAGCAGTTCTGCTTGCTGGATTACCCGATTGTCGAACTCGAAGGCAAAACCCTCGGACTGCTGGGCCACGGTGAACTGGGCGGCGCGGTTGCACGGCTGGCCGAAGCCTTCGGCATGCGCGTTGTGCTGGGGCAAATTCCCGGACGCCCTGCCCGGCCGGACCGCATGCCACTGGATGAACTGCTGCCGCAAATCGACGCCCTGACCCTGCACTGCCCGCTCAACGAACACACCCGCCACTTCATCGGCGCCCGTGAACTGGCCTCGATGAAGCCCGGCGCGTTCGTGGTCAACACCGCCCGCGGAGGCCTGATCGACGAACAGGCCCTGGCCGATGCTTTGCGCAACGGGCATCTGGGCGGCGCTGCCACTGACGTGCTGAGCGTTGAACCGCCCATCCATGGCAATCCGCTGCTGGCCCACGATATCCCGCGTCTGATCGTCACCCCGCACAACGCCTGGGGCAGCCGCGAAGCGCGCCAGCGAATCGTCGGTCAAGTGACCGAAAACGCACTGGGATACTTCAGCGGTAAGGCGCTGCGGGTCGTCAGTTGATAAACTGCGGCACTTTTTTTTCACGGGAGCAGTTATGGATCCGCGCAGTGAAGTACTGCTTCGTCAGGCCGAGTTATTCCAGGGTTCGGTGTTGTTGGCCGGTTTGCCCGCCGACGACCTGCTGGGCCGTCTGCCCGAAGCTCATGGCTGGTGCTGGCACGCCGGCGATCAGGCCGCGCTGGACGCCCGCTTCGCCGAGCGCAGCCATTTTGGCGTGAATGCGCCCGAGCGCTCGTTCGATGCCGCCGTGGTGTTTCTGCCCAAGGCCAAGGACCTGACCGATTACATCCTCAACGCCCTCGCCTCGCGGCTGGCCGGCCGCGAGCTGTACCTGGTCGGCGAGAAAAAAAGCGGCATCGAAGGTGCCGCCAAACAACTCAACCCGTTCGGCAAGCCGCGCAAACTCGACAGCGCGCGCCACTGCCAGCTCTGGCTGGTCACCGTGGCCAACGCGCCTGAAGCCAAACCGCTGGAAAGCCTGGCGCAAACCTACGAACTGCCATTGGCCGAAGGCCCGTTGAAGGTCATCAGCCTGCCGGGGGTGTTCAGCCATGGTCGCCTCGATCGCGGCAGCGCGCTGCTGCTGGAGCATCTGGACAAATTGCCCAGCGGTCACTTGCTCGATTTCGGTTGCGGCGCAGGGGTTCTGGGCGCGGCGGTGAAACGTCGTTACCCGCACAACCAGGTCACTTTGCTGGATGTGGATGCCTTTGCCGCTGCCAGCAGTCGCCTGACCCTGGCGGCCAATGGTCTGGAAGCCGAGGTAATTACCGGTGACGGAATCGATGCCGCGCCTATGGGTTTGAGTGCGATCCTGAGCAACCCGCCGTTCCATGTCGGCGTGCACACCGACTATTTCGCAACGGAAAACTTGCTGCGAAAAGCAGCCAAACATCTGAAAAACGGCGGCGAACTGCGCCTGGTAGCGAACAGCTTCCTGAAGTATCAACCGCTGATCGAAGAGCACCTCGGCGTGTGTGCGATCAAGGCCGAAGGACAGGGTTTCCGGATCTACCGGGCTAAACGCGGTTGAGCTTTTTCTGAAAAAGAAGGCTTGCCGAATGGATTTTGCCTAGGCAGAATCCGCTCCGTCCTAGGGGAGTAGTCTCCCACGAGCGCCACGCTCGTCCGGCATGCGTCAACATACTTGGTCCTCAGACCATGGCGCATGCGACCCAAGCATCCACACCAGATGGATCGCAGGGTTTGACAAGACCTATGACACGAACACCTTACCCGGGGCGGGAAGGCTGTACGTGTCATAGCCGTGTCGACCCGCCCCTTAGGAAAACCCTGATGCTGGATTCACTACTCGTACCCACCGCAATCGTTGCCTTGGCCGAAATCGGCGACAAGACGCAGCTGCTCGCGCTCATTCTCGCTGCCCGCTTCCGCAAGCCCTGGCCAATCATTGCCGGTATCGTCGCCGCGACCCTGGCCAACCACGCGGCCGCCGGTGCAGTTGGCGCCTGGGTCGGCAGTTTCTTCTCGGATACGATGCTGCACTGGATCCTCGCCGCGAGCTTCGCCGCGACCGCCCTGTGGACCCTGGTGCCGGACAAGATGGATGACGACGAAGCCAGCACCGCCCGCAAGTTCGGGCCGTTCCTGACCACGCTGATCGCGTTCTTCCTGGCGGAAATCGGCGACAAGACGCAGATCGCGACCGTGATGCTGGCTGCGCAATATCCGGAGTTGTGGCTGGTGATCATCGGTACCACCCTCGGCATGCTGATTGCCAACGTACCGGTGGTTCTGGCGGGTAACTTTGCCGCGGACAAACTACCGTTGACCCTGATCCGTCGATTGGCAGCGTCGGCGTTCTTCATCCTGGCGATTGTCGCGGTGTACAAGGCGATGCAGAGCAGCGGGTGGGTTTGACGGTTTAGGTCGATAGACCGCGTTATCGTTCTTCGCGAGCAAGCCCGCTCCCACATTGGATCTCCAGTGCATACAAAATTTGCAGTCAAAGGAGACTCAGTGTGGGAGCGGGCTTGCTCGCGAAGAGGCCAGCGGCCTCACCACATAACCATCAGGACTTCTTGGCCTGCTCATACAAAGGCATGACTTTCGGAATCGCCGCCTGCAACGCCGCAATACGGCTCGCCGACGCCGGGTGAGTGCTCATGAACTCCGGTGGCGCACCTTCCGAGACCTTGCTCATCTTGTTCCACAAGGTGATCGCGGCATTCGGGTTGTAGCCAGCGCGGGCTGCCAATTCCAGGCCGATCAGGTCCGCTTCGTTTTCATTGGCGCGGCTGTTGGGCAAGGTCATACCGTAGTTGGCCACGGTATCGGCCAGGGCCAGGCTGTCCTGCCCCAACCCGAGCAACGCACCGGCGCCCTGCTTGGCCATTTCGATGCCGTAAGCCTTGGACATCGCTTCACGACCGTGTTCGCGCAGGGCGTGGGCGATTTCATGACCCATGATCGCGGCGATTTCATCGTCGGTCAGCTGCAGTTTGTCGATCAACCCGGTGTAAAAGATGATCTTGCCGCCAGGGCCGCAGTTGGCGTTGAGCTCATCACTCTTGATCAGGTTGACTTCCCACTTCCACTGGGCCGCGTCCGGGCGGAAGTTCGGCGCCTGGGCAATCAGCCGATCGGCAATCGCCTGAACCCGCTTGGCATCATTGCTGGTCTTGTCCAGCACACCCTTGCTGGACGCCTCGCCCACAGTCTTCTGATAGGACTGGGCGTACATCTGGTCGACCTCTTGCGCGGATAACATGCTGAACATGTACTGCTTGCGCTCAACGCCTACGGCACCACCGCTGGTGGTATTGACCGACTGGCAACCGGTGAGCAGCAGCGCCGCGCTCAGTGCACTGACAACCAAAATCTTGTTCATCAAAAAACTCCCTGAAAACCTGCCGCGTATCCTAGGCGTGGATATGTATCGACGCCAGATACAATGGACGTAAGACGCGCAATTCGGACAAAGCTCTCATCACCCGTAGAAAAAAAAATTCACATACGGCGACAATCCGCGGCCCATCACGCCGGGCATTGATTCAATTACGACATCCGGCACGCAAAAACGGTCATTTCAGTCACCCGCGCTCATGCCCGCCCGCCACCCTGCCGATACACCTCCGCAGACGTCCTTTCGCGTGCGGAGCCCCCATGAAATTCAAGTCGATCCAGTTTTCCGTGGCGGCCCTTGCCGGCGCCATTGTCCTTAGTGTCGTGGCAGCGCTGGTGGTGTACGCGCTGTTTGCCGGCGCCCGGACCCAAGACATGGTCCAGGAGCGGACCCAGGCACAATTCGAGCAAGTCATCGAACAACGCCTGACGTCCCTGGCGCAAACCCAGGTCAGCCAGATCCAGCGCGAACTCGAAGCACCGCTGCTGATTGCAGGCGGACTGGTGCGGGTCAACGCCCTGATCGGCACACCGGGCGCCGATGGCCAGCCTTCGCTGAGTCTCAGCCGCGAGCAACTGATTGGCCTGATCAAGGAAAACGTGGTCAAGAACCCGAAAATCCTCGGCACCTACATCGGCTGGGAAAAGGACGCACTGGATCACAACGATGCGGCCTACGTCGGCACTCAAGTGGTTGGCATCGACGCCGCCAACGGGCGCTTCCTGCCGTGGTGGTTCCGCAACGACGACGGCACCCTGGGCCTGGACAAACTGGTGGACGTCGACGACCAGAAGACCCTGTCCACCGGCGTGCGCGCCAGCGAATACTACCTGTGCTCGAAAGAAAGCAAAAAATCCTGCGTGATCGATCCGGCACCTTACAAGGTCGGCGACAAGATCGTGATGCTCGCCTCCTTTATTGAACCGATCATGCTCAACGGCGCCTTCCAGGGCATCGTCGGCGCCGACCTGTCGGTGAACTTCATCCAGGAAATGCTCCTGGGCGCCAACCAGAAACTCTACAGCGGCGCAGGCGAAATGGCCCTGATTGGCGGCAATGGCCGGATCGTTGCCTACACCAAGGATCCGAGCAAATTCGGCGAGAAGGTCAGCGACATCCTCGACAGCAAGCAGATTGCCAACATGGCCAATCTCAAGCGCGGCGAAGTCACCTACAGCGTCGACAAGGCCCAGGACCGGATCGAGCTGTACCTGCCTTTCGGCATCGGCCAGACCGACGCCCGCTGGACCCTGATGCTGCAATTGCCACTGAACGCGGTGATGGCCGACCTGCAAAAACTCCAGGCCGACCTGGACGCACAACGCAAATCCGACACCTTTGGCATGGCGATGGTCGGCCTGGTGATTGCCGGTATCGGCTTGCTGGTGATCTGGCTGGTGGGCCACGGCATCGCCCGTCCACTCAAGCAGATGGTGGCCATGCTCGACGATATCGCCCAGGGCGAAGGTGACCTGACACGGCGCCTGACCAGCGACCGCGCCGACGAACTGGGCTCGATCGCCAAAGGCTTCAACACCTTCCTGGCCAAGTTGCAGGCGATGATCACCCAGGTGGTGACGTCGGTGCAGAGCGTCAGCGATTCGTCGGAACACACCGCCGACATCGCCATCCGCACCAACACCGGTGTGCACAAGCAGATGGCCGAGATCGATCAGGTGGCCACCGCTGTGCAGGAAATGACCGCCACCGCCCAGGACGTGGCGCGCAATGCGACCCAGGCCGCACAGGCCGCTAGCCATGCCGACCAGGCCGCCAGCCAGGGCATGCAGATCGTGCGCGACACCTCGAACTCGATCGGCGCCCTCGCCGTGGAGATCGGCCGGGCCGTGGGCGTGGTGCAAACCCTGGCCAAGGACAGCGAAAACATCAACGCCATCCTCACCGCCATTCGCGGGATCGCCGAGCAGACCAACCTGCTGGCCTTAAACGCCGCCATCGAGGCCGCCCGCGCCGGTGAACAGGGCCGAGGTTTTGCCGTGGTAGCCGACGAGGTGCGCAACCTGGCGCAGAAGACGCAAAAGGCCACCGAAGAAATCCAGACAATGATCCAGCAACTGCAGCAAGGCACGCGGGATGTGGTGCGGGTCATGGAAGACAGCCAGAACCGCACGGACGAAAGCGTGCAGCACGCGGCCAAGGCCGCCGAGGCGTTGGAAACCATTACTCAGGCGGTGTCGGTGATCAACGACATGAACACCCAGATTGCCAGCGCGGCCGAGGAGCAAAGTGCGGTGGCGGACGACATCAACCGCAACGTGATCAACATCGGCCAGGTAGCCAATGAAGTGGCCGGCGGCGCGGATGAGTCGAGTGCGGCCAGTGCGGACTTGACCAAACTGGCCGAGCAGCAACGGCGGCTGATCAATCAGTTCAGGGTTTGATTCAAGGGCCTCATCGCTGGCAAGCCAGCTCCTACAAGGGATTTGCGAACACCTGTAGGAGCTGGCTTGCCAGCGATGGGCCAGCACTGACACCAAAAAACTCAACCCGGGGTCAAACACTCCGGCCCATTGAGCTTCGGATCATTCACCATATTGGCCAGCACCCTTTCGCGCAACGCGGCAGGCTCACTGGCCAGCAATGCCTGCAAAGCATGCAATGGCGTCTCTGGATCCAGCCACGTGGCCTGCCCCGCCTCATCAAGAATCAACGGCCGCCGCTGGCTCGCCGCCGGTTGGGTAATCACGGCGGTACTCAGCCACACCTGCTCCTGCACCGGATACGCCTCCCAGATCGCCGCAAAGAACAATGACGAGCCCTCCCCCGGTGTCAGCCAGTACGGGCGCTTGCGCGTCGTGCCGCGCCACTCGTAGAAACCATTGGCCGGCAACAGGCAGCGGCGCTCGCGCAAGGCCTGGCGAAACATTGGCTGCTCGGCAACGGTTTCGGCACGGGCATGGGCCGGGGTACGGGACAGGTCGGTCAGCCAGGGTGGCGTCAGGCCCCAACGGGCGCGGGCCAGCGAGCGCTGGCCGTCGGGCCCGGCTCGCAGCATCAACACCGAATCATTCGGGGAAATGTTCCACTGCGCCTGTTGGTCGGCGGGAAAACCGGGCAGCGCCGCAAAGGCGGGATTCCAGCGAAACAGGGCATAACGTCCACACATGGGGCAACACGGCTCTTGATCAATCGAACGCCAGCCTAACAGACCAGCGTGCCGGGATAGCTGTCCGGTTCATCGCCGGACAGCGGCAGCGCTGCATTGTACGCGGTGATCAGCTCACGGGCGTATTCGGCCTGGTCGTTATCGACCGACAGCCCGAGCAGGCCATAGATCGGCAACTCGCCGCTGCCCCCGAGCAAATCACGGCCCACCAGATGCGCCTCGATGCCCTCGCTGGCGAGCATGCCTTGCAGCAACTCGCCTTCCATCAGGTTCTCCGGATCGTAGATTCGCTGCATGGGCGCCCCTCACTCGTTTTCGCTGAAGACTTCCAGAAACCAGTCCTCGTCGTGAACCTGCAATACAAACGTGATCGGTCGACAACACACCTGACAGTCCTCGATGTAGGTCTGATCGCCACCGGACAGGTCTACTGTCGTCTCGACTTCCTCACCACAATACGGACATTCATACAGCGCGTTTTCCAGCATCGCGGTCTCCCAGGTGACTTGTGCGTATAATCGCCGGTCTATTTACAGGGCTATTTTTGTCTGGCTACTTTTTCAGACCGTGCCCCGCCGGTTTTCTATCAGAACCTTTACTTACCCTAGCCGTTTCTAACAAGAGAGCATGATGGGCGAATTCGATGCCATCCGACCTTACGACGACAGCGAAGTCCCAGCGGTGCTGGATCGGCTGCTTGGCGACAAGGCGTTTCTAGATATCCTCACCCACTTCCGCTTCCCGCGTTTCGCCGGCGCTTTAGGCTGGGCGCTCAAACCTCTTATAGCCCATCGGCTACGCCGTGAGTTTGCCGGCGTGACCTGTGTGGCCACGTTACAGGACAAAGTCGAGGTTTACGTCGACCACACCATCGAACGCG
This sequence comes from Pseudomonas sp. P5_109, assembly GCF_034009455.1. Taxonomy (NCBI): domain Bacteria; kingdom Pseudomonadati; phylum Pseudomonadota; class Gammaproteobacteria; order Pseudomonadales; family Pseudomonadaceae; genus Pseudomonas; species Pseudomonas sp. P5_109. The sequence goes on from NZ_CP125380.1 coordinate 5,911,885, forward strand.
CCACCGACGGTGTCACCTATACCGGGGTGGAGCAATTCAAGTCCGGCAGTGCCTACCTGTTCATCGCCAACCACCGCGATATCGTGATGGACCCGGCCTTCGTCAACTACGCCGTGTACCACGCCGGCCTGCCGACCCCGCGTATCGCCATTGGCGACAACCTGCTGCAAAAGCCTTTCGTCAGCGACCTGATGCGCCTGAACAAGAGCTTCATCGTGCACCGCTCGATCAGCGGTCGCCGGGAGAAAATGGCGGCTTATCAGCTGCTGTCGGCGTACATCAACCATTCGATCCGCAACGATTGCGCCTCGATCTGGATCGCCCAGGCTGAAGGCCGCGCCAAGGACGGTGACGACCGTACCGAATCGGCGATCCTCAAGATGTTCCACATGAGCCGCAAGGACGAGCCGTTCGGCGAGGTCATTCAGTCGCTGAACCTGACCCCGGTGTCGATCAGCTACGAATACGACCCGTGCGACCAGGCCAAGGCCCGCGAGCTTTACATCCGCGCCACCACCGGCAGCTACACCAAGGTACCGGGCGAGGATGACGTGAGCATCGCCAAGGGCATCACCGGCTACAAGGGCCGGGTGCATGTGAACTTTGCCGCGCCGATCAGCGAACTGTTCGAAGACACCAAGCAATTGGCCGTCGAGATGGACAAGCAAATCCTCAGCGGATACCGCTTGTTCCCGGTGCACTACCTGGCTTACGCGCAGTGGAAAGACGCTGATCCGCAGTTGCAGGTGCCGAAAGCCGCGCAAGTGTTCCCGGCCGAGGAACTGGCCAAGGCCCAGGAAGAATGGCAACGCCGCCTGGACGCCTGCCCTGAAGAGCATCGTCCATTCCTGGTGCTGCAATATGCGACGCCGGTGCGCAATCAGTACCGGGTGAAGGCTGGCTTGCCGCTGTAAGCGGTTTCCGCCAGATGTGAAAACGGCGCCCTCTTGTGGTGAGGGGGCTTGCCCCCGTTCGGCTGCGTAGCAGTCGCAAGCTTCTTGGGGCCGCTTCGCAGCCCAACGGGGGCAAGCCCCCTCGCCACAGGTGCTGCGTCAGGACTTCAGACTTGAGTACTGATCCACGACACCAGCAGCGCCAAACCCATACAGGCAAAACCGAAGATGTAGAAAAACCGGTTCATGCGCAAGGTCGCCCAGTCCAGCGTGGGCTCTACGTTAGGGCTGCTCTGGCGCTGCGCCTGCAGACTGGCCATCGCGCGCATTTCACGGCGTCGAGTCGCGTGCAGCAACCAGCCGCCCGGGAAGGCAAAAAGCAAGGCCAGCAGATTGATCAATTTGGCGGGATGGGCGGTAAACAGCGTCATCAAGTGCAGCGACATCACAAACCTCAGGCAAAACAGGCATGGCAGGTGCCGACCGGCGACCGCGGCGCGGATTCTACCGAAAGCCTGCGCACCTGCCCTCTGTTTCCGACAAATAACAAAGCAATTGATCAAGGGCTGTCCTGCGTCACGGTTTCGTCATCTGAATCGGCGACCATGCGCGCCTCGAAACCGACACGGACTACGTCATGCTCCACGCCGAAAACCAGGATCGTCTTTACCTCATCACCCCCAGCGAAGAACAACAGGCCCTCGTCGGCAGCCTCGCTTTCAACGTTCAGGACCGCCATTGGCTGGTGTATTGCGCCCTCGGTGGCCACCAGCATGCGGATTTACCGGAGGCGGATTTGCTGACGGGCGTGAGCGTGCTGGACTTTTACTCGCAGGCGGCGTGACACCAACGCCCCCTGTAGGAGCGAGCCTGCTCGCGATGGTCGTTAACGATTACGCGGGGAATCTGATACCCCACGGCGCCCTCAAGTCCATCGCGAGCAGGCTCGCTCCTACAGGGGCTCGCATTATTCGCCGAGAATCTGACCCACGGTCGGGTCCTTGAACAAGCGGGTCAATGCATCGCTCAGCACATCGCTGACCAGCTTGGTGTTGGTTTCCTGGTTCGGCGCCATACCGAAGCGCTGGTCCAGGGACGAACCATAACGGCCGCTGTAGCGACGGTTGGCGTTCTGTACATCGGAGCGGAACGTCGCGCCGATGGTGGCTTCGGTCACGTACATGCCTTCCTTGGGCGACTGGTACTTCAATTCTGCCAGGGTCACGGTCAATTGCGGTGCATTCATCGCATTGTTCGTCGGGGTAAAGCCCAACAGACGTACGGCGGCCTCAGCCTGGGCCTGCAGCTTCGGCAGGATCTGTGCGCCCTGCACGGTGATCGCGCTGGTCTCCGGGTACAGGCCACCACGGGTGCCCAGCGTCGGTGACGGACGACCGTCCACTACACGCACCACGACAGGCTGACCATGGCCGACCGGGGCCAACTGGGCGGTCAGCTTGGGTTCCGGGCTCAGTTGTTGCGGGCTGTGGGCGCAGCCAACCAGGGTCAAACTGGTCACAGTGATCAAACCGAACAACAGGCGTTGCAACATGCTCTTCTCTCCAGAATCAGGCACAAACAGGCCGGCAGTATAGCGGTGCGCCACTGCGGGTAACCAGCACCGCACAGTGTTTGATGAAATCTCTGACACCCCCTCGGAAATGCGGTTCCTGTCACACAGATGTCACCACTCCTACACTTGCACGTAATGGCCTGAAGGCAATCTTCTCAGCAGTCACCCACACGGTATTTCGCCATGCGCCATCTGATCTCCCTGTTCGCGCCACGCCCACTGCATCGCTGCTTCGCCCTGCTCGACCGCAACGGCCACTGCCAGTCCTTCAAACAGTGCAGCCTCCAGCCCATGGGCGATGGCTGGGTTGAAATCGAAGAGATCCGTCTGAACTGGCTGAATCAGCCGCTGCCAGCCGGCGCCCGCGTCGTCTCGCAACAGCAGCAGCCACGCTCACGTGCACAGCAACTGCTGACAACCTGACCAAACACCTAATAAAAGTCATTAAACACGACCATTTCCCTGCGTTTCTTAGATACAATCTCCCCCCGATTATAAGGACGTCTCCTGATCGGGCCTCGCAGCATCGTCAATGCGCTTGTATTGACACCCCGCACCGCCCACAGAGAGCCGCCCACACAGATCGAGTGAAGCTGGCGCGCTTGCTGTTTTGTTGAGCAAAACCTCCACTTTTCGCGAATCTGCAGAGCTGTCATTACGCTCGGTCACTGAGCTGTCTGCCCGTTTTTCGGGCACGGTGCCAGGCTGGGACAGCCCTTTTTGAGGTTCACGTCTTCAAAAGAGCGTGAAAAAAACGGGTTTTCACAACTTCACAAGAGTGTGGCGAGCAAATGAATAGTTTTGCGTCTGAACATGCACCATTAGCGTCTACAACAGCCCAACGACACAGGACCGAGTATTCCTCGAACACCGGAGCCTGAAGCCTGTCCGCTACGGATTTGGTTGCACAAACGGATGTATCGACCATAAGTCGAATTGCCTCCCGCGCGCTGAAATGAGTTCATATGGCTCATAGGCCCGGCAGGTAGCGTCCGTCGAAGTTGCGATAAATTGCGAAGATTCGGACATGGCGATACTGCCATGAGTTCGAGGGGCATCACTGACTCGCCCCGGAACGCCTGGCAGCCATGCCGACAATTTGGTGCTGCAGATTTTGGAGACGCGTTAAATGGCGCATAACGAAGCAGTCGACGTAGTACTGGTTGGGGCCGGCATCATGAGTGCCACCCTGGCGGTACTGCTCAAAGAGCTCGACCCCGCGATCAAGCTGGAAGTCGTCGAGCTGATGGATTCCGGTGCCGCGGAGAGTTCCAACCCGTGGAACAACGCCGGTACCGGTCACGCCGGGCTGTGTGAGCTCAACTACACGCCGCAGGCCGCCGATGGCGCCGTCGACATCAAGAAAGCCGTGCACATCAACACCCAATTCGAGGTGTCGAAGCAGTTCTGGTCGTACCTGACCAAAAAAGGCACGTTCGGCTCGTGCAAATCGTTTATCAGCCCGGTGCCACACCTGAGTTTCGTGCAAGGCGACAGCGGCGTGTCCTTCCTCAAGGAACGCTTCAAGGTGCTGAGCAAGCACCACGCCTTCACGGACATGGAGTACACCGAAGACAAGGCAAAGATGGCAGAGTGGATGCCATTGATGATGCCTGGCCGCGACGCTGGCGAAACCCTGGCCGCCACCCGCGTGATCAATGGCACCGACGTCAACTTCGGCGCCCTGACCAACCAGTTGCTCAAGCACCTGACCAGCGCACCCGATGCCCAGGTCAAGTACTGCAAGCGCGTGACCGGCCTCAAGCGCAGCAACGGCGGCTGGACTGTCAGCATCAAGGACGTCAACAGCGGCAACACCCGTGAAGTCGACGCCAAGTTCGTCTTCCTCGGCGCTGGCGGCGCGGCATTGCCGTTGCTGCAAGCCTCGGGCATCGAAGAAAGCAAAGGCTTCGGCGGCTTCCCGATCAGCGGCCAGTGGCTGCGTTGCGACAACCCGGAAGTGGTCAAGCACCACCAGGCCAAGGTGTACAGCCAGGCAGCCGTGGGTTCGCCGCCCATGTCCGTGCCGCACCTGGACACCCGCGTGGTCGATGGCAAGACGTCCCTGCTGTTCGGACCCTACGCCGGTTTCACCACCAAGTTCCTCAAGCACGGTTCCTTCATGGACTTGCCGATGTCGGTTCGCGCCGGCAACATCGGGCCGATGCTGGCCGTGGCGAAAAACAACATGGACCTGACCAAGTACCTGGTCAGCGAAGTGATGCAGTCGATGGAGCAGCGCCTGGATTCCCTGCGCCGCTTCTACCCGGAGGCGAAAGCCGAAGACTGGCGCCTGGAAGTGGCCGGCCAACGGGTGCAAATCATCAAGAAAGACCCGAAAAAAGGCGGCATCCTGCAATTCGGTACCGAACTGGTCGCGGCCAAGGACGGTTCCCTGGCGGCACTGCTCGGCGCTTCGCCAGGTGCCTCGGTGACCGTTTCGATCATGCTCGAGCTGATCGAAAAATGCTTCCCGACCAAGGCCAAGGGCGAATGGGCTGGCAAACTGGCAGAGATCTTCCCGGCCCGGGAAAAAGTCCTGGAAATCGACGCTGCGCTGTATCGCAAGATCAACACGCAGAACAACGTTGCCCTGGAACTGGTTGAAGCCAGCAGCGAGACCGAAAGCTACGCTTGATTCGGCCGTATGAAAAACGCCCCGCTCCTGTAGGAGCCGGCTTGCTGGCGATGGCATCACCCCGGTGGATCTGACAGACCGAGGTGATGCCATCGCCAGCAAGCCGGCTCCTACAAGTACGGGGCGTTTTTTTTGCGGTGCCTAAAAGATCTTAACCGCGCGCCTTCTCGATCAGTTCGATGTAATCCGGCGCATTGCGCTGATCCTTGATCAGGGCAACGAAGTCATTGCCGTGCTCATCCTTGCCATTCACGTCGTAACCAGCCTCGACGAAGAACGTCAGGAAACGCTCGAAATCGTCGATGCGCAGGCCACGGTAGGCCTTGACCAGCTTGTGCAGAGACGGAGAAGTCGCGTCGACCGGTTCGAAATCGAGGAACAACTTGATCTGCTCATCGCCGATCTCGTCACCAATCACTTGTTTTTTATCTTTACGCATTGCCGGCTCCAGCTCGCAGACATTTCACGGGGCGGGCAGTTTACCCCCGTGCGGGCTCAAGGCTCAACGCGCACGCGTGCTACCGGTGTGCAGATCGGCCCAGACATGCCCATTGGCGTAGCTGAGGAACTGGCAATACACGGTGTCATTGCGTAACAAGTCGATCACCACCCGGTATTGCGCCAGCGGGTAATAGAGGGTCAGGGTCTTGCTCGACTCGTCGTAGACGGGCTTCTTCAGGCTTTTGCTCTCGCCATCGAAGTTGACCAGCACCTGACTGATGGTAGCGCCCTTGTTCAGGGACTTGCCCTTGAGGCGAATCATCAAGGGCGAGGTGACCGGTATCGGCTGTTGATTGGACTGACGCTGAGCGCCGACCACCACCGAATAATCGGTGACCTGCATCAGTTGCTGCTGTTCGGGAGCGGCATCGCGCAGAGTGAGATCGTCCGGCGGCAGGAATTGACTGTGCATGGGCGCAGGAGCGGCAGCCAACGGCAGGCTGAGGGTCAGCAACAGGGCGGCGCAGCAGCGGATCGAACGGCTCATGACAGACTCCGGAATCGGGGCCGAACACTCTAGCATGGGTGCATGGACGCAGATCAATGTGGGAGCGGGCTTGCTCGCGAAGAGGGAGTGTCAGTCAACATCAATGCAGCTGACACACCGCTTTCGCGAGCAAGCCCGCTCCCACAGGGTACCGATCAATCGAACTGCGCGTGCATCCAGGCCTGATACACGGCAACACCAGGCTCGCCTTCGCGCGGCGCCCAATGCGCCAGTTCACCTTCACCAACCGGACGGTAAGGGCCGGCCTTGCATTCGAACATCAGGCTGTCGGCTTCCAGCACCACCAAACCGTGGAACACACCGGTTGGCAGGTCCACGCCAACACAGTCGCCGCCAGCCTCAAGCACGGTCTTGCTCAGCACCGTACCGGTCTCATCAAAGATCAACACGCCCAGCCGCCCCTTGAGGACCAACAGGGTTTCGGCCTTGTTGTCGCCCAGATGCCGATGAGGCGGGATATACGTGGACGGCTGCAACCCCACCGCCATGCGATGGCAGGCATCTTCCATCTGATGGAAGTTGTGATGCTGACGTCCACGAGGACTGGCCGCGGCTTTCCCGGCCAGCTCGGCGAACAAGGTCTGATCCAGAAAGCGAGGCGTATCCATGTCTTACATTCCTTTAACGGCGAAAATCCCGTTGGCGTTACGCCAGTAGCCTTTGTAGTCCATGCCGTAACCGAAGATGTAGCGGTCGATGCACGGCAGACCGACGAAATCGGCCTTGAGGTCCGGGCGGGCCTTGCGGTCGTGGTCTTTGTCGATCAACACGGCGGTGTGCACTTTACGCGCGCCGGCGTGTTTGCAGAAGTCGATGATCGCGCCCAGGGTGTGACCTTCGTCGAGGATGTCGTCGATGATCAATACATCACGGTCGATGAAGGACACTTCCGGCTTGGCTTTCCAGAACAGGTCACCGCCGCTGGTTTCGTTGCGATAGCGGGTCGCGTGCAGGTAGGACGCTTCCAGCGGGAACTGCAGATAGGTCAGCAGCTTGCCGGAGAAAATCAGGCCGCCGTTCATCACGCAGAACACCACCGGGTTGCTGTCGGCCATTTGTTCGTTGATTTGTGCACCGACACGGGCGATGGCCGCCTCGACTTCAGCTTCGGTGTACAGGCAGTCAGCCTCTCGCATGATTTGACGGATATGCTCGAGATCAGCGGACATGGCGCTCTCCAAGGGTTTGAGGGGGAGGGACGGATTCGGAAAAGCGGGCAAAGGTACGCATCCAGCGAGGCCAGATCAAGCGTTTGTGGACTAACGTACTGTATGTCTATAGGACAACACCCTCGGATAGATTAATCTAGGCCGGTTTTTTTGCCCGCCGCCGGAGCCTTTCCCCATGCCCATCCATGAGATCCGCCACCCGCTGATCCGTCATAAACTTGGCCTAATGCGCCGCGCAGACATCAGCACGAAGAATTTCCGTGAGCTCGCTCAGGAAGTCGGCGCCCTGCTGACCTATGAAGCCACCAAAGACCTGCCGCTGGAATCCTACGATATCGAAGGCTGGTGCGGCACCGTATCGGTCGAAAAGATCGCCGGCAAGAAAATCACCGTGGTACCGATCCTGCGTGCCGGCATCGGCATGCTCGAAGGCGTGCTCAGCCTGATCCCCGGCGCCAAAGTCAGCGCCGTCGGCGTGGCTCGCAACGAGGAAACCCTCGAAGCCCACACCTATCTGGAAAAACTGGTACCGGAAATCGACGAACGCCTGGCGATGATCATCGACCCGATGCTCGCCACCGGCGGCTCGATGGTTGCCACCATCGACCTGCTGAAAAAAGCCGGCTGCAAGGACATTCGCGCCATGGTGCTGGTCGCCGCGCCTGAAGGCATTGCCGTGGTCGAGAAAGCTCACCCGGACGTGATCATCTACACCGCGTCCATTGATCAAAAACTGAACGAACACGGTTACATCATCCCAGGGCTGGGCGATGCCGGTGACAAGATCTTCGGCACCAAGCAGAAGGACGCGTGACCATGCAGCAAGAGTTCAACGATCCGCTCTGGCGCACGGTACTGTCGGGTGCACAGATGCTGTTCGTGGCCTTCGGCGCCCTGGTGTTGATGCCGCTGATTACCGGCCTCGACCCCAACGTGGCGCTGTTCACGGCCGGCCTGGGGACGATCCTGTTCCAGATCGTCACCGGGCGCCAGGTGCCAGTGTTCCTGGCATCGAGCTTTGCCTTCATCACCCCGATCATTCTCGCCAAGGGCCAGTTCGGCCTGGCCGCGACCATGGGCGGCGTGATGGCGGCGGGTTTCGTCTACACCTTCCTCGGCCTTGCGGTGAAGATCAAAGGCACTGGTTTCATCGACCGCCTGCTGCCTCCGGTAGTGATTGGCCCGGTGATCATCTCCATCGGCCTCGCCATGGCCCCGATCGCCGCCAACATGGCCATGGGCAAGGCCGGTGACGGCAGCGAGCTGATTCATTACCAGACGGCGATGATGATCTCGATGCCGGCGCTGCTGACCACACTGATCGTCGCGGTTTTCGGCAAGGGCATCTTCCGCCTGGTGCCGATCATCTCCGGCGTGCTGGTCGGTTTCGGCATGGCGTTCTATTTCGGTGTGGTCGATACCGCGAAGATCGCGGCGGCACCCTGGTTCGCCATCCCGCACTTCACCGCGCCGGAATTCAACTGGCAGGCGATTCTGTTCATCGTTCCGGTGGCCCTGGCCCCGGCTATCGAACACATCGGCGGCGTGATTGCCGTGGGTAGCGTGACCGGTCGCGATTACCTGAAGAAGCCAGGCCTGCACCGCACCCTGCTCGGCGATGGCATTGCCACCACGGCGGCCGGTCTGTTCGGCGGCCCGCCCAACACCACTTACGCCGAAGTGACTGGCGCGGTGATGCTGACCAAGAACTACAACCCGAAAATCATGACCTGGGCGGCGATCTTCGCCATCAGCCTGGCATTCATCGGCAAGTTCGGCGCACTGCTGCAAAGCATTCCGGTGCCGGTGATGGGCGGGATTCTGTGCCTGTTGTTCGGTTCGATTGCGGCGGTGGGGATGAACACGCTGATCCGCCACAAGATCGATCTGGGCGAGGCGCGCAATCTGGTGATTGTTTCGGTGACCCTAGTGTTCGGGATCGGCGGCGTGCTGATCGGCACCGGCACCGGGCCGGACGATTTCGGCCTGAAAGGCATCGCGCTGTGCGCGGTGGTGGCGATTGGCTTGAACCTGCTCCTGCCGGGCAATGACAGCTGGAAGCACAAGAAGGCGGATGAGCCGCTGCTGTAATGCTTCAAGAGCTTTGTTGTTAATGAAATAGCTTTCGCGAGCAAGCCCGCTCCCACAGTTTGGAATGCATTTCCCTGTGGGAGCGGGCTTGCTCGCGAAGCTTTTAAAGCGCCAACGGCGCCCTTTCGCACAACACACTCAACGCCCGCGCCCAATGCGGGTCATCGTTGAGGCACGGCACCAGCACCAACTCCTCGCCCCCCGCCTCGCGGAACTGCTCCTTGCCGCGATCACCGATCTCTTCCAGGGTCTCGATGCAATCGGCAACGAACGCCGGGCACATCACCAGAATCTTTTTCACGCCGCTTTTGGCCAACTCATCGAGGCGCGCTTCAGTGTAGGGTTCGATCCATTTGGCGCGCCCCAGGCGCGACTGGAACGACACCGACCACTGGCCCTCCGACAGCCCCAAACGCTTCGCCACCTCTGCCGCCGTGCGCAGGCATTGGCCGCGATAACAGGTGGCGACCACCTCCGGCGGCGCACCCGCGCAGCAATCACCGCCACCCTCGAAGCTATGACCGGGGTTGAGCTTCTTCAGATGCCGTTCCGGCAACCCATGAAAACTCATCAGCAAGTGATCGAAGCCCTGCTGCAAATGCGGCCGGGTCGTGGCCACCAGCGCATCGAGGTACTCCGGTTGATCGTAGAAAGGCTGGAGCACCGACAACTGCACGTCGAGTTTATTCTCGCGCACAACGCGCTTGGCCTCTTCGATGACCGTGGTAGTGGTGCTGTCGGCGAACTGTGGATAAAGCGGCGCCAGCGTAATTCGCTTGTGCCCCGCGGCGGCCATGCGCACCAGCGTCGATTCGATTGATGGCTCGCCATAACGCATCGCCAGTTCGACCGGGCCGTGCTGCCATTGACTGCTCATCGCTTGCTGCAGGCGGCGGCTGAGCACCACCAGTGGCGACCCCTCGTCCCACCAGATCGAGGCGTAAGCATGGGCCGACTGCTCGGGACGCTTGATCAGGATCAGCGACACCAGCAGGCGTCGCACTGGCCATGGCAAGTCGATCACGTACGGGTCCATCAGAAATTGATTGAGGTAGCTGCGCACATCCGCCACCGAGGTGGAGGCAGGTGAACCCAGGTTGACCAGAAGCAACGCGTGATCGGTCATGCAACGTCCTATTTCAAAGGCGACCGGACAGATCGTCCAGAGCCGCGCGCAAATCCGTGAACTTAAAAGTGAAACCAGCCTGTAACAAACGCACCGGAGTAGCCCGTTGGCCGCCCAGCAACAACAGCGACAACTCGCCCAGCCCCACCTTCAATGCGAAGGCCGGCATCGGCATGAACGCCGGGCGATGCAGCACGCTGCCCAGCGTCTTGGCAAACTCGCGGTTGCGCACCGGTTTGGGCGCGCACGCATTATAAGGACCGCTGGCCTCGTTGCGATGCAGAAGAAAATCAATCAGGGCGATTTGATCGTCGATATGAATCCACGGCATCCACTGCCGGCCGTTGCCGATCGGCCCTCCCAGGCCCAGTTTGAACGGCAGTAACAGCCGCGACAAAAAACCGCCCTCGGCCGACAGCACCAACCCGGTCCGGATGAGAATGACACCAATACCCAGCGCTTCGGCCCGCTGCGCAGTCTCCTCCCAGGCGATGCATAACTGGCTGGCGAAGTCTTCGCTGATCGGCCCCGAATCTTCGGTCAGCTCACGTTCGCCGCCATCGCCATACCAGCCGACAGCCGAACCGGAAATCAACACCCGGGGTTTCTGCTCGCGACTTTCGAGCCACGCCAGCAGCGTTTCGGTGAGGGTGATGCGGCTGCTCCACAACAAGGCTTTACGCTTGTGCGTCCAGGGTCGATCGGCAATCGGTGCTCCGGCAAGATTGATGACCGCATCCACAGGCTCCTGCCCCAGATCCTCCAGCCGGGCAATTCCACGCACCTGGGCACCACATATTTTCGCGACTTTTTCAGGCTTGCGACTCCAGACTGTCAGGCGATATCCCTGGCCCGACCAGTGCCGGCAAAGCTGACGTCCTATCAAACCAGTACCGCCGGTCAGCAATATGTGCATGACTTCTTCCTCGCGTGGCGTTTTACCCTGTCCATTAGTCTATTTTTATAAGCAGGGATCTTTGGTATCGAGCAGGCTCTATGTTTAACAATAGGCCAAGCTGTCAGAACGAGAACGCTAAAAGTTATACCAAAAAACAATATTGTACAGGTTTGAACCCCGGCGTAGTCTGTACAGAAAGGTAAACGAGGCCCCTATGACTGTACCTATCGCAATCATTGGCACCGGCATTGCCGGACTCTCCGCCGCCCAGGCCCTGACCGACCTCGGGCACGTGGTTCAACTTTTCGATAAAAGCCGCGGTAGCGGCGGGCGCATGTCGAGCAAGCGCAGCGATGCGGGGGCTCTGGACATGGGCGCGCAGTATTTCACCGCACGTGACCGGCGCTTTGTCACTGAAGTCCAGCGCTGGCAGGCCAAGGGCTGGGTCGCTGAATGGACGCCACAGCTGTACACCTACCATGGCGGCCAACTCAACCTGTCGCCGGACGAGCAGACCCGTTGGGTCGGCACGCCCCGCATGAGCGCCATTACCCGCGCCTTGCTCGGTGACCTTGAAGTGCATTTCGCCTGCCGGATCACCGAGGTCTATCGCGGTGAGGAACACTGGCATCTGCAGGACGCCGAGGGTTTCACCCACGGGCCGTTCAGCCACGTGGTCATCGCCACGCCGGCCCCACAGGCCACGGCTTTGCTGGCAGCGGCACCGAAACTCGCCGGGGCCGCCGCGGGGGTGAAAATGGACCCGACCTGGGCCATCGCCCTGGCCTTCGAAACGCCTCTGGAAACGCCTATGGAAGGCTGCTTCGTCCAGGACAGCCCCCTTGACTGGCTAGCCCGCAACCGCAGCAAACCAGGGCGCGACAACACCCTCGATACCTGGGTCCTGCACGCCACCAGCGCCTGGAGTCGCCAGCACATTGACCTGTCCAAGGAAGCCGTGATCGAACAGCTGCACGGTGCCTTCGCCGAACTGCTACACGACTCCATGCCCGCACCGACCTTCAGCCTCGCCCACCGCTGGCTCTACGCCCGCCCCGCCAGCAGTCACGAATGGGGCACCCTGGCCGATGCCGACCTGGGGCTGTACGCCTGTGGCGACTGGTGCCTGTCCGGGCGCGTCGAAGGGGCCTGGCTCAGCGGACAGGAAGCCGCCCGACGCTTGCATGAGCACCTGCAGTAAAGAGCATCAATCCGGGCAAATCGCTGCTGTCGTCATGGGCAGCAGCCGGTCAAAAACCTATACATAAAAGTTGACTTGTACAACTTCGAATCTATGATGAAGTTATCTTGTACAGACCAGATGGTTTGTACAGGTTCAGATTCGAGGTGCTCCGATGACCCACGCCCCCGCCAAACCGAAAATCGCCATCAGCGCCTGCCTGATGGGGCTCGACGTGCGCTACAACGGCGGGCACAAGGAGTCGCGACTGTGCAGCCGTACCCTCACCGATTACTTCGATTTCATCCCGGTCTGCCCGGAAGTGGCCATCGGCCTCGGCGTACCCCGCCAACCGATTCGGCTGGTGGCTGGTGCAGATCAACCCGAAGCCCTGGGCACCCTCGATCACAACCTTAACGTGACACAACCGCTGGCCACTTACGGCCGGGACATGGCAACGCATCTGGGGGATATTTGCGGCTATATCTTCATGCACAATTCCCCGTCCTGCGGCCTGGAGCGGGTCAAGGTCTACCACGCCAACGGCGCACGGGTTGAACGTGGCGGTCGCGGCATCTACGCCCAGGCCTTCTGCCTGCTGCGCCCGGACTTGCCGGTAGAAGAAGACGGCCGGCTCAACGATCCGGTGCTGCGGGAAAACTTCCTCACCCGCGTGTTCGCCTACAGCGCCTGGCAGCAGCTACGCGAGGAGGGCCTGACCCGGCACGGTCTCACGGACTTTCACTCGCGCTACAAATACCTGCTGATGGCCCACAACCCGGTGCAATACAGAACCCTGGGCCGCCTGCTGGGCAACATGGGCCATGCCGATCCAGAGGAGCTTGGCCCGCGCTATTTCAGTGAACTGATGTCGGCGCTGAAAAAATGCGCCACCCGCCGCACCCATACCAACGTCCTGCAACACCTCAGTGGCTACCTGAAACAGGCCATCAGCCGCGAAGACAAGCAGGAAGTGCAGCAAGTGATCAGCCAGTACCGCCTGGGCATCGTGCCGCTGGTGGTACCGCTGACGCTGCTCAAACATCACTTTCGCCAACACCCCGACCCGTACATCAAACAACAGGTTTACCTGCAACCGCACCCGGAAAATCTCAGTCTGCGAAACGCCATCTAATGAAAAACACACTCGACACCAGCGCCCGCGAAGACCTCGGCGATGACTTTAAAAAGGCGCTGGATGAAGGCTGGCTACCGATCCGTGAAGTGGCGCGGCAAACCGGCGTCAATGCCGTGACCCTGCGCGCCTGGGAGCGCCGCTATGGTCTGATCGTGCCGCATCGCACGCCCAAGGGGCATCGGCTGTTCTCGGTCGAGCATGTACAACGCATCCAGGCGATCCTCACTTGGCTCAACCGTGGCGTTGCCGTCAGCCAGGTCAAGCAATTGCTCGACACACCGCAAGCCTTCAGCGAGTCCGTCGACAACGATTGGCACATCTTGCTGCAAACATTGCTGCAGGCGGTCAGCGGGCTGCAGGAGCGCGCCCTGGATGACAGCGTCAATCAAGCCATGGCGCTGTATCCGCCGCGCACCCTGTGCGAGCGATTGCTGATGCCCTTGCTGGCCACTCTGGAGCAACGCTGGCAAGGCCAGTTCGGAGCGCAGATGGAACGGGGCTTTTTTTGTGCCTGGCTACGCAGCAAATTCGGCGCACGTATCTACCATAACAATCGTCAGTTGCGCACCGCGCCGCTGCTGTTGATCAACCACTCGGACCTGCCCATGGAGCCGCATCTGTGGCTCACGGCCTGGTTGATCAGTAGCGCGGATTGCCCGGTGGAGGTCTTCGACGGGCCGCTGCCTGTCGGCGAACTGGCATTGGCGGTGGAACTGCTGCAACCCCGCGGGGTTCTGCTGTACTCAAGCAAGGCCATGAACCTGGCGCAACTGGTGAAACTTTTCAAAGGTGTCAGTTGCCCAAAAATGATTGCCGGACCAACGGTATGCATCCACCAGACCGAGTTGTCCGCAAGTACTTCCGAGATCGCTGATTTGTACCTGGCCGAAGATCCGTTGTCGGCACACCAGGCACTCGTTCAGTGCGGGCTGATTTGAATGAATCGCGTGGATACCAAAATGCAATTGATCTGGCTGCGCAGCGACTTGCGTCTACATGACAACACCGCCCTCTCGGCCGCCGCGGCTCGCGGCCCCTGCGCGGCGGTGTATCTGCTCAGCCCGGAACAATGGCTGGAACACGACGACGCGCCCTGCAAAGTGGACTTCTGGCTGCGTAACCTGCGCGCGTTGAGCCGCGAACTGGGTCAATTGAACATTCCGCTTCTGATCCGCCGGGCACCGCGCTGGGAGGACGCGCCAGGCGTACTGCTGGACCTGTGCCGGCAGTGGCAGGTCGACGCGCTGTACCTCAACGAGGAATACGGCATTCATGAATCCCGTCGCGATGCAGCGGTCACCCGGACGCTCGGGGCCGAAGGCATCGAGGTTCACCGCTACCTCGATCAATTGCTGTTCAAGCCCGGTAGTGTGCTGACCCGGACCGGCACTTACTTTCAGGTCTTCAGCCAGTTCCGCAAGGTCTGCTACGAACGACTGCACCACTCGCTGCCCAGCCTGGTCCGCGCACCGCAAAAACAAGCGCCGCTGAACATTGCCAGCGATGCGATCCCCGCAAGTATCGAGGGTTTCGCAACACCCGATGACAACCTGCGCAAGCTGTGGCCGGCGGGCGAAGCCGAAGCCCGGCATCGCCTCGACCGTTTTGCCGATGCGCAGATCGATCACTATCAAGGCGAACGCGACTTCCCGGCAAAACCCGGCACCAGTCAGCTCTCGGCCTATCTGGCCGCCGGGGTGATCTCTCCCCGTCAATGCCTGCACGCCGCGTTGAACAGCAATCAGGGCGAATTCGAAAGCGGCAACACCGGTGCCGTCACCTGGATCAACGAGCTGTTGTGGCGCGAGTTCTACAAACACATCCTGGTGGGCTACCCACGGGTGTCCCGGCACCGCGCGTTTCGCCCGGAAACCGAAGCACTGGCCTGGCGCGATGCCCCCGAAGAACTGGCCGCCTGGCAACAGGCGCGCACCGGCTTGCCGATCATCGACGCCGCCATGCGCCAACTGCTGGCAACCGGCTGGATGCACAACCGCCTGCGCATGGTGGTGGCGATGTTCCTGACTAAAAACCTGCTGATCGACTGGCGCGAAGGCGAACGCTTTTTCATGCGCCACCTGATCGATGGCGACCTGGCGGCCAACAACGGTGGCTGGCAGTGGAGTTCCTCCACCGGCACCGACTCGGCGCCTTACTTCCGGATTTTCAACCCGTTGAGCCAGTCGGAAAAATTCGATCCCGACGGCATATTCATCAAACACTGGCTGCCGGAGCTGGCAGGGCTGAACAAAAAAGACCTGCACAACCCGGCCAATCTCGGCGGCCTGTTCGGTGTGGTGGATTACCCCTCACCGATCGTCGATTTGAGTAGCTCGCGTGCGCGCGCGTTGACGGCATTCAAAAACCTGCCCTCGCGGCAATACGCCGCCGTCGGGTCATGAGTTATCGCCACCGGGATCACCTCGATGCCGGGGCTCTGCTTTATGAACATTTACCCATGTTGGGCCCGGTCGTTGCCCGGCTGAAAAGGAGATTTGAATGAGTCGTACACCCGCACGACGATACTGGCTGACCGGCGCCAGCAGTGGCATCGGAGCCGCCCTGGCCGAAGAAATCCTGAAAACCGGCGCGCACCTGGCGGTCAGTTCACGCACGGTGGCACCACTGAAGGACTTGTCGCTACGTTATCCGGGACAGGTGCTGGTGGTCGCCGGCGACCTGACCAACAGCCAGACCGTGCGTGAGATCGGCGAGCAGATTGCCGAGGACTGGGGCTCGCTGGACACCGTGATACTCAACGCAGGCACCAGTGAGTACGTGGATGCCAAACAGTTCGACGCGTCGATTGTCGAGCATGTGGTGCGCACTAACCTGTTGGCCAGCAGCTATTGCATCGAAGCCGCCTTGCCCTTGCTGCGGGCCGGCACCGCACCGCATATGGTGGCCATGGCCAGTACGGTGACTTACCTGCCGCTGCCCAAGGCAGAAGCGTACGGCACCGCGAAGGCCGGGCTGCGTTATCTGCTCGAATCCCTGCGCATCGACCTGGCCCCGGAAGGCATAGAACTCACGGTGATCAGCCCCGGCTTTGTCGAAACGCCGCTGACGGAGAAAAACGACTTCTCCATGCCATTGAGCTGGCCGGTGGAAAAAGCCGCACGGCACATCTTCGAAAAACTCAGGGAACGCCCGCTGGAAATCGTTTTCCCGGCAGCGTTCATGGCTGCCCTCTGGCCGCTCTCCAAACGGCCGAACCGAGTGAAACTTGAGATCGGCAAACGCGTGTCGCGCAGCCAGCCACCGATCAAGGATCAACCCTGAAAGTCGCCAGCATCGGCGGCGGCATCCCTGACGCTCCGATACGTGAGCGTCCGTCAGACCTTTCACACAGCACCCGGTGACTGCCTTACACTGCGCGCCATGAAAACCATCCCCCTTACGCAAATCGCGGAGCCCGCGGTCACGTGCTCGACCTGCGCAGCCTGCTGCTGTCAGCTTGAAGTCATGCTGATCACCGACACGGGTGTGCCTGAACGGTTCATCGATACCGATGACTGGGGCGGGGAAGTCATGCTGCGCCTGGATGACGGCTGGTGTGCCGCACTGGATCGCAACACGATGATGTGCACCATCTACGAAAAACGCCCGCTGATCTGCCGGGAATTCGAGATGGGCGCACCGGAGTGCATCGACGAACGCCAGGGAATTTCGACGGCGTATCGCTGATTTCAGAATCACCCAGGAACAAACGTGGTAGCGGGCTTGCTCGCGAAGGCGGCGTGTCAGTCAACAGGGATGTTGAATGTTCCACCGCTTTCGTGAGCAAGCCCGCCCCCCACATTGGTGTGTATTCAGCAGTTACAACGGCAACGTGTAATGCAGCGAGTAGCTTTCTACGCCGTCGTTGGAACTGGCGAGGCCGGCGTTGGAATAGTGCGTCGCGCGGATCCCGACCTCATGGCCGCCATTGAAGCGCAGGCCAAAACCGAAACGGTCTTCGAACTGGAAAGCACCGCCGATGTTGTTGTCTTCGAGTCGGGTATTGGAGAACACCGCCACGCCGATGCCTGCTTCAACGTACGGTTTGACGTTCTGGCCGGCGAATTCATAAACGAACACCGGGGAGAACGACAGGCTGTTGTTGCTCGAAGTCTTGTCACCTTCCCAGTAGGTGTAGGCGCCGCTCCAGTAGCCGGTCAGACGACCCACGTCACTCTGCCACCAGCTCTGGTCCCAATCGAATTGCATGCCCAGTCGATATGTCATGGTCGAATCGCTGGTCTGACCAACCGCGAACTCCACACCTGCCGCCTGCGCAGTAAAGGTGTGCCCCATTAATGCGGCCGCAATCGCGGCCAAGCAGAATAGTCGCTTCACTAGAAACTTCCTTTTCCGAACGATTTCGTATGGTTTTTTTGTTACCAAGCCCTGCGAAACTATAGAAGTCAGCGATTTATCAGAAGTTCACTCCGATTTTTCGTACTCCCCCCCGGACAGGCTTCTACCTGTTGAAGCTTCGCACAACGCCAGCGGTATTCCACAGTATCGGCAAGATATTTCTGAAATGAAGCGGATCGGCACTGGTCCAGAACTGCGCTTCACGGGCCGGCCCCTCGGCGAGCAGCTCGCCTTCGGCCAAAAGCCGCTGGAGTTGCCGCGCGACGGCGGCACCGGTGTCGATCAGGCTGATGTTCTCGGGGATCATCTGCCGCAGCATCGGCTTGAGAAAGGGGTAATGGGTGCAACCGAGAATGATCGTGTCGGCGCCAGCCGCCAGCAATGGCTCGACATATCCGGCCAGCAACTGACGCAAGGCGGGACTGTGCAGGTCGCCGTTTTCAATCAGCTCAACCAGCCCCGGACAAGGCTGGGTGATGACCCGCACATCGGTGGCAAACCGATCAAGCAACGCGGCGAACTTGGCGCTCTGCAAGGTGCCGGTGGTGGCCAGCACCCCCACCACGCCGCTGCGGGTGGCGGCGGCGGCAGGCTTGACCGCCGGCTCCATGCCGACGATGGGCCATTCTGGATAGTCGCGACGCAAGTCGGCGACGCCAGCCACCGTGGCCGTGTTGCAGGCGAGCACCAGGGCCTTGGCGCCCTGCTGCTGAAAGAAGTCGGCCATCACGCTGCAACGCTGCTGGATAAACTCCGGGGTTTTCTCGCCATAGGGAACATTCCCGCAATCGGCGACATACAACAGAGATTCATTGGGCAGCAAACGCTGGATCTCGGCCAGTACCGAGAGCCCGCCGACACCGGAGTCGAACACGCCAATCGGCGCTTCACGCATTTTTTGACCCACAGACGCTGCAACCCGGATCGCGCTTGACCCGCAACTCACGGAAGCGTGTACCCAAGGCGTCGATCAACAGCAGGCGCCCCACCAGCGGCTCACCGAATCCGGCCAGCAACTTCAGCGCTTCAAGCGCTTGCAGACTGCCGACCAACCCCACCAGCGGCCCGACCACGCCGGCCTCGCTACAGGTCAGTTCGGCTTCGCTGCCGTGCCCATATAAACAGTGGTAGCACGGGCTCTCTGGGCGACGCGGATCGAACACCGACAGTTGCCCTTCAAGGCGAATCGCTGCGCCGCTGACCAAGGGTTTGCCGGACGCCACACAAGCGGCATTAACCGCTTCACGGGTGGAGAAATTGTCGGAGCAATCGAGCACCAGATCCACCCCGGTCACCACGGCGGCCAGGGAATCTTCGTCCAGCGCCGCACGATGGGCGATCAGTTGAATTTCAGGATTGATCGCGCTCAGGCGCTTGAGCGCCGAATCGACCTTGGTCATGCCGACGCTGTCGGTGTCGTGAATGATCTGGCGTTGCAGGTTGGTCAGGTCGACGGTGTCGAAGTCCGCCAGATGCAATTGGCCAACACCGGCGGCGGCGAGGTACAGCGCCACCGGCGCGCCGAGGCCACCGAGACCGACGATCAATACGCGACTCTCCTTGAGCCGCAACTGACCGTCGATATCGATGTGTTGCAGCAGAATCTGCCGGCTGTAACGCAGCAACTCCTGATCATTCAGCACGGCAGGCGCCCCAGACTGATGCGTTGATGACCGCCCAGATCGGTGCGGCTGTGGACTTCCTCAAAACCACGGGTCAGCAGTAAATCGCGAACTGCCCCGGCCTGATCATAGCCATGTTCGAGCATCAGCCAACCGCCTGCGTGCAGATGGTCTGGCGCCTGGGCGACGATCAGGCGCAGATCGTCGAGCCCGTCGACGCCGGCCACCAGGGCGCTGGCCGGCTCGAAGCGCACATCGCCCTCGACCAGATGCGGATCGGCCGCTGCGATATACGGCGGGTTGCTGATGATCAGTTGAAAACGCTGACCTTCCAGGGCGCTGAACCAATGGCTGCTCAGTACATGGGCGTTGTTCAGGTGCAGGCGCTGGCGATTGCGCTCGGCCAGGGCCACGGCTTCCAGCACTCGATCCACCGCAGTGACGCTCCACGCCGGACGCTCGCTGGCCAACGCCAGGGCAATCGCACCGCTGCCGGTGCCGAGGTCGAGCACCTTGGCCGGGGTGGCCGGCAACAATTCCAGCGCAGCCTCCACCAGCAGTTCGGTGTCGGGGCGCGGGATCAGCGTGTGCGGTGCCACTTCCAGATCCAGCTTCCAGAAACCCTGCTGGCCGAGTATGTAGGCCACCGGCTCACCGCCGCGGCGGCGCTGCAAATACTCGGCGAACGTCAGCGCCGCGTCGCTCGGCACGATGCGTTCCGGCCAGGTGTGCAGGAAGCTGCGGGACTTGCCCAACGCCGCCGCCAGCAGCAATTCGGCATCCAGACGCGCCGTCGGCGAGTCGGGTAGATCGGCGGCACGCAACAAACTGGCAATGATCGTCATTTACTCACCTATCGCCGCCAGTTGATCGGCCTGATACTCGGCCAACAACGGCTCGATCACCGCATCGACACCGCCGGCGAGGATCTCGTCGAGGGAATACAAGGTCAGGTTGACCCGGTGGTCGGTGACCCGGCCCTGGGCAAAGTTATACGTGCGGATACGCTCGGAGCGATCACCGGAACCGACCAGCAACTTGCGTTCACTGGCGATGGCGTTAGCCGCGGCGGAGGTCTGCTGATCGTTCAGCTTGGCCGACAACCAGGACATCGCCCGGGCGCGGTTCTTGTGCTGCGAACGTTCTTCCTGGCACTCGACCACGATGCCGGACGGCAAGTGCGTGATACGGATCGCCGAGTCGGTCTTGTTGACGTGCTGGCCACCGGCGCCGGAGGAGCGATAGGTATCGACGCGCAGGTCGGCCGGGTTGATCTCGATGGCCTCCTGTTCGTCCGGCTCGGGCAATACCGCCACGGTGCAGGCCGACGTGTGGATGCGGCCCTGGGATTCAGTCGCCGGAACCCGCTGCACGCGGTGCGCGCCGGATTCGAACTTCAGCTTGCCGTAGACGTTGTCGCCCTCGACCCGGGCAATCACCTCTTTATAGCCGCCATGCTCACCCTCGTTTTCCGAGAGGATCTCCACCCGCCAGCCACGCCGCTCGGCGTAACGCGAATACATGCGGAACAGGTCACCGGAGAAAATCGCCGCTTCGTCACCGCCGGTGCCGGCGCGGATTTCGAGGAACACGTTGCGCCCGTCGTTCGGATCCTTGGGCAGCAGCATGCGTTGCAGGTCGGCTTCGAGCGTAACCAGGCGCTCCTTGGCCTCGCGGACTTCTTCCACGGCCATTTCACGCATGTCCGGGTCGCTGTCCTTGAGCAGTGCCTGGGCACCTTCGAGGTCATCCTGCACTTTCAGCAGCTCTTTATAGGTGCCCACGATCGGTTCAACTTCCGCGTACTCCTTGGAATAGGTGCGGAACTTGTTCTGATCGGAAATGACCTCGCCATCGCCCAGCAGGGCGGTCAATTCCTCGAAACGGTCCTGGAGAATATCCAGCTTATTGAGCAGTGACGCTTTCATTGCGGTTTTTTATCCGAAAAGCTATCCGATGAGCCCTCACCGAGGGCAAAGAGTTCCTGGGCCATCGCCAGCGCATCCAGGCGACCTTCGGCAGAGAGCTTTTTCAACTGCACGCTCGGTGCGTGCAACAGTTTGTTGGTCAGCCCGCGGGCCAGTTGCACCAGCACCTCTTCGGCACTGCTGCCGTTGGCTAGCATACGCTGGGCCTTTTGCAATTCTTCGTCGCGCAGGCGTTCGCTCTGTTGACGATAAGCCTTGAGCACGTCCACCGCCGCCAACTCGCGCAGGCGGACCATGAAGTCTTCGGCGCCGACCGAGACCATCTCTTCGGCTGCCTGGGCTGCGCCCTGACGACTCTTGAGGTTCTCGGCAACCACCTCGTGAAGGTCGTCGACGCTATAGAGGTAAACGTCGTCCAACTCGCCGACTTCTGGCTCGATGTCGCGCGGAACGGCGATATCCACCATGAAAATGGGTTTGTGCTTGCGCAGTTTCAAGGCGCTTTCCACCGCGCCCTTGCCCAGGATCGGCAACTGGCTGGCGGTGGAACTGATGACGATATCGCTGCGCACCAGCTCTGCCGGAATATCCGACAGCAACACCGCATGGGCACCGAACTGTTCGGCCAGAATGCTGGCGCGCTCCAGGGTGCGGTTGGCCACCACGATGCGCTTTACACCCAGATCATGCAGATGGCGGGCGACCAGGGTGATGGTTTCGCCAGCGCCAATCAACAACGCCTGGCTGCGTTGCAGGTCGCTGAAAATCTGCTTGGCCAGGCTCACTGCGGCAAACGCCACCGACACCGGGTTCTCACCGATGGCCGTGTCGGTGCGCACCTGCTTGGCCGCATTGAACGTGGCCTGGAACAGCCGCCCGAGCAATGGCCCGATGGTGCCGGCTTCGCGGGCCACGGCATAGGCCGACTTCATCTGGCCGAGAATCTGCGGTTCACCCAACACCAGCGAGTCGAGCCCGGAGGCGACCCGCATCATGTGACGAACTGCCGCATCATCTTCATGCACATAGGCGCTTTCGCGCAGCTCGTCGTAGCTCAAATGATGATATTCGGCCAGCCAGCGCAGCACGATGTCCGCCGACAGGTGATCCTGTTCTATATAGAGTTCACTGCGATTGCAGGTGGAGAGGATCGCAGCTTCGCGGCTGTCGGTGAGTCGGCAGAGCTGCTGCAAGGCCTCAACCAGCTGCTCAGGGGTAAAAGCCACGCGCTCGCGGACGTCTACTGAAGCAGTCTTGTGGTTAATACCGAGTGCAAGGAAGGCCATTCAAAGTCGCTGATGGTGACGTGAAGCCGGCAATTGTCCTACTTCGACACATGGAGAACAACTACTCGATATCTATCGCGCCGTTAGGCGGCGTCCACGTTGCGAGCGGTTCTCGTTTAAACACAATCCCTGTAGGAGCTGGCTTGCCAGCGATGGACTGACTGGCGCCGCGTCTTTCCGGTAGAAACGCGTCATCGTTAACGACCATCGCTGGCAAGCCAGCTCCTACAGGGACCGTGTGCGTGTGAAAATGCCGGGCCGGTTATGTTTGGCCGAAAGCTTGTGTCATGATGATCCGACCGCAGGTTAGTCGTCCTCTTCCTATATGAATAGATCTTCCGCGTTGCTCCTCGCTTTTATCTTCCTCAGCGGCTGCCAGGCATTGGCACCCGTGTCGTCGGACGGTACCCCTCCGGTGGAAGACAGCACCCCGGCCCCTGAAAAGCCCAAGGTCTACAGCTCATTCAGCGAGGAAACCGTCTTCAGCCTGTTGAGCGCCGAACTGGCTGGCCAGCGCAATCGTTTCGACATTGCCTTGGACAACTATGTGACCCAGGCCATCAACACTCAGGATCCGGGCATTTCCGAGCGGGCATTCCGTATCGCCGAATACCTGGGTGCCGATCAGGCAGCCCTGGACACCGCATTGATCTGGGCCAAAAACGCCCCCGACGACCTCGAAGCGCAACGCGCCGCCGCCGTGCAACTGGCACGCGCCGGGCGTTATGACGACTCCATGGTCTATATGGAGAAAGTCCTGCAAGGCAAGGGCGATACCCATTTCGACTTCCTCGCGCTGTCCGCGGCCGACACCGACCAGGACACCCGCAACGGCTTGATGAAAAGCTTCGACCGTTTGCTGCAACGCCATCCGAACAACAGCCAGCTGATTTTCGGCAAGGCCTTGCTGATGCAACAGGACGGCGACGCCAAAGGCGCATTGACGCTGCTGGAAAACAATCCACCCGAAGACGGCGAAATAGCGCCGATCCTGCTGCGCGCACGCCTGCTGCAAACCCAGGATCGCGGCGACGAAGCCCTGCCACTGCTGCAAAAAAGCATCAAGAAATACCCGGACGACAAGCGCCTGCGCCTGACTTACGCACGCATGCTGGTTGAACAGGACCGCATGGACGATGCCAAGGCCGAGTTCTCGAGCCTGGTCCAGCAGTACCCGGAAGACGACGAACTGCGTTACTCCCTGGCACTGGTCTGCCTGGAAGCCAAGGCCTGGAATGAGGCCAAGGGTTATCTGGAAGACCTGATCGACCGGGAAAGCCACGTCGACTCGGCACACCTGAACCTCGGCCGCATCGCCGAAGAACAGAACGACCCGCAAGGCGCCCTGATCGAATACGCCAAGGTTGGCCCGGGCAGCGACTACCTGCCGGCGCAATTGCGCCAGGCCGACATCCTGATCGACAACGGCAAGACCGCCGAAGCCCAGCGCAAACTGGCGGCGCAGCGCGATGAGCAGCCGGATTATGCAATCCAGCTGTACCTGATCGAAGCCGAAACCCTGTCCGCCAACAATCAGGGCGACAAGGCCTGGGGTGTTCTGCAACAAGCCTTGCAGCAATACCCGGACGACTTGAACCTGCTCTACACCCGCGCCATGCAGGCGGAAAAACGCAATGACCTGGCGCAGATGGAAAAAGACCTGCGCTTGATCATCAAGCGCGATCCGGACAATGCCATGGCCTTGAACGCCCTTGGCTACACCCTGTCCGACCGCACCACGCGCTACGCCGAAGCCAAGGCCCTGATCGAACAGGCACACCAGATCAGTCCGGAGGACCCGGCGGTACTCGACAGCCTTGGCTGGGTGAATTACCGCATGGGCAATCTCGACGAAGCCGAACGCCTGCTACGTCAGGCCCTGGATCGCTTCCCCGACCAGGAAGTCGCCGCTCACCTGGGCGAAGTGCTGTGGGCCAATGGCAAACAACGTGAAGCCCGGCAAGTCTGGGGCAAGTTCCTCAAGGAACAACCCGACAGCCCGACCCTGCGCGGCACCATCAAACGCCTGACCGGATCAGAGACTCTTTAAGATTATGTTTTTGCGCCATTTCATCGTTTTCAGTTTTATCGCCCTGCTCGCCGGTTGCGCGGGCCTGGGTCCCCGCGAGTCGGTCGAGGGGCATGGCAACGCCGCCCAATGGCGCGAACACAAACAGCAACTGACCGGCCTCGATGGCTGGCAGATCGACGGCAAGATCGGCATTCGCGCTCCGAAAGACTCGGGCAGCGGCACGCTGTTCTGGTTGCAACGCCAGGATTACTACGACATTCGCCTGTCCGGACCACTGGGTCGCGGTGCGGCTCGCCTGACCGGACGTCCGGGCAAGGTGTCGCTGGAAGTCGCCAACCAGGGGCGTTACGACGCGCCGAATCCGGAAGTGTTGCTCGAAGAACAGCTTGGCTGGAAGCTGCCGGTGTCCAACCTGGCCTGGTGGGTGCGCGGCCTCCCGGCTCCGGACAGCAAAAGCCACCTGACGCTGGACGGCGAGAGTCGTTTGGCCAGCCTCGAACAGGACGGTTGGCAGGTCGAATACACCGAATACACCCAACTGAACGGTTACTGGTTGCCCGAACGGATCAAACTTCATGGCATCGACCTGGATGTCACGCTGGTGATCAAGACTTGGCAACCGCGCAAGTTGGGGCAGTGAAATGCCAGACAATCGCCTGACACTGCCTTCGCCGGCCAAGCTCAATTTGATGCTGCACATTCTGGGTCGCCGCGAAGACGGCTACCACGAACTGCAAACCATGTTTCAGTTTCTCGATTACGGTGACGAGATCACCTATGCCGTGCGCGATGACGGCGTCATTCAACTGCACACCGAGTTCCCGGGCGTTCCCCACGACAGCAACCTGATCGTCAAGGCCGCGAAAAAACTTCAGGAGCAATCCGGTTGTTCGCTGGGCGTTGATATCTGGATTGAAAAAATCCTGCCAATGGGCGGCGGTATCGGTGGCGGCAGCTCGAACGCCGCCACGACATTGCTTGGCTTGAATCACCTCTGGCAATTGGGCTGGGATGAAGATCGCCTGGCTGGCCTGGGATTGACGCTGGGCGCAGACGTCCCGGTTTTCGTGCGCGGCCACGCGGCTTTCGCCGAGGGTGTGGGCGAGAAACTCACCCCTGTCGACCCCGAAGAACCCTGGTATCTCGTGCTGGTACCGCAAGTCTCTGTAAGTACGGCAGAAATTTTTTCAGATCCGTTGTTGACACGTAACACTCCTCCCATTAAAGTGCGCCCCGTTCCCAAGGGAAACAGTCGAAATGACTGCTTGCCGGTGGTAACAAGACGTTATCCAGAGGTACGTAACGCCTTGAATTTGTTAGGTAAATTTACCGAAGCAAAACTCACCGGAACTGGAAGTTGTGTGTTTGGGGGCTTCCCAAGCAAAGCTGAAGCTGATAAAGTCTCGGCCCTTCTGACAGAGACCCTTACAGGTTTTGTAGCAAAAGGAAGCAACATTTCGATGTTGCATCGCAAGCTTCAAAGTCTGCTCTAAAGGAACCGATTACTGGGTAATCGTTGCAACAGATACAGGGGCGTCGCCAAGCGGTAAGGCAGCAGGTTTTGATCCTGCCATGCGTTGGTTCGAATCCAGCCGCCCCTGCCATTTTCTAATACTCATCCAGGTTACCCTCAGCCTTCAGGTACTGCGCGTGTCCAAGATGATGGTCTTTACGGGGAACGCTAACCCCGATCTGGCTCGGCGTGTCGTACGTCAGCTGCATATCCCTCTCGGTGACATTTCTGTCGGTAAATTTTCCGACGGCGAAATTACAGCCGAGATCAATGAAAACGTCCGCGGTAAAGACGTCTTCATTATTCAGCCGACTTGCGCTCCGACCAACGATAACCTGATGGAACTGGTAGTGATGGCTGATGCCTTCCGCCGCTCCTCGGCTACTCGTATCACTGCTGTTATTCCTTACTTTGGTTATGCCCGTCAGGATCGCCGTCCGCGTTCCGCACGTGTGGCTATCAGCGCGAAAGTCGTCGCTGACATGCTTACCGTAGTCGGCATCGATCGTGTTCTCACGGTTGATCTGCATGCTGACCAAATCCAGGGTTTCTTCGATATTCCGGTAGATAACATCTACGGCTCCCCGGTTCTGGTGGATGACATCGAAGATCAGCGCTTCGAAAACCTGATGATCGTGTCCCCGGACATTGGTGGCGTCGTGCGTGCACGTGCCGTTGCCAAATCCCTGGGCGTGGATCTCGGGATCATCGACAAACGCCGTGAGAAAGCCAATCACTCTGAAGTGATGCATATCATCGGTGATGTCGAAGGGCGTACCTGTATTCTGGTCGATGACATGGTCGATACCGCCGGCACCCTGTGCCACGCGGCGAAGGCCCTGAAAGAGCATGGCGCTGCCAAGGTTTTCGCCTACTGCACGCACCCTGTGCTGTCGGGTCGGGCGATCGAAAACATTGAAAATTCCGTGCTGGACGAGTTGGTGGTCACTAACACCATTCCTCTGTCCGCTGCAGCACAAGCCTGTGCGCGTATCCGCCAACTGGATATCGCACCGGTAGTTGCCGAGGCGGTCCGCCGCATCAGCAATGAAGAATCGATCAGCGCGATGTTCCGCTAAGGGCCCTGCCCTTCTCGAAATGTCTCGTTGACGAAAAGCGCCCCGCCCCGGCATTCCTGTCGGGGCGGGGCTTTTTTGCCCATATCGCCTTTAGCGCTGGTCGCAAACGCTGGGGCGAATGTGGTTATTTTGGAGATACAACATGAACGATTTTACCCTGAATGCTGAAGTGCGTTCCGACCTGGGGAAAGGTGCGAGCCGCCGCCTGCGTCGTCTCGCAAGCCTGGTTCCAGCTGTAGTTTACGGTGGCGACAAAGCCCCTGAATCCATCAGCATGCTGGCCAAAGAAGTTGCCAAACTGCTCGAAAACGAAGCGGCTTACAGCCACATCATCGAGCTGAACGTTGGTGGCACCAAGCAGAACGTCGTGATCAAAGCCCTGCAGCGTCACCCGGCCAAAGGCCACGTGATGCACGCTGACTTCGTACGCGTAGTAGCTGGCCAGAAACTGACCGCTATCGTTCCAGTGCACTTCATCAACGAAGAAGCACCGATCAAGAAAGGCGGCGAAATCTCGCACGTTACTTCGGAAATCGAAGTTTCCTGCCTGCCGAAAGACCTGCCTGAATTCATCGAAGTCGACCTGGCTAACGCCGAAATCGGCGCGATCATTCACCTGTCGGACCTCAAAGCTCCTAAAGGCGTTGAATTCGTTGCTCTGGCACACGGCGATGACAAGGCTGTTGCCAACGTCCACGCTCCACGTGTTGCTCCAGAAGCTGCAGAAGGCGCTGCAGAGTAATTTTACTCTGTACGCCGGAGTGACCGGAAACATCGCGGACTAGAGCATAGCGAGAAAGCGGGCGAGAACGCGGAGTTTACATCATGGTAAATGAGCATTTTTCGTCCACTTTCGCCGCTTTCCCTGATCGCGGCGATGTTATCCACCACTCCAAGGAAGGGCCCCTATCGTGACTGCCATCAAACTGATCGTTGGCCTGGGAAATCCAGGCGCTGAATACGAACAGACCCGGCATAACGCAGGGGCCCTTTTTGTTGAGCGCATCGCGAACGCACAAGGCGTGAACCTTGTGGCGGATCGCAAGTATTTCGGCCTGACCGGTCGCTATTCGCATCAGGGTCAGGATGTTCGTCTGCTGATTCCCACCACGTACATGAACCGTAGCGGCCAGGCCGTAGCGGCACTCGCCGGTTTCTTCCGCATCAAGCCTGAAGAAATCCTCGTGGCGCACGACGAACTCGACCTGCCACCCGGCGTTGCCAAGCTCAAGCAGGGCGGCGGCCATGGCGGTCACAACGGGTTGCGCGACATCATTGCGCAACTGGGCAATCAGAATACCTTTCATCGCCTGCGGCTTGGCATTGGCCACCCGGGCGTTGCCAGTATGGTTTCAAATTTCGTCCTGGGTCGTGCGCCACGCGCCGAACAGGAAAAACTCGATGCCAGCATCGACTTTGCCCTCGGCGTGCTGCCGGATATCCTCGCCGGGGAATGGAACCGCGCGATGAAAAACCTGCACAGCCAGAAGGCCTGACTCTTATCCGAGGGGAAACACCATGGGATTCAATTGCGGCATCGTCGGCCTGCCTAACGTCGGCAAGTCCACCCTGTTCAACGCCCTGACCAAATCCGGGATCGCGGCCGAGAACTTCCCCTTCTGCACCATCGAGCCGAACAGCGGTATCGTGCCGATGCCGGATCCGCGCCTGGATGCCCTGGCGGCCATCGTCAATCCAAAGCGCATCCTGCCGACCACCATGGAATTCGTCGACATCGCGGGCCTGGTTGCCGGCGCGTCGAAAGGTGAAGGCCTGGGTAACAAGTTTTTGGCCAACATCCGTGAAACCGATGCCATCGCCCACGTAGTCCGCTGCTTCGAAGACGAGAACGTGATTCACGTCTCCAACAGCGTCGACCCGAAACGCGACATCGAAATCATCGACCTGGAACTGATCTTCGCCGACCTCGACAGCTGCGAGAAGCAACTGCAGAAAGTCGCGCGCAACGCCAAGGGCGGTGACAAGGACGCAGTGGTCCAGAAAGGCCTGCTGGAGCAACTGATCGCTCACTTCACCGAAGGCAAGCCGGCGCGCAGCCTGATGAAGAACATGGGCACCGACGAGAAGGCGGTGATCAAGGGCTTCCACCTGCTGACCACCAAGCCGGTCATGTACATCGCCAACGTCGCTGAAGACGGCTTCGAGAACAACCCGCACCTGGACGTTGTGCGCGCCATCGCCGAAGAAGAAGGCGCCATGGTTGTACCGGTGTGCAACAAGATCGAAGCGGAAATCGCCGAGCTCGATGACGGCGAAGAGAAAGACATGTTCCTCGAAGCCCTGGGCCTCGAAGAGCCTGGCCTGAACCGCGTGATCCGCGCCGGCTACGAAATGCTGCACCTGCAGACCTACTTCACCGCCGGTGTCGAAGAAGTCCGCGCCTGGACCGTCCGCGTCGGTGCCACCGCACCACAAGCCGCTGGCGTGATCCACACCGATTTCGAAAAAGGCTTCATCCGCGCCGAAGTGATCGCCTACAACGACTTCATCCAGTACAAGGGCGAAGCCGGTACCAAGGAAGCCGGTAAATGGCGCCTGGAAGGCAAGGACTACATCGTTAAAGACGGCGACGTGATGCACTTCCGCTTCAACGTGTAAGCCGCAACCCCCAAGAAAAAGCCGCGTTTGATACGCGGCTTTTTTGTGCCTGACATCTCCGCATCCCGTAGGAGCCGGCTTGCTGGCGATCCGGACGCCGCGGTTAACCAGGCAAACCGCGTAATCGTTCATCGCCAGCAAGCCGGCTCCTACAGGTCACCTGCTACTCACGCCTTCCGGGTACGCGGCAGGAAGATCGCCAACACGCCAAACAACGGCAGGAACGAACACAGGTAGTACACGTATTCGATGCCGTGAATGTCCGCCAGATGCCCGAGCAACGCCGCGCCAATCCCGCCAAAACCAAACATCAAGCCGAAGAACACCCCGGCGATCATCCCGACATTACCCGGCACCAGTTCCTGGGCGTATACCACGATGGCCGAGAACGCCGAGGCGAGGATGAAGCCGATGACCACGCTGAGGATGCTGGTCCAGAACAGGTCGACATGGGGCAGCAACAAGGTGAACGGCGCAACGCCGAGGATCGAGAACCAGATCACCGCCTTACGCCCGATCTTGTCGCCGATCGGTCCGCCGAAGAATGTCCCCGCCGCTACCGCGCCGAGAAACAGGAACAGGTGCAACTGCGAACTGGCCACCGACAGGTCGAACTTCTCGATCAGGTAGAAGGTGAAGTAGCTGGTGAGGCTCGACATGTAGAAATACTTGGAGAACACCAGCAACCCGAGTACCACCAGCGCGCTGGTCACTCGACCCTTCGACAGGCCGTGAGTCGCGGCCTGGCCTTGCTTGAGCTTGAACAGGTTCAAGTGGTTGGCGTACCAGCGGCTGATCCGATAGAGCACGAACAGCGCAAACACCGCGAACAGGCCGAACCACGCCACATGCCCCTGTCCGTAGGGAATGATGATCGCCGCCGCCAGCAACGGGCCGAACGCCGAGCCTGCGTTGCCGCCGACCTGGAAGGTCGACTGCGCCAGCCCGAAGCGCCCGCCCGAAGCCAGGCGCGCCACGCGGGATGCTTCCGGGTGGAAGGTCGAAGAGCCGATGCCGATCAGGCCCGCCGCCAGCAGAATCAACGGGAAGCTGGCGACCACCGACATCATCAAAATCCCGATCAAGGTGCAGACCGTACCCGCCGGCAAGAGCCACGGTTTTGGATGGCGGTCGGTGTAGTAACCCACCCACGGCTGCAATAGCGAGGCCGTCAACTGGAACGTCAGGGTGATCAGGCCGACCTGGGTGAAGGTCAGGCCATAGTTGGCCTTGAGCATCGGGTAGATCGACGGCAGCACCGACTGGATCAGGTCGTTGATCAAATGCGCCAGCGCCACCGCGCCAATGATGCGCATCACCAGGGGGCTGCTTTGGGGCGTTGCGGATGCCGGCACTGAGCCGGTCTGGGCGTTGCTGATAGCCATGGGGTTTTCCGTACAACAGATGGGTGCAAACGGGCAGGTGCGCCAATGTGCCATTTTTCAGTGCAGCAACGCCATCCCCTTAGCCTGCTAACGACCTCCATCTTCATCGCCACAACCTTGATGGCGCAACGCCATGGTCTGAATCTTGCCTTCCTTGTCGGCTTGAACGCGGCTTCCTTACAAAGGAGGCCGACAATGGGAAGTTTTGCCACAGAGTCGGCCTACAGAGCGGACAAGGGTGAACTTTCGAGGCCTTTTTAGAGGGCACGGGTCGGCGGTGCAACAACCTCCGACGCACGCCAATAGTGCGTGGTGTCCAGAGGAGTCATGGGGCATGCAGGCTTTTTTATCACCGGGGATCGGGCTGCTGGGGCGTTTTGGTTTTGCACGCAAATTCCAGTTGTTGTTTCTGCTGTTTATCCTGCCGCTGGCCGGCAGCCTGTGGATGATCGGCCAGGATTATCGCGACAAACTCAACCTGATCTCCGGCGAACGCGCCGGGGTGCGGCAACTGCTGGCGCTTGATGTGCTGGATGACCTGCTCGCCGCCCAGCGTGATCGCGCCGCCCGCTGGCGTGCCACGGAAACCAATCGCCAGCCAACGCCGGCCACCCTCGCCGCGATGGCCGCCTTCGATACGGTGCAGCCAGCCGTCAGCCAGGCCACTGCCGAGCTGGGCAATGCCCTGCAAAAAGAAGGTGCAGAAGGTCAGACGCTGACCCGCTACCAGTCCCTGCAAACCGCCCTCGATGGCCTTGACTCAAAAAGCCTGAGCAGTGTTGGCTGGTGGCCGGATGGCTACGATCGCTTCACCAACGCCTTGAGCGCCCTGCAAGCCTTGCGCGAGCAGATCGCCATGGACAATCGCCTGACGCTGGCGCCGTGGCTTGAGACTTATTTGCTGACGCAGATTTCCACCCAGCATGCGCCCGACCTGATCGAGCGGGTCGGTCGACTGGCGGCGGTAGGCCAGGCATCGGTTGTGTCCGGGCAATTCACCCTGCAAAGCCGCCTGCAACTGCGCGACCTGCGCAGCCGCATTGGCGACGCACGGGAGCAGTTGGTTAAAACCGCGAGCCTGCTCGAAGCACGTTTGCCCAGCGCCCTGCAAACCTGGGCCGGGCAATACCATGACAGCCTCAAGCGCCTCGATGCAGGCCTGAAAGTCCTTGATGACGGTGTATTCGGCGGCAGCATCAACCTCAAGCCGGATGACTTCGAACGCAGTCTCGATGCCCTGCTCACTGAACTCGCCTCGTTGCGCCAGCAGTCGCTGGTGTCGCTGGATCAACGCCTGGATTACTACCACGGCTCGGCGATCCGCCAGTTCATTGTGGCGGCCACCGTGTTGGGTTGCCTGTTACTGGCCGCGCTGTATCTGTTCATCTGCTTGCAGGCTTCGATCCGTCGCAGCGCCAGCGGCATCACAGTACTGGCCGAGGCCTTGCGCGACGGCAATCTGAGCCTGCAAGTGCCGGTTCAAGGCCGGGACGAACTGGCAGTCATCAGCACCGCGCTGAACGTCGCCGTGGTGCAACTGCGCACCAGCCTGCAAGGGGTCGACCACGAAACCCTGCAATTGAGCCACGCAGTGCAAGCCCTCAACCATCATTCCAGCGACGCCCTGGGTGAAGTCGAAGCCCAGCAGTTGCAGATCAGCCAGATTGCCGCGGCGGCGACGCAACTGGCCGCCACCTCACAAGGGGTGGCCCACAGTTGCGAACAGGCCTCTGGCAGCGCCCAGCACACCCGGCGCATTGCCGCCGACAGCAGCCGTGACAGCCAACGCACCACCGCGAGTATCCAGCAACTCAATCAACGCCTGAACGAGACCGCTGCGGCGCTGGGCCGGGTCAGCGAGCAGGGACAGCAGATTCAGCTGGTGGTCGACACCATTCGCGGCGTCGCCGAGCAGACCAACCTGTTGGCCCTCAACGCCGCCATCGAGGCGGCGCGGGCGGGCGAGCAAGGGCGTGGCTTCGCGGTGGTGGCCGATGAAGTACGCAGCCTGTCACAACGCACGCAATCGTCGACCGCACAGATAGCCGGTACGGTCGACAGCCTGCGTCACACCGTGAACGAGGCCGTCAACCTGATGCAAGCCGCGTGCTCTCAGGCAGAGAATGATGCACAAACGGTCACCGACCTCGGTGAACGACTCGGGGAAATCGCCAGTGCCGTGCAGAGCGTCACCGATACCCTGGCGCAGATCGCCACGGCGGTTGAAGAACAGGCCAGTACCGCCGACGAGGTCAGCGGCAATATCCAGCAGGTCGATCAAGCGGCGGTGCGTTTGCTCGAAGGGGCGCGCGCGGTGAATCAGGCAGCGGACACCTTGAGCCACGGCAGCAAGGCCCTCAGCGACAACACTGGACGCTTCCGTTTGAGTTGAACCTGCCAGGACTTCTCAGGCGCGGATCACCGCCTCCGGGAAGTCCTGCTCCAGCTCGGTCTTGAGCCAGTCGATAAACCACGCCACGTCCGCCGAGAGCTCGGCGGACGGCGTCAGCACCCGATAGCTTTCCAGCTTCACCTGCGCGTCCACCACCCGCACCAGCTTGCCGCTATGGAGTTCTTCGCGCACCAGCACTTCGTTGGCCAGTGCGATGCCCTGCCCGCTCTCGGCCACCGACAATGCATGGTCATTGTTGACGTAGAGCATGTCCGAATTGAGGTGGATGTCGAGGTCGTTGGCGGCGAACCACAGGTTCCACCATTCGCCGTCATCGACGTGGATCAGGTTGTGCTTCACCAGGTCCGCCGGGCTGTCGATGGGCGCGACACTGGCCAGGTAGTCGGGGGAGCAGATCGGAAACACCCGAGGGCAAATCAGGCTGGTGCGCGAGTGGGCATATTGGCCATCCACCCCGTAGACGATGCCGAGGTCAGCGCTTTTACCGTCGACTTCGGTGAAGGTGGAGTTGGGTTCGATGGCGAATTTCAAACCCGGGCGCAGATGGCGCATGGCCTCGATGCGCGGCATCAGCCAGCGCTTGGCGAACCCCGGCACCACCATGATGCGCAACCAGCGCTCGGCGTGTTTGGGCTGCGCCTCTTTTCCGGCCTCGATGATCAGTTGCAAGGCGGCGCTGATCTTGCGGTGGTACTTCTCCCCCGCCAGCGTCAGGTTGACCCCGCGAGAGGTGCGCTCGAACAGTTGGATGCCCAGCCAGTCTTCCAGCAACTTCACATGACGGCCGATGGCCGGCTGGGTCACGTGCAGGGCTTTGGAGGCTTCGACATAGCTGCCCAACCGGGCTGCGGCATCAAAGGCACGCACCGCGTTGAGCGGCGGCAAACGGTGGTCGGGCATGAGTTCCGGGCGCCTTTTGCTGTTAAATTTTTTAACAACCCCTATGTTAAAATTGAAGTTTCGCCCCCGCAACCCCTCGCTGATAATCGATCCACAGCAGAACAAAAAAACAGCTGGTTACAACACCCGAACGCAATCTCGATCCTGCCCAGAAAAATAATATCCATGGCCCGACGACACAGCTGTTTTCAGCCCGTGCGCAGGCGATGGGGGAATCGGAGGTAACGCATGAATGCCCTGCATTCGCTGCAAACGCTGGCGGTGTCCATCCGCTCAGTGCGCAAGGTCTACGGTGATCCAAAGACTGGCCCGGTGGCGCTGAAAAGCATCGACCTGGACATTCGTGACAACGAGTTCTTCACCCTTCTCGGCCCTTCGGGCTGTGGCAAAACCACGCTCCTGCGGATGATCGCCGGGTTCGAATTCCCTACCGAAGGCGAAATTCTGCTCTACGGCGAAAACATCGCCGACCGCCCGCCCTTCCAGCGCCCGGTCAACACGGTGTTCCAGCATTACGCACTGTTCCCGCACATGACCATCGCCGAGAACCTGGCCTTCGGTCTTGAGTCCCACCCGATGGGCAAAGTCCTGAACAAAACGCAGATGGCCGAACGGGTGCGCGAGATGCTCGCCCTGGTACAGATGGAGCGTTTCGCCAATCGCAAGCCGGCGCAACTGTCCGGCGGTCAGCAACAGCGCGTCGCCCTCGCTCGCGCACTGGCGCCGCACCCCAAAGTCTTGCTGCTCGACGAACCGCTTTCGGCGCTGGACCTCAAGCTGCGCCAGGCCATGCGCGAAGAGCTGAAAACCATTCAGGCGCGCACCGGCATCACCTTCATCTTTGTCACCCACGACCAGGAAGAAGCGCTGACCATGTCCGATCGCATCGCCGTGTTGTCCGAAGGCGAAGTGCAGCAGGTCGGCCGCCCGGAAGACATCTACGAGCGCCCGCGCAATCGCTTTGTCGCGGACTTCATCGGCGAAACCAACTTCATCGAAGGCACGGTCACCCGCGTCGAAGACGGCCTGGCCTGGTTCGCCGGCCCAGCGGGACATCCGCTGCCTGCGCAGCCGTGCAGCGATGTGCGGGTCGGTGCCAGCGTTGCGTTGTCGGTGCGCCCCGAGCGTTTGCATCTGGTGCCAGCCACCACTGAAAACGCTCTGCCGTGCCGCATAGAAGCGCAGATCTACCTCGGCACCGACCTGCAATACCAGGTCAGCCTGAGCGACGGTTCGCGCCTCACCGTACGCACCCCCAACTGCGTCGACCAGAGCAAGCGTTTCGCCGTCGGCAGCGAGGCCGGTCTGCTGTTCGACCAGGGCAGCGCCAGCGTCCTGCACGATTGAGCACGAGGAATTGCCATGCACGCTTTACCGATTGCCAACACGCTGGAACGTCGGCGGGCCTTCCAGAGCTTTCTCGGAGTCAGCCCGGCGCTGATCGCCATCGGCCTGTTCCTGATCGTGCCGATCCTGATCGTCATCGGCTACTCGCTGATGGAAGCCAACCCCTACGGCGGGGTGAACAAGGTCTTCAGCACTGACGCCTACACCTCGCTGCTGTTCGAGCGGCAACTGGACGACAGCCTGGCCTTCGCCGACTCCTACCTGATCATCGCCCTGCGCTCGATCGGCATCGCCGGGTTGACCACGGTCATCACCCTGCTGATCGGATTTCCGGTGGCGGTGTGGCTGGCGATGCAACCGGCCCATCGTCGCGGCTTGCTGATTTTCCTGATCACCGTGCCGTTCTGGGCCAACCTGTTGATCCGCACCTATGCGTGGATTCTGCTGCTGCGCAACACCGGGGTGATCAACAACAGCCTCATGGGCCTCGGGGTCATCGACCAGCCGCTGCAACTGCTCTACACCGACGGCGCGGTGCTGCTGGGGCTGGTCTACACCTACGCGCCCTTCGTCGTGCTGCCGATCTACGCCACCCTGGAGAAGATGGACATCCGCCTGCTCGAGGCCGCTCAGGATCTCTACGCCGGGCGCGTGCGCACCTTGCGCAAGGTGGTATTGCCGATCGCCAAGCCGGGAATTCTTGCCGGCGCCATCCTAACTTTCGTGCCTTGCCTGGGCGCGATGATCGCTCCGGAACTGCTCGGCGGCGGCACGCGGATGATGCTCGGCAACCTGATCTTCCGGCAGTTCAGCGATGCGCGTAACTGGCCATTCGGCGCGGCCCTGTCGTTGGTGCTGATGGCTGCAGTGATGTTGGTACTGACGGTTTATGCCTTGCGTGCCGAACGCCAGCGCATCGCCAAAGGAGGTGCGTGATGATCAGCCTGTTCAAACGCAACACGCTGGGCGTGCAGGATTTCTCCGGCTTCGGCGGCTTCAGTTTCCTGTTCTACCTGTACCTCTACGCGCCCATCGTGGTGCTGGTGGTGTTCTCGTTCAACGCCAACCAGTCGGCTACGGTGTGGACCGGTTTCAGCCTCGACTGGTATCGCGCGGCCTTCGCCAACCAGGCGTTGCGTCAGGCGGCCGGCAACAGCCTGTTGATCGCGGTATGCGCCAGCATGGTCGCCACGGCCATCGCCACCCTCGCCGCCCTCGGCACTTCACGGGGTGCGAAGTTCAAGGGCCTGCAATTGTCCATGGGCGCGATCATGTTGCCCCTGGTGCTGCCGGAAATCGTGGTCGGCGTCGCCACCCTCGCGCTGTTCTCCACCATCGGCCTGTCCCTGGGCTACGGCAACCTGATCATCGCCCATACGGTGTTCTGTATTCCGTTTGCCTTTCTGCCGATACGGGCACGCCTGAACGACATGGACCTGTCCCTGGAACAAGCCTCGGCCGACCTCTATGCCGGCCCGTGGCGGACCTTCCGCAAGGTCACCCTGCCGCTGCTGATGCCGGGGATTTTCTCCGGGCTGATGCTGGCCTTCATCGTGTCGCTGGATAACTTCGTGATCTCGATGATGGTCTCCCAGGCCGGCACCACCACCTTGCCGATCTTCATCTTCGGCCTGTTGCGCATGGGCGTGACACCCGACGTCAACGCCGTCTCGACCCTGATCCTGGGCGTCTCGGTGCTGTTCGTGACCCTTTCCTGGCTGCTGGGC
This sequence comes from Pseudomonas sp. P5_109, assembly GCF_034009455.1. Classification (NCBI taxonomy): domain Bacteria; kingdom Pseudomonadati; phylum Pseudomonadota; class Gammaproteobacteria; order Pseudomonadales; family Pseudomonadaceae; genus Pseudomonas; species Pseudomonas sp. P5_109. Next base: position 5,949,810 of record NZ_CP125380.1, read on the forward strand.
AAAAAGAAATCCTGAACCTTCTACGTACTGTGGGGAAATAGCATGAGCAAGTGGATTAAAAGCATCGGCGCATCGTTGTTCCTGACTTTGCCGCTGACCATGGCCGGCAGCGTTCAGGCCGCGGAAAAACTCAACGTGGTGAGCTGGAGCGGCTACTTTTCGCCGGAAATTCTTGCCAAGTTCCAGAAGGAGACCGGCATTGAAGTCACCGTCGACTCCTACGACTCCAACGAAACCCTGCTGGCCAAATTGAAACAGGGCGGTGCCGGTTATGACGTGGCGATTCCGTCGCACCAGTTCGTGCCGATCCTGATCAAGGAAAAGCTGCTGGAGCGTTTCGACCCGGTCAACGAGCCCTACTACGCCAGCGTCGTCGACAACCTGAAAAAACCCACCTGGGACCCGGAAGGCGCCTACTCCGTGCCGTTCATCTGGGGCACCACCAGCGTGGTGCTCAACACCGAGCGCTACAAGGGCCCTGCCGACAGCCTCAAGGTGCTTTACGAGCCGCCGGCCGAGCTGCAAGGGCGGATCAACATGTTCGACTCCGTCAGTGACGTGGTGGACATGGCCAGCCTGTACCTTAACATCCCGCTGTGCAGCGAAGACCCGAAGCAGATGCAGCAGATCCTGACCCTGCTCAAGGCACAGAAACCTTTCGTCAAGACCTACAGTTCCAAGGCGGGCTCGATTCGCGAAAACCTCGCCTCGGGTGAAATCGACATGTCGACCTTCTGGGGCGGTTCGTCGATGCGCGCCCGCGAGATGAAACCGAGCCTGAAATACCTGTACCCGAAAGAAGGTGTGCTGGCCTGGGTCGACAACATGGTCATCCCGACCGGCAGCAAGAACCCGGCGAACGCCAAGGCCTTCATCGCGTTCCTCAGCCAGCCTGAAAACGCGGCGATGACCCAGAACTTCCTCAAGCACCAGAGCCCGATCAAGGGGGTGGAACCGTTCCTCGACGCAGGCCTGAAAGATGCGCCGGAACTGCACATTCCCGAAGGTACTCCAGTGGTGTTCAGCAAGACCTGCGGCGAAGGCGCAATCCGCCTGGCCGACCGTCTCTGGACCAACCTGATGCGTTGATCGCCACCGCCCCGACGCAATGGCGGGGCGTTTTTCCAGCCGTCTGAAAGGCCGCTTGCAATGAACTCTAACAACATCAGCGAACTGGTCCTGCTGCAGGCCCACGAGCTCGCCGAACGCATCCGCCTGCGCCAGGTTTCCTGCCGGGAAGTGATGCAGACTTATCTTGCCCATATCGAACGCTTCAACCCGCAGGTCAACGCGCTGGTGAGCCTGCAGGCACCGGAAGACCTGCTGGCCCAGGCGGATGTCCGCGACGCCGAACTGGCGAAAGGCCAATACCGTGGCTGGATGCACGGCCTGCCCCACGCCATCAAGGACCTGTCCCTGACCCAAGGCATACGCACCACCCTGGGTTCGCCGCTGTACAAGGACTTCATCCCCGAGCGCGACGGCATCATGGTCGAGCGGATCAAGGCTGCTGGCGCGATCATCATCGGCAAGAGCAACACCCCGGAATTCGGCCTCGGCTCGCAAAGCTATAACCCGATCTTCGGAGCGACCGGTTGCGCCTACGACCCGAGCAAGACCGCTGGCGGCAGTAGCGGCGGCGCGGCGGCGGCGCTGGCCATGCACCTGGTGCCGGTGGCCGACGGCAGCGACATGATGGGCTCGCTGCGCAACCCGGCCGCGTTCAACAACATCTTCGGTTTCCGTCCGTCCCAGGGCCGCGTGCCCTTCGATGACAGTGCCGACCTGTTCATCGACCAACTCGGCTACGAAGGCCCCATGGCGCGCAGCGTGCGCGATGCGGCGTTGCTGCTGTCGGTGCAGGCCGGGGCCGATGCGCGGGCGCCACTGTCGATTGCCGAATCCGGAAGTGCCTTTGCGGCACCGTTGGATCGGGACTTCAAAGGCACGCGCCTGGGCTGGCTCGGCGACTTCAACGGCTACCTGCCGATGGAAAAAGGCATCCTCTCGCTGTGCGAAAAAGCCTTTGCTGATTTCGAAAGCCTGGGTTGCCACGTCGAGCACGTTCAGTCCGAATTCGCGCCAGAGAAGCTGTGGAGCAGTTGGCGAACCTTGCGTCACTGGATGGTCGCCGGCTCGTTAGGCGCAACTTATGCCGACCCGCAAAAACGCGCCTTGTTGAAACCGGAAGCCTGCTGGGAAGTGGAAAACGGCCTGAAACTCTCGGCCACTGATGTGTTTGCCGCGTCGGTGACGCGCAGCGACTGGTATCGGGCGATCTGCCGAATGTTCGAAAAGTACGATTACCTGCTATTGCCCAGCGCCCAGGTATTTCCGTTCGACAAGACCCAAGCGTGGCCCGCGTCTATTGAAGGCGTGAGCATGGACACCTATCACCGCTGGATGGAAGTGGTCATTCCCGGCACCTTGTCCGGCTGCCCGGTGGCTAACGTACAGGTCGGCTTCAACGCCAGCGGCCTGCCCATGGGCCTGCAAATCATCGGCAGACACCAGGCCGACTTCGCTGTCCTGCAATTGGCGCACGCCTATGAACAGGCCAGTCGCTGGTTCCAGCGCTGCCCTTCCCCCCTGCTCAGAGGATAGATTTTGATAAACGGTTGAAAGCGCAGAGAAATATTTTAGATTTATGCTTGACGCATCCCCGTTACCGGTGAATAATGCGCGCCACTTGGCTACATAGCTCAGTTGGTTAGAGCATAGCATTCATAATGCTGGGGTCCGGGGTTCAAGTCCCTGTGTAGCCACCAAGTACTAAAAACGGCTTACCGCAAGGTAGGCCGTTTTTTTATGCCTCGAAAAAATGCGCTGCGGTGACAGGAAAATCCCGCACCGCATGCACGCCTCGATCAGAGGCGAACCATCGGCAATGCCGACAACGCTTTCTCCCAGATCTGCCACGTGCGCAACCAGACCATCGCCTGCCAATCGCTATCCGCCGGATAGAACTGCTCCAGCAGACTGAGCTTGATCCCGCGCCCTGTCGCGTCATTCGGATTGCCGTGCAGATGCAGCCAGTGGTCATCACGCAGATGCCGGTGAACGTCTTGCCCCGGGTACGTCCCGCACTCGATGACGAAAGGCATCAGCCGAACCTGCGGCAGCGCATTGATCAACGCCTGCGAGGTGTAGCCGGTGGCCGTCGCGGCCACACCGGTTTCGCTGACAGTGTCGGCGCCCGTTTGCAGGCTGTAGAGCCACGGGCCGTAGATCGCCTGCGCATCGGGCAACGCCGGATAGGCGGACTCGGTGATGGTCAACAACATCGGATGACCGTACTCGCCCGCACCGGTGTGCAAGTCGAAACACATGGCGACCTCGGCATGCGCGATGTGCTTTTGCATGATTTGGTGCAGCGTGCGGTTCGACCAGCTCGGCGCCAGCCCGCCGAAAAACAGGCCATCGGGATGCGCATGCTGACCACCCTCGACGATCGACATTACTGCCGGCCAGCCATGCAGGCGAATCTGCTCCTCGAGCAAGACATCGGCACGCTCACGCTCAGGGCCGTACAACTGCGGGCAGGCATAGATTTCATGCAGGGCGTTGTAGGCCTGGTTATCCGGTAGCGGGCGCTGGAAATCCAGGTGATTGCGGTTGAGGTCGATGTTGTCTTCGTTTACCCGGCGCAACCACGCCATGCCCCAAGGGTTGATGGCGTGGATCATGACCACGGCAACATCCGCTGGCAGGGTACGCTTGCCCAACTCTTGCAACCATTTGAACTGGCAGCCCGAGCCATAGAAGCCTTCGACCCCGTGGGTGCCGCTCAACGCGATCAGCAGCCGCTTGGCGCCCGGATCGCCCAGCACCGCCACATCGGTGCTCAGCTGTTCGCCGAACGGGCCTTTGAGCGGGTGTGGATACTCCGTCAGCGTTGCGCCTGCAGTGGTCGCGGCGGCCAGGAATTGTTCACGCTGGGTGCGATAGCTGGGCTGGGTTGGAAACTCGGTTTGCATGTCTGCCTCTTGTTGATCTTCTGGCCTGCCTGTTGGCAACGACCCTACAGAAAATTCCGCGATTGATGAAGGACAAAAACGTCAATGCCGTGGGACCCGGTTTGCGTCCCTCCCGGTCGGCCGATAAAGTCCACTGATCCCAGATCCAACGGACGGAGTGCCCCACGTGTTCTCAACCCTCCCCTTGCGCCGCTATCGCCTGCCAGCCCTGCTTCTGCTCGCCAGTGCCTTGAGCCTGGCCGCCTGCAACAACGCTACGGTGCCGACGCTACCGCTCGCACCGGAAAGCGCTTCCGGGTTCCGAACCGACCTGCGCACCCAGCACGCCGAAAAATACATGGCAGCAGCGGCCAACCCGCTGGCGGCCGAAGCCGGGCGGGAGATGCTGCGCCGGGGCGGTTCGGCCATCGATGCGGCAATTGCGATGCAAGCGGTGTTGACGCTGGTCGAGCCACAGTCTTCGGGCATTGGTGGCGGCGCGTTGATCGTGCTCTGGGATGGCAAGGCCGTGCGCACCTACGACGGCCGTGAAACCGCCCCGGCCGGCGCTACCGAGAAGCTGTTCCTGCAAGCCGACGGGCAACCGATGGGCTTCAAGGAGGCGCAGATCGGTGGTCGCTCGGTGGGCACTCCCGGTGTGCTGCGCGCTTTGGAACTGGCCCATCAAAAACACGGACGCCTGCCCTGGGCGCAGCTGTTTGAACCGGCCATTCAGCTCGCCGAACAAGGCTTCGCCATTTCGCCGCGTCTGCACCAGTTGATCGCCGCGGATTCATCCATGCCGCGCTCGCCGGAAATGATGGCTTACTTCCGTAATGCCGATGGCAGCCCGAAGGCCGTCGGCACAAACCTGAAGAACCCGGCATTGGCCGCCGTGTTCAAACGCATCGCCCACGAAGGCCCGGATGCGTTGTACAAAGGCCCGGTCGCCGAGGAAATCGCGGCCAAGGTGCAGGGTCACGCCAACCCCGGCAGTTTGTCCGTGAGCGACCTCGCCCACTACCAGGCCAAGGAACGTGCGCCCCTATGTACCGACTACAAGCGCTGGCAAGTCTGCGGCATGCCGCCACCGTCGTCGGGCGGGATCGCCGTCGCACAGATCCTCGGCACACTGCAAGCCCTGGAGGCTCGCGACAAGCGCCTGGCGCTCGCACCGCTTAAGCCGGTCAAGACCAACGCCCCCGCCGGCATCGAACCCGATCCGCAAGCCGTGCACCTGATCTCAGAAGCCGAACGCCTGGCCTACGCCGACCGCGCACAGTACGTCGCCGACACCGACTTCGTAACCGTGCCGGTCAAGGGCCTGGTCGACCCGACCTACCTCGCCAGCCGCGCCGCCCTGATCGGCGAGCGCAGCATGGGCACGGCCAAACCCGGCACTCCACCAGGCATCCAGGTGGCCTACGCGCCTGACCGTTCGCCGTTGCGGATTTCCACCTCGCAAGTGGTGGCCGTCGATGACGCAGGCGGCGCCGTGTCGATGACCACCACCATCGAGTCGGCGTTCGGCTCGCACATCATGGTTCAGGGCTTCATGCTCAACAACGAGATGACCGACTTCTCGTTCATCCCCGAAGAGAACGGGCAGAAAGTCGCCAACCGCGTCGAACCCGGCAAACGCCCGCGTTCCTCCATGGCCCCTACCCTGATCTTCGACCGCCAGAGCGGTGAATTCCTCGCGACTGTCGGCTCCCCCGGCGGCTCGCAAATCATCGAATACGTGGCCAAGTCCGCCATCGGCCTGCTCGACTGGAACCTCGATGCCCAGGCGGCCATCAACCTGCCCAACTTCGGCAGCCGCAATGGCCCCACCGAACTGGAACAGGGCCAGTTCAGCCCCGCGCTGATTCAGGCGCTGAAGGACAAAGGGCACAGCGTGAGCGAGATCGACATGACCAGCGGCACCCAAGCGATCGTTCGGGTGAAGGACGCGCAAGGCAAAGCGTCGCTGACAGGGGGCGCCGATCCGCGGCGTGAGGGGCAAGCGCTGGGGGATTGAGTCGTACGCGGGGATGAAAAATGGCTTACCGGTAGGTAGGCCTTTTTTATAGATAAAGAGTCCAGGACGCCTCTCTCCCGCTGCTTTTTCCTACCCACAAACAATTGCGTCCTGGTTAGAGTCTCCGCGCCTCCACAGACTTGCATCAGTCCCACCATGGGACTAGGATCATGCCATGAGAATCATCGCCATCAATCAGCTGAAGCAATTTTGGGAGAGATACCCGAGCGCAGAACAACCTTTGTTGGCCTGGATTGACGAGGTAAGGAATGCAGCCTGGAAAACGCCTGCCGACATAAAGCTGCACTTCGCTACAGCCAGTATTCTCAAAAGCCGCAGAGTCGTGTTCAACATCAAGGGTAACGACTTCAGGCTGATAGTCGCCGTGGCCTATCGCTTTGGCGCCGTGTACATAAAATTTGTCGGAACTCACAAGCAGTACGACGCAGTCGACGCTGATAACGTCGAAATGGAGTAACCCATGAACATTCGCCCGATTCACACCGAAGAGGATTACCGCGCCGCCCTCAAGAGCGTGTCTGCACTGTTTGAGAATGAACCAGAGATTGGCACTCCCGAGGGAGATTACTTTGACATCATGATTACGCTGATCGAATCGTATGAGTCGAAGCACTTCCCGGTCGACTTACCCAATCCTATCGATGCGATCAAGTTCAGGATGGAGCAGTCCGGGTTGTCCGCTGCCGATCTTGCGCCTGCCATCGGCCGCACAAATCGTGTTTATGAAGTACTCAATGGCAAACGAGCGTTGACGCTTCCGATGATCTGGAAACTGCACGAGCTATTCGGGATACCCGCCCAGAGCCTGATCAAACCGGTCAAGCACGTTTGATCGGGCTCAGCTTTTGCCAGAACTCCGCTCAACGACTGATCTTCAACTCCTGCCGAACCTGGTGCCTTTCCAGCGCCAGCTCAATCAATCGCGTCACCAGCTCGCTGTAGGTCATGCCGGTGGCCTGCCACAGTTTCGGGTACATGCTGATGCGGGTGAAGCCGGGCAGCGAGTTGATTTCGTTGATCAGCACTTCGCCGCTGTCAGTCAGGAACACATCGACACGGGCCAGGCCGGAGCAGCCCAGCACCTGGAACGCCTCTACGGCCAAGGCGCGAATGCGCTCGCTGGCCTCGACGCTGATATTGGCCGGCACCACCACTTCTGCTGCGGAGTCGTCGATGTACTTGCTGTCGTAGGAATAGAACCCGCTGCGCACCACGATCTCGCCGCAACCGCTGGCGATGGCCTCTTCGTTACCGAGTACCGCACATTCAATCTCACGGCCGCTGACGGCAGATTCGATCAATACCTTGGTATCGAAACTCAACGCCAGCTCCACCGCTGCGCTGTATTCAGCCTCGTCGGTAACCTTGCTCACACCCACGGACGAGCCCTGGTTCGCCGGTTTGACAAACAATGGCAAACCGAGTCTGGACTGAACCTCGGCAAACCCGGTGCGTGCCGCCGTGGCGCGGGTCAATGTGACGAACGGCGTCACGGCCAGGCCGGCATCGCGCAGCAGGCGCTTGCTGATGTCCTTGTCCATGCACACGGCCGAGCCGAGCACATCGGAGCCGACAAATGGCAGATCGGCCATGCGCAGCAAGCCTTGCAGGCAACCGTCCTCCCCCAGGGTGCCGTGTACGATCGGGAAGATCACATCGACGTGGCCGAGCATTTCCTGGCTGGAGGTTTCCACCAGTTGCTGGCTGGCCTTGCCCGGCACCACGGCCAATTCGCGATTGGACTGGTTGAGGGCAATCAGCGCCGGGTTTTCCTGGTTCAGCAAAAAGTTGGACGGGTCGTTGAGGTGCCAATGGCCTTGTTTGTCGATGCCGATCAGCACCGGTTCGAAACGCGAGCGATCCAGCGCATCGACAATGTTTTTCGCCGATTGCAACGACACTTCATGCTCGGCCGAACGGCCCCCGAAAATGATCCCCACGCGCAACTTGCTCATGACCTGGCCTCATCCTGACAAATAAAAAAGGACCTGTAGCGAATGCGCCCCACAGTGCAGTATTTGCCCTTGGTTTTCTAGCGGGCAACCCGCCATCCGATCAGAAGACAGGGAACCGTTGGCTGGGTTACCGTGTTGCACATCGATCCAAAGACAATCATCACCATGGCCAAGCAACTGCCCCGCAATGACTGGTTCCATCGCGCGCCCGATGTCGGCGGGCTGCAGCGTTTCGAGGCGTTTTTTGCCGGCCATGGCTACGACCTTCACCGCCACGACACCTATGCCATCGGTCACACCCTGGCCGGGGTGCAGAGCTTTCAGTATCACGGTGGCAGGCGTCACAGCCTGCCGGGCACAACGATTGTGCTGCACCCGGACGAAGCCCACGATGGCGAGGCCGGCACCGAGTCCGGTTTCCAGTACCGGATGATGTACATCGAACCCGCACTGATCCAGCAGATGCTCGGCGGTCAGCCGCTGCCGTTCATCAAGACCGGGCTGTCGAACGACCCACGTCTGTTCGCCGCCACGGGAGCGCTGCTGCGCAGCCTGGATTGCCCGCTCGACCCACTGGAAGAGCAGGACGCGCTGTTCGATCTGGCACAAGCCTTGAGCACGGTTGGCGGTGTGCCGACCAAACGCTCTGGGTTCGACTACATCGCTGCGCAGCGCGCCCGGGAATACATCCACAGCGCCCTCGATCGCACGGTGACCCTGGATGAACTGGCGCAGCACAGTGGCCGGGATCGCTGGAGCCTGTCGCGGGATTTTCGCCTGTTGTTCGGCACCAGCCCCTATCGCTACCTGACGATGCGGCGCCTGGACATGGTCCGCGCGCTGCTGATTCAGGGGCAGACGCTGGTCAGCGCGGCGCTGATCGCCGGCTTCACCGACCAGAGCCACATGACTCGGCAATTCAGCAAAACCTACGGCCTGTCTCCGGCCCGCTGGATGAAGATGCAGCGCTGCTGAGCCACGCACAATCGTACAAGAAGCACATCGAGCCGCTGGCTATCGTGGGTTCACCAACAACCGCGAGAGCTGTTTCATGACTGCTTACGAAAGCCTGAACTTCGCTGAAAAAATCAGCCGGATCGATTCCCACTGGTCACCCCGGGTCATCGCCGAAATGAACGAGTACCAGTTCAAGGTGGTGAAGCTGCTGGGGGATTTCATCTGGCACGACCATGTCGATACCGACGAAGCCTTCATCGTTCTGGAGGGCCGGTTGCGCATCGATTTTCGTGATGGCCACGTGCTGCTGAACGCCGGGGAAATGTATGTAGTGCCCAAAGGCGTCGAACACAAACCCTGCGCCGATCAGGAGGTAAAGCTCCTGCTGATCGAACCCAAGGGTGTGCTCAACACGGGCAGCGAAGGTGGCGAGCGCACGGCCGAGAATGATCTGTGGATTTGAGCGCCTACTGGCTCACGCCTGCAGCGTCTTGCCATCCACCGGATCGCCGATCTTCAGGAAATGCCCGCCCGCGACATGGTGCAAGGTGCGCAAGGCATCCTGCCCTTCGAAGTGCCAGCGGCCTTCGCTGAATACGCGCTCGTCGGCCTGGGCGGCAATCACCTCGGCCAGGAACAGGTCGTACTGCTGGTGGTTGTTCGGCTCTGGCAGCAAACGACATTCCAGCCAGGCCACGCAGCCCTCGAGCATCGGCGCATCGACCGACTCGCCGGTGAAGGCCTGCAAGTCGTAGGTCTCGAACTTGTCGCGGCCCTGGCCCCGGGTCAATTCCAGGCCGGAGGTCGAGCCGACGGTCTGCACAATGTCGGCCTGGGCAGCGCAAGGCACGTTCAGCACAAAAGTGCCCGCGGCTTCCAGCAACTGGCGAGTCCAGGTGGACTTGTCCAGCACCACGGCAATTTTCGGCGGTTCGAAATCCAGCGGCATGGCCCAGGCGGCCGCCATGATGTTGCGCTGGCCATCGTGGGCCGCGCTGACCAGCACAGTCGGCCCGTGATTAAGCAGACGATAAGCCTTGGCCAAGGGAACCGGACGACGGTGGGAAACGCTCATGGAAGTCTGCTCCTGGAGAAAGAGCCGATTGTAGCGCCCACGCAACCCTGTGCGGGTTTGCTCGCGAAGGCGTCAATTCAGTTACCGTTGCGTTGAATGACACACCGCTTTCGCGAGCAAGCCCGCTCCCACAGGTTTATTGGGCGATCCCGGGATTTGTGCCTGCCCGTGATTCCCTGTTGGAGCTGGCTTGCCAGCGATGGCGGTGACGAGTTGCATGGTGAAGACAGTTGCTCCCACCAAGAGCCGGTCGCAGGTCAGTGGGTGAGTTGATTGGCAAACTGCCCCACCGCATCGACCACTTTCTGCGCACCGTCCTGGATCTCGACAATCACCGTGCCCGCTTCCGCCGCCAGTGCCAGGCCCTGCTCGGCCTGGAGCTTGCCATCGGTCATCAGGGCCACGGCGTTGCGCGCCATGTCCTGGTTCTGCCGCACCACGAGGACGATTTCGTCAGTGGCCTGACTGGTCCGCGACGCCAGTTGCCGGACCTCATCCGCCACCACGGCGAACCCCCGACCCTGCTCGCCCGCACGCGCCGCTTCGATGGCCGCGTTGAGCGCCAGCAGGTTGGTCTGCTCGGCAATCCCGCTGATGGTCTTGACGATGGTACCGATCACCAGCGACTGCTCGTTCAAGGCTTCGATGCCATCGCCGGCTGTCTGCATGTGCTTGGCCAGGTCGCGCATCACGTCCACGGCCTGGGTCACCACGGCATTACCGCGCTGAGCGCTCTGGTCGGTCTGCTGCGAAGTGCTGTAGGCAATGTTGGCGGCCTCGGCCACGGCCTGTTCCTGATTGACCTGATCGGTAATCACCGTGGCGAACTTCACCACTTTGTAGAGCTTGTTGTTGGCATCGACCACCGGGTTGTAGGACGCCTCCAGCCAGACCGTACGACCATGACTGTCGATACGTTTGAAACGGTCGGCCACGTACTCACCCGCGTTCAGGCGACGCCAGAAGTTCTGGTACTCGGCGCTGTTGTACTCATCCGGCAGGCAAAAGGTACGGTGATGCTTGCCCTTGATCTGCGCCAGGCTGTACCCCATGCCACCGAGGAAGCGATCGTTGGCGGTCAGCACGTTGCCGTTGAGGTCGAATTCGATCACCGCCGTGGAGCGCACCAGCGCGCCAATCAGGTTCTCGTGCTCGCGGGAGGCCTCGATGGTGCGGGTCAGGTCGCTGGAGAAGATCGAAAAACACTTGATCCGCCCATCCGCCGAGCGCACCGGTTGCAGGATCGAACGCAACCACGCTTCCTGGCCCGTACCGCGCAACAGGCGCACCGCACCGGCGAAATGCTCGCCCCGGGTCAATGCGTTCTTGAAGCGCTGGTGGAATTCGTCGGACTTCACGTGATCCGGGACGAGTTCGTCGATGTGCCGGCCAATCAAGTCGCCGCTCTTGTAATGCATTTCGCCAAGGAAGTTCTGATTGACCGACTGAACCCGTCCGTCGCTATCGAGGGTCAGCACCAGCATCTCGCTTTCCAGACTTTCCTTCACTTGCTGGAGGCTGGAGAGTTCTTCACGAAGAGCCGACAGCTCCTGCTTCAAGCGTTTATTGAACATGGGAAAGCACCGATGGACAGGGGTAGAAAGCGATATGCAGCCTAACCATCGGCCTTGGAAACATTTACTTAAGCGCGCTTCAGGATTGTCCTACAAAAATAGTCACGACTCACCGCATTCAATGCGCGCCAGCGGCCGAACAGCCAGCAGTTTTCGGCATCCGCACACCGAAGTACGCCGCACTGACCACGCCCACCGTCCCCATCACCACACTGAATATCACGCAGACCCATGGGCTCCACGGCATCAGACCGATCAACAACAGCGGTGTGATGCTCGCCCATGCGGCATAGGCAATGTTGTAGGTGAACGAGATGCCCGAAACGCGAATCCGTGCCGGAAACAGGCTGACCATCACCGATGGCACCGCGCCGACCACCCCGCAGGCCAACCCTGCCACGGAGTAGGCCAGGCCGATCCAGTCGCCGCCCGTGATCAGGCAGCTGTAAAGCACGCCGATGCCCAGCGGCAGCAGCAGGCTATAGAGCATCACCGTGCGCCAGGCGCCGATGCGGTCGACCAGCAGCCCGGCGAGCACGCAGCCGATGTTCAAGAACACGATGCCCAGTGCGCTCAGGGCGAAGGTATGGCTGGCGGTCATGCCAAAGGTTTTCTGCATCATGGTCGGGGTGATGACCACGAACACCACCACGGCCGAGGTCAGCACACAGGTGAGGATCATCGCCGGCAAAATGGCCAGGCGATGCTCGCGCAAGACCGTGCGCAGCGGTAGCTCGCCGGCTGCCTCGCGCTGCGTCTGCATGGCCATGAACACCGGGGTTTCGCTGAGCCAGCGACGCAGCCACACGCCAATCACCCCGAACACGCCGCCGAGCAGGAACGGGTAGCGCCAGGCGTAATCGAGGATTTCCTGCGGGGTGAAGGCCTGCGCCAGGAAAGTCGCGGTCAAGGCACCGATCAGATAGCCGAAGGTCAGCCCCGCTTGCAGGAAGCCCAAGGCATAGCCGCGATGGGCGACAGGCGCATGCTCGGCGACGAAAACCCAGGCACTCGGCACTTCGCCGCCCACCGCCGCGCCCTGGAGGATGCGCAGGAGCAACAGTAGCAAGGGTGCGAAATAACCGATTTGCGCGTAGGTCGGCATGATCCCGATCAGCAGGCAGGGCAACGCCATCATCAGGATGCTCAGGCTGAAGACTTTCTTGCGCCCCAGACGGTCGGCGAAGTGCGCCATCAGGATGCCGCCCAACGGTCGCGCCAGATAGCCGGTGACGAAGATCCCGAAGCTTTGCAGCAGGCGCAGCCACTCGGGCATTTCCGGCGGGAAGAACAATTGACTGAGGGTCAGGGCGAAAAACACGAAGATGATGAAGTCGTAGATTTCCAGCGCCCCGCCGAGGGCAGCGAGCCCGAGGGTCTTGTAGTCCGAGCGGCTGAACGGCGCCGGGCGCGAATCGGTGTTGGCAGTCATGTAAAGAACTCTGGCACAGGCAAAAACCAAGGCGCCCATGGTCTACGCAAACGCAGCGGCGGACAACCCGTTAGACCAAAGTCCCATAGCCACAAATCAGCCCCGCAAAAAACTCGCGCTTGAATTAATGTTGGCGTCTGTCCAGAGGGGCCCGCGTTGCCCCGAAGACCACAACAAACATAAAAATCCGAGGTACTCCCGTGGCCGCCGATATCGAAGATAGCCGCTCCGCCCGCTTTGCCCTGCGCTGCTCAAGCTTTGCCGAACGCTGGTTCCCCGACTCCTGGGTGTTTGCTGCACTGGCAGTGATTATCGTGGCCCTGGCCACCATGGCCATGGGTGCCAAACCCACCGACGCCGCCATGGCTTTTGGTGATGGTTTCTGGAGCCTGATTCCCTTCACCATGCAGATGGCCTTCGTGGTGATCGGTGGTTATGTGGTCGCCAGTTCGCCACCCGCCGTAAAACTGATCGACCGTCTGGCGAAAATCCCGAAAAACGGCCGCTCCGCCGTGGCCTGGGTCGCGCTGATCTCGATGGTCGCCTCGTTGCTGAACTGGGGCTTGTCCCTTGTTTTCGGCGGCCTGCTGGTGCGCGCCCTCGCCCGCCGCACCGATCTGAAAATGGACTACCGCGCCGCGGGTGCCGCCGCGTACCTCGGTCTCGGTGCCGTGTGGGCATTGGGCCTGTCGTCATCGGCTGCGCAATTGCAAGCCAACCCGGCTAGCCTGCCGCCTTCGATTCTGTCGATCACCGGGGTGATTCCGTTCACACAGACGATTTTCCTCTGGCAGTCCGGTGCCATGTTGCTGGCCTTGATCGTGATCTCGCTGATCATCGCCTATGCCACCGCACCAGGCCCGAACTCGGCGCGTGACGCCAAGGCCTGTGGTGTCGATCCGAGTTTCAACCTGCCACCCTTGCAACCACGCACCCGCCCCGGCGAATGGCTGGAACACAGCCCGCTGCTGACAATTCTGTTGGTGTTGCTGGCAGCCGGGTGGCTGTTCCACGAGTTCTCGACCAAACCGGCGATCAGTGCGATTTCCGGGCTGAACACCTACAACTTCCTGTTCATCATGCTGGGAGCCCTGTTGCACTGGCGTCCGCGCAGCTTTCTGGATGCCGTATCCCGCGCGGTGCCGACCACCACCGGCGTGTTGATCCAGTTCCCGCTGTACGGCTCGATCGCCGCCCTGATGACCACGGTCAAAGGCGCCGATGCGCAAACCCTGGCGCACCACATCTCGACCTTTTTCGTCAGCATTGCCTCCCACGACACCTATGCCCTGCTGATGGGTGTGTACTCGGCGATCCTCGGTTTCTTCATTCCGTCCGGTGGCGGCAAGTGGATCATCGAAGCCCCATACGTGATGCAGGTGGCCAATGACCTGAACTATCACCTGGGTTGGGCCGTGCAGATCTACAACGCCGCCGAAGCCTTGCCGAACCTGATCAACCCGTTCTACATGCTGCCATTGCTGGGCGTGCTGGGCTTGAAGGCGCGGGACCTGATCGGCTTCTCGTTCGTGCAGTTGCTGGTGCACACGCCGATAGTGCTGTTTTTGCTGTGGGCACTGGGGACAACGTTGGCCTATACCCCGCCCGTCATGCCGTAACACAAACCTGAAGAACACCATCACGTAGACAACCAGGGGCGACTCTCCAGCCCCGGCACCAGCCCCTCAAGACGATGAACGGTATTTGTGCTGTCAGTTATGACAGTAGAAATACCGTTGTTTTTACGACAGCCTAAAGACGCCCCAATGTGCTGCAGCACTGACAGGATCGTCAGCCGACCGAAGTCGCAGCACCCTGCCGACAAGGATCGTTATGAAATCTCACGCTGCTCAAGGAAGTCGCCCCCAACCGCAAGGTGTTTATCCCTTTTCGGAGCTACCCGTTCGCCTGGGGTTTCCGTCCCTGGCCGACTTCGAAATCATTGAAAACGCCAAGGGTCAGGCCACGGCCATTGCGGCCCGGAGCGAATTCGCGCGAATGACTCGTATCTGCCGGGCGTCTGGGCATTTGCTGCCCTATCGCTGCCGGCATACACGGCAACTGGCGCCCGGTGTGCATGTTTACGACCCGCGCTTCTGCGGGCTGCTGCATCACTCTTGCGACCCGAACGTGTTTCTCGACATGAGTGATCTGTGGTTATGGGCGCTGAAAGACATTAAGAAAGGCGACGGGCTATCGATGGACTATGCCGCCACGGAAGACAAACTGCTGCGCCAGTTCGCCTGCCGCTGCGGTTCGTACAACTGCCGGGGCTGGATCACCGGCTACGATGAACAGCCAAACGCCGACGGCCAGCTGTTTTTGCAACAGTGGCGTCGGCAAAGTTTTGGCTGAAGGGCTTTACAGGGGTTCGAAAGGACGCAGGCGGTACTGCGGCGGCAACTGCTCGAAACCACTGATGGTGGCATTCAGGCTCTTCCAACGGCCATCCTTGATGCCATAGATGCAGCCGTGGATCGACAGGCTCTGCCCGCGGTGCCAGGCGTTTTGCACAATGCTGGTGTGCCCGACGTTGGCCACCTGCTGGATCACGTTGAGCTCGCAGAGACGGTCGACCCGTTCTTCTTCAGTCGGCAATTTAGCAAGCTCTTCACGCTTTTCGTAATACAGGTCGCGAATCGAGCGCAGCCAGCCGTCGATCAGGCCGAACTGACGATCCTGCATCGAGGCGCGCACGCCGCCGCAGCCATAGTGGCCAGTGACGAGGATGTGTTTGACCTTGAGTACATCGACCGCGTACTGGATTACCGACAGGCAGTTGAGGTCGGTGTGCAGCACGACGTTGGCCACATTACGGTGTACGAACAGATCACCCGGCAACATGCCGACGATCTCGTTGGCCGGTACCCGGGCATCGGAACAGCCGATCCAGAGAAATTCCGGGGTCTGTTGGCGAGCCAGCTTGGCGAAGAAGTCAGGATCTTCCTCCTTGATCGCAGCGGCCCAACGCTCGTTGTTATCAATCAGATCTTGTAATTCGTTCATGCAATGAAGCCTCAAGAATGATGCGCAGCTTTGACTGACAACCGTCCGTCGGGGTCACGCGCGA
Source organism: Pseudomonas sp. P5_109 (assembly GCF_034009455.1). Lineage (NCBI taxonomy): Bacteria > Pseudomonadati > Pseudomonadota > Gammaproteobacteria > Pseudomonadales > Pseudomonadaceae > Pseudomonas > Pseudomonas sp. P5_109. The sequence goes on from NZ_CP125380.1 coordinate 5,965,870, forward strand.
AATGCAGATGCTCTCCTGATCCGGAACACGGGCTCCATGCCGGTTGAATTCTCGGTACCCACGTGGGTCAACCGTAGTAAGGCCTACAGTATGAGGAATTACCATGAATGATTCACGACGTCCGTACGATGCGGTGCAACCGGAACCCGTCGATGACAACGAAGACCGCATGGGCTCGGTGCGCGAGCTGGATTTCGAAACCGAAGAACCCAGCGCCAGGATCGGTGACGAACTGCCGGACGGCGAGCGCGAGCAACTGATGCCAGGCCAGCGCGTACGTAACGCGGGCCTGACCGGCGCCTCGACCAGCGACCATCAACCTACCGACGACGACATGAGCCCGGAAACCCTGATCCGTGAAGATGGTGCCCGAGATGCCCGGGAAGCGGGCAATAACAGCCGCGCGGATTGGGACCTGAGCATCGTCGATGAGGACGATATTGGTGGTGGTAATGGCCTGGATGAAGAGGAACTGGCGCGGCGCGATCCTCTCGACAAAAAACATTGATCCTGTGGCGAGGGAGCTTGCTCCCGTTCGGCTGCGAAGCAGTCGCAAAACACTTCCCCCAATGCTCTCGGGGGGCGCTTCGTGACCCAGCGGGAGCAAGCTCCCTCGCCACAATGAATGATGCTTCAATCCACCAAAGTACAGGCCATGACCACCGCGTCTTCACGCCCGCCCACCGCCGGGTAGTAATCCCGACGCCGGCCGATCTCGTTGAAACCATACCGTTCATACAGCTTGAACGCCGCGGTATTGCTGTCGCGCACTTCCAGGAAACACTCCCGGGCGTCGGCCTTGTAGGCAATCGACATCAGATGCTCAAGCAAGGTCAGCCCCAGGCCACGGCCCTGATTTTCCGGCTTGACCGTAATGTTCAGCAGGTGCGCCTCGTCGAGGATGATCTGCACCACGCCGTGGCCGACCTGCTGCTGACCTTCGAACATCAGCCAGATCTGATACTTGCCCAGGCCATCGAGGAAAATCCCACGAGTCCAGGGGTGGCTGTAGGCCGCGTACTCGATTTTCAGTACGGTTTCCAGGTCGGCCTCGGTCATCGGGCGAAACGATACAGCGTCACTCATTCGATTCTTTCCAGCGCGCCATCAGCCGACGCATGGCTTGCCAGACATCAGCCTTACGCTGTGGCTCTTCCATTAATAATTCCAGGCCCGGCACTGCCCAGGCCGAGCCCAGGCCTTCGATCTGCAACTCGCGATTGAACGCCTCGGCATCCGCTTCGCCGGCAAATCGCACGGCGGGCAGGCCGATCAGCCACAGGCAGGCACAAGGCGTTTCTTCCATGCGCACCGAAAGAAAACCTTGCACGAAGTCGCGGGCCGCTTCCGGCCCCTGATCCATCGTGCCACGCACCAGCAACGGCCACCGCACCGGCTCACCGACGATCTGCGGGCTGTCCGGCAGACCGGCGGCGCGCAGCATGTCCTTGAGCAGCAGGTAGGCAGGATCACGGCTCTGGAAGGATTCGCCTGTGGGTAACTCCACCAGTAGCAGGCAACGCCCGGCCCGCAGCAATTGCAGGGCGAAACGCGGCGGCGGCACGACAGGCGCCTTGACCAAGACCGGCGCCTCTTCGGCCTCTTCCACCGGTTTGGCACCGGTGCGCGTACTCGCCAGCGATGGCCGTGGCACCTCGATCTTTACCCGCTCGGTCGGTTTGACCACAGGCGCCACGGGCGTATCAGCCACGACAGCAGGCACGACAGGCGCGACCACGGCCGGTTCGGGGATCTCCAGCAGCTCGGGCCGCGACGGCGCGGCGAAGGGCAATTCGGTGCGCGGCAGCCAGTTGACCACCTGCATGGCGGCCAGATAAGCGCGACGACGGGACTCGATAAGCAAAGGTCGGCCACTTGTGGATAACTAAAGTGCGCTGATTCTACCGCCGTTCGCTCAATATCGCTTGCTGTTGATCGATACCCTCGACCGATGCTCTTTATCGAAAGAATGCGACAGCCCGTCCCGAGATTGAATCGCATCGCGCCCGATGCAGTACAATCGCGGCTTTTAATCGCCAACCAGCCGGCCATTCCGATGATCGAACCCAAGCGCGTCTTGCGCGCCCTCGCTGAACATTGGGCACTTCTGGAGCCACTGTGCGAGCACTTCGACCAAGGCACACTGAGCCTGAACGAACTGCGCACGCAACTGGCCGCCCAGCAACTCGACAGTACGCCGCAGGACATCACCAGCCTGCTCGATGTGTGGATTCGCCTCGATATCCTGGTTCCCGTGGCCAAAAGCCCGAACCGTTTCGAGCTCAATGCGCAGATTCACGACTTCCTCGCCTATCTGCGCCGTGAACACCGTCTGGGCCTGTGCCTGGAGATCGAAGCCTACCTGCGCCACCTTGAGCGTCTGGCCGGCTACATCCAGGACGCGTTCGATATTCGCGATGGCAATGACCTCGCCCGCCAGTTGCGTCTGCTCGACATGCGCGTGCGTGACGTGCTGAAAAAGCTCGATAACGACGAACAGGCACTGGTGGCCGTCGCGGAACGGGCGAAAACCAGCGACCGGCAGATTCCGTTGCGCCAGCGTTACGCTGAAGTGCTGGCGACCTGGGACGAATACGTCGAGCCGATGATTGACCTGGTGAACGCCGACGGTGCCTTCGAACAAGGCGTGCGCAAGGTCGAAACCGTCCTGCTGAAGATGCTCAGCGAGCAGCAGCGCCTTGGCCACCTGGTCGACGATGACATGCTGTTGCGTACCCACGCGCGCATCCTCGAAATGCAGACCAGCGCCCAGCTGACCCTGCGTCATGCCCGCGAATTGCTGCTGCCGCTGCGTGAAGAAGCACGCCGGCACAACGCCGTGACCCGTGGCGCTGCGCTGGCCCTGTCGATGATCCGTCGCAAGGGCATCGACGCCGTGCCACAAGCGGCGATGCCGATGTTCACTCGCCCGCAAAGCACTTTCCTCGGCAGTGCCAGCCAGGTCGAAGCCTACGTATATGCATTGGCCCGTTTCGAGCCGAAACCGGCGCGTTTCCCCAAGGCGCACAAGACCCACAAAGGCGAAGCACCACGCGCGCCTCGCACCGTTCGGGAAATGCTCGAACGCTGCGAAGACGCCCTGCCGATGCCGGACCTGATGACCTGGCTGCTGGAGCAGGAACCGGACGGTGCCACCGACGAATTGCTGTATTGGTTCTCACGCCTGTCGCGGGAAAAACGCTTCAAGCGCGAGCGTCTGGAACGTCGCGAATACCATACTCACGAGCACCAGGTCAGCCTGCGCTCCTTCGCCCTGCTCTCGGTCAGCGACACCGCCGCCGAGGATTCTGCGAGCACTCCTTATGCATCTTGATCTATCCGAACTGTCCCAGCTGGCGCCGATCTTTCGCGAGCTGTTCAAGGGTTATCACGTCAGCCGCCGCGATCCGGAGCTGTACGCACAGTTGTCGAACTTCCAGGACCAGTACCGCACGCTGTTCAAGGCCCTGGGCTTTGAACTGGTCTGCGACACCCGCGGCTTCTACTACTTCGTGCCGGACCTCGCGGCCGCAGCGGTGAACAAGACCGCCCAGCGCCTGGCGCTGTTCACCTTCATCCTCGTCGAGCACCTGGCCGACCAGGGCCGCGACCCGATCTCCGTGCTCGATGGCGGCAGCCTCGGCCGCGATGAGCTGCCGTCGTTGCTGGAAAAGTACCGCGACCTGTTCATCCAGGCCGAAGTGCAGACCCAGGACGAGCTGGAAGAAAAGATCATGCGCCGCATGACCCAGCTCGGTTTCGCCAGCGAAGAAAACGGCATCTATCGTTTCCTGCCGCCGATGCACCGTTTCCTCGATGTGTGCCTGTCGGTGCAGCAGGACCGCGACCTGGCCGCCAGCCTGCACAGCGTCCTGCCGTTGCCAGTGCCGGTGCTGATCGACGAAGACAGCGACGAAAAACTGCTGCAGACAGACGACCCGCTCGACCTCGCGGAGTTTGCCGATGAAAGCGAAGAAGACGCCTTGGCCCGCGCCATTGCCGAAGAACAGGAGCTCGACGCATGAGCAAGGAACGTTACGGCATCCGCCGCTTTGCCCTTTTGAACACCGCCGGCTACAGCCTCGGCCTGTTCCCGCTGGAAGAACCGCTATCGGTGTACGGCGCGAACAACCTCGGTAAATCCGCCTCGATCAACGCCCTGCAGTTCCCGATCCTCGCGCGCATGTCGGACATGAGTTTCGGCAAGTACAGCCTGGAGCAGTCCCGGCGCTTCTACTTCGCCTCGGACACCAGCTACATCCTGGTGGAAGTGAACCTGCCCCACGGCCCGCATGTGATCGGTGTAGTCGGCCGTGGCCCGGGGGGCGGTTTCGGTCACCAGTTCTTTGCCTACGCGGGCAAACTGGACCTGGCCCACTACCAGAAAAACGACACCTGCCTGCGTCAGAAAGAACTGTTCACCAACCTTGAGCGCGAAGGCCTGAAAGCCTACGAGCTCAAGCCGGACGAACTGCGCCGCCTGTTGGTCGGTGGTCACACCTCGATCCCGCTGGACCTGACGCTGATTCCATTGCGCTCCACCAGCGAGCAGAGCCTGAAGACCTTCCGCGCACTGTTCATCAACCTGCTGCACATGCGCGAAATCACCGCGGCCAAGCTCAAGCAACTGTTCCTCGATGCCTTCGAGCACAGCCTGCGTTCCGGCAGCGTCGATTACATTGCCGCGTGCGAAGAAGCGTTCCGCGATGTACGCCGCATGGAGCAGGACTACAACTCGCTGGTCGCCGCAGGTCCCTTGGTCGAGGCGTTGGCCAATGGCGTGAAGCAACGCGACATACTGCGCGGCAAACTGCACCGTATCTCGCCGTTGCTCGATTCCCTGCTGGGCACCTGGTCGGACTATGCCAGTGCGCGCAAGGAAGAGCTGACCATCCAGTCCGAGCACTACCGCAACGAGCAGGACGCCCTGCAAAACGACCAGCGCGGCGGCACTCAGGAACTGATGCGTCTGGAACGGGAAATCACCGGTATCCAACGCTGGCTCGGTGAGCTGTCAGTGCTCAAGCATCGCTTTGCCCTGGTCGATGACGTCAAGGTCCTGGAACAGCAATTGCTGGCCGCCAAGGATGCCCACGACGAACTGGCCGGTGCGCTGGCGCAGTCACGCCAGTTCAGCGCCGAAGACCTGGACGAGCGCCTGCGCGACCTGGAAAAACGCCTGAAGTCGGTCAAGCAGCAACTCGATCACGCCGACAACAACAGCTATGCCCGCCTGCGCGAAGAGTTTTCGCAGCAAGACGTCGAGCGTCTGATGCGTCTGTTCAACAGCGCACTGTTCAGCCTGCCGCTGGGTGAACATGGCATCACCCTCGACGAGAACGGCGACTGGGTGAAATCCGTTGAGCTGATCCTCGATGGCTTCAAAGGTGAACGCTTCGAAGTACCGGGCCTGTCCATCGACATCTCGCACATCGAACCACCGGCGTTGCAGGCCCTGGCTGACCGCGCGGCCCTGCGCGACCAGAAGGAACGCCTGGAAAAAGAACTCAAGCAACTGAAAACCCAGCAAGCCGTGGCCGCCGACCGCGCCGCGAGCAAGACCCAGACCGAAGTGCTGTACCAGCAAGTGCTGGATGCGCAGAAAGCCCTGGAAGATTTCCGTCGCGCGCAAACCCTGAGCGCCGAGGAAGGCGACAAGCTGGAACAGATGGCGCAGATGGAAGCCGCCCAGGACGAACTGAAGCGTTCCAGCGATGCCTTCACCGAACGCGTCCAGCAACTGTCGGCCAAGCTGCAACTGGTCGGCCGGCAGATCGGCGACATGGAAGCCAAGCAACGCACCCTCGACGACGCCCTGCGCCGCCGTCAGTTGTTGCCGTCGGACCTGCCATTCGGCACGCCGTTCATGGACCCGATCGACGATTCCATGGACAACCTGCTGCCGTTGCTCAACGACTACCAGGACAGTTGGCAGGGCCTGTTGCGGGCCGACGGCCAGATCGAAGCGCTGTACGCCCAGGTGCGCCTCAAGGGTGTGGCCAAATTCGACAGCGAAGACGATATGGAGCGACGCCTGCAACTGCTGATCAACGCCTATGCGCACCGCACCGACGAAGCCCTGACCCTGGGCAAGGCGCGCCGTGCTGCCGTGACCGACATCGCCCGGACCCTGCGCAACATCCGCAGCGACTACGACAGCCTCGAACACCAACTGGCGCTGTTCAACCGCGAGATCAACAAGCGCCAGGTCTCCAACCTGCAAAGCTTTCGCATCGTGCTCGCACCGAACAAGGAAGCGCTCAAGCACATCGACCAGATCATCCACAGCGCCGGCCAGTACGAGGAAGGCGAAACCCTGTCGGTATTCGATCTGAGCCAGAGCGCAGAACAGGACAACAAGAACGAAGAAGCTAAGGAGTACCTGGCGCGGCTGGTGGCGGCCAACCACAACCAGCTCGGCCTCAAGGACTTGTTCGAACTGGCGTTCGAGATCACCAAGGTCAATGGGCAACCGGTGATCCACACCGACATCGACGGCGCCGCTTCCAACGGCACCACCATGACCATCAAGGCGCTGACCAACATGTACTTGTTGCTGCACTTGATGGACCGTGACCAGGCCGGTCGCGTGCGCCTGCCGTACTACCTCGACGAGGCGGCGGACATCGATGAGAAGAACCAGGCCGCGTTGCTGGAAACCAGCCTGCAACTGGGCTTCGTGCCGATCCTGGCGAGCGTGAAGCCGCAGGTCTGCGCCAGTGTCGCCATCGACCTGGAAGGCGGCAGCGGCCCGGCCGGCATCTATATCGACGAGGCGGACTGGAAGTACATTCGTCGTCACGATCAGGTGAAGGCGACGGTCAACGAACAAGCGGATGAACCGGAGCTGGATGCGGTCTGATTCGCTTTAATTGATGGGAATAAAAAGGCCGCGATCCATTGGATCGCGGCCTTTTTTGTGGGCACTGAATCAGATGTTCGTGGGATCAAGGGCCCCTTCGCGAACAAGCCCGATCCCACATTTGATCGCATTTCTTCAGGAACAACCCATTCCCCTGTGGGAGCGGGCTTGCCCGCGAAGGCGTCATCACAGACGCCTGATCAGATCCAGACTACTTGCCGATGGAGATCTTCGGCGCCCAGGTCAGCCATTCGTCTTCGAACTTGTCGAACAGTGCGAACGTCTGCTCCGGTAGAGCCGGGCTGCCCATGCGCTCTCCGTCCGGCGTGGCAAAGGCGACACCGCCCTGAATCATCGTTTCCAGGGACTCAGTACGCACCGTTGCCCCCCTGAACAGGCCGACATCGAAGTCGAAACCGCTGGTGTTCCAGAACCGCGTGCCGCTGCGTACCAGTGGCGCGTACTTCGGCTCGATCAGGATATGGATCAGGACACGATCAGCGGTCTGCCCCAGTTCATAACCCGTCACCTTGCCCACTGTGATTTCGCGATAGGTCACTGGCACACCGGTCTTCAGCGAACCACGACGAGCGGCGCTCAGCACCAGACTCAATCCCGCTTCCTGCTTGGCCGTTTCCGGCGCCGTGGGCAAAGCGACAAAGTTGCTCTGCGGTCCCAGATTCTTCAGTGCCGGTTGCACCTCGATGTATTGCCCGGTCACCAGGGTTTCGAGGTTGGACGTCTTGATCAGGCCCAGTTCAGGCTTGACCACCCAGAACTGACTACCGACCCGGGCGATACGCTCCGGCACTTCGGTAATCCGCGCGGTCAGCAATACCGATTGCAGATCCTCGCTGAGGTCAACGTCCTCGATCTTGCCGACATCCAGGCCCTTGAAGCGAATCGGCGTGCCTGTACGCAGACCATCGGCGCGGTCTACCTTGATGCTGATCACCGTGCCCTTTTGCGTGGCGTCGTCATGACTGGCGAACAAGCGGAAACGCGGAATGCGCTTCTGTAGCGGCGCCTTGGTTTCCGGGGTTTCAAAGGCAATACCGCCGGCCATCAAGCTTTGCAGCGATTCGCTTTTGACTTGAATCCCACCGGTCAGTCCACCCGTGAGCGTGATGCCACTGGCATTCCAGAAGCGTGTCGAGGCGTTGACCAGATCCTCGTATTCCTTCTCGATGTGCACACCGATGATCAACTGCTTCTTGGTGCGCGAGAACTGATAACTCTGTACCGAACCGACCTTGACCTGCTTATAGAGAACCGGACTGCCGACTTCCAGCGAACCAAGGTTTTCGGTGAACAACACCAGGTGCAGGCCCGGTGCACGCAGATCCAGCGGTGGCGCCTTGGGCCGCGCGACGAATTCGCGTTGCGGTGCGGATCCCTTGTCGCCCGGACGCACAGCGATGTAGTTACCTTTGACCAGTGCTTCCAGGCCGGTAATCCCCGCCAGGGAAATCGACGGTTTGACCACCCAGAATTGCGTACCGTCCACCAGGTAATCTTCGGCCAATGGGTCCATCGTCAATTCGGCGGTGGCCCCGGACAGATCGGGATCGACCTTCAGCGCCTTGAGATTGCCGACCTGAATGCCTTTGTACATCACCGGCGTACGACCGGCCTGCAAACCGTCGAAGTCGCTGAGCTTGACCTTGACCCGGATACCGGCCGCGGCTGCATCGAAGTCTTCGTAGAGCCTGAATGGCAGGCTCGGGTCGGTAGGCGGGCTGTCCTTGCGGTTTTCAGGCGTAGCGAACGCAATACCACCGGCGACGATGCTGGCCAACGACTCGCTGCGCACTTTCACACCGGACAGATTGGCGTCGATGCTGATGCCGCTGGCGTTCCAGAATCGTGTGTGTTTGCGCACCAGTTTGGCGTAGGTCGGTTCGATGAACACCTTGAGTTCAACGGTGCTCTGGTCCTCGGAGAGCACGTAGCTCTTGATCTGGCCCACCTTGATCTGTTTGTAGAACACCGGACTGCCACGGTTCAGCGAGCCCAGGCGATCGGCCTTGATGGTCAAGTGCAGTCCTGGCTGGGCATCGGAGAGCGGTGGCTCCTGGGCCAGGGCCTTGAACTTGCGAACCGGCTCACCTTCACCCGGACTGATCGCAACGTAGTTGCCCGAAACCAGCGTCTCAAGGCCCGTGATCCCGGCCAGCGTTACGCTCGGCTTGACCAGCCAGAAACGTGTGCTGGTACGCAGGTATGGCTCCACGTCCTTGTTCATCTCGATGCTGGCAATCACACCCTTGGAACTGCCCTCATCATCGAGCTTGAGGCTTTTGACCTTGCCGACCGACATGCCCTTGTAGACGACTTCAGTCTTGTTGGCCTGAATGCCTTCGCCACTTTCAAAGCGCACCTGAATCTCGATGCCGGTCTCGTTGTAAGCACGCCAGCCGAGCCAGCCGCCAATGATCAAGGCAATCAGGGGCAACACCCAAATGGCAGACCAGTTCGAGGCCGGTCGGGTTTTCGCTACAGGCAAATCAGTCATGGTCGTCGTCCGACTCCGTGTTATCCCAAATCAGTCGGGGATCAAAAGTAACTGCGGCAAGCATCGTCAGAATCACCACCGTGGCGAAAGCGATGGCGCCAAGATTGGCTTCAATGCTGGCAAGCCGTCCGAAATTCACGACCGCCACCAGGATGGCGATCACAAAGATATCGAGCATCGACCAGCGGCCGATGAACTCGATGAAGCGGTACATCCAGATACGCTGGCGGGCCGAAAGTGGCTGGCGGCGCTGCACGGAAAACAGCAGCAAAGCGATACCAACCAGCTTGAAGGTGGGCACCAGGATACTGGCGATAAACACCACGGCTGCAATGGGGAACATGCCGTAGTGCACCAACTCGATCACACCCGCCATGATCGTGCTGGGCGCACCTTTGCCTAACGAGTTCACCGTCATGATCGGCAACAAATTGGCCGGAATGTAAAGAATGGCGGCAGTAATCAGCAATGCCCAGGTGCGCACCAGGCTATTGGGGCTACGGGCATGCACCAGCGCCCCGCAACGCGTACAGACTTGCTCATCGGTATCAGCTTCCTGCCTGTTCAATTCATGGCATTCCGCGCAAATCAGAATGCCTGCATCAATCGCCCGCATGGGCATCCTCTCCTGATAACGCCTGCCAGATCTGGTGAGGCGACATTACGACCTCCAGCCAGACTTGAATCAGCAACAAACCAATGAAGCACGCCAGGCCAAGACCGACGGTGATGGCTGCCATATCTGCCAGCTTGACGATCGCCACCAGTACGCCCATGAAATAAACCTCGAGCATTCCCCATTCGCGTATGTGGTGATAAATGCGATAGAGCAGCAAGCCGTAGCTGCGTCCGACATCAAAACGGATGCTCAACAGCACGGCCAGTTGGCACAGTAACTTGAGTAGCGGGATCCCCATGCTGCACAGGAACACAACCACTGAAACGCTTTGCATGCCCGAGTCAAAAAGCGCGACAACACCGCTCCAGACAGTGTCGTGCGAAGATTGCCCGAGTAGATTGAGCTGCATGATGGGTAAAAAGTTCGCCGGAACAAACAACAACAGGGCGGCGATGACCAAGGCGAGACTGCGCTGTACGACGTTATACCGATTGGCATAAAGCTCGTAGCCACAGCGCGGGCACAGGGCCTTTTCGCCGTGGGCGAGTTCGGGTTTACGCATGAGCAAGTCGCACTCATGGCAGGCAACCAGATTTTCTAGTGGTAATTCTGACAGCCCAGAGGCGTCAACCGGATCCAGCATAAAGGCTCTGATTCTGAAGAAGTTGGGCCTATTCTAGTGCCATGAGCTGAAAATAACTGTGCAAAATGTGCAACGACCAACCCTGTTTTTTAACGCGCAAAAACAAAACCCCTACCTGCATACGCAGATAGGGGTTTCGGAATTTAATCTTGACGATGACCTACTCTCACATGGGGAAACCCCACACTACCATCGGCGATGCATCGTTTCACTGCTGAGTTCGGGATGGGATCAGGTGGTTCCAACGCTCTATGGTCGTCAAGAAATTCGGGTACTGAGTCGTGGCCAGCTGGCCGCGCTTCAGCAAATTGGGTATGTGATAGCTTCGGTGTTTTGTGAGCATTTCGAACTTTCGGTTCTTTCGTCTTCACACACCGCAATCTGATGCTCTTTCGAGTAGTCAAATTGCTTGGGTGTTATATGGTCAAGCCTCACGGGCAATTAGTATTGGTTAGCTCAACGCCTCACAGCGCTTACACACCCAACCTATCAACGTCGTAGTCTTCGACGGCCCTTCAGGGGACTCAAGGTCCCAGTGAGATCTCATCTTGAGGCAAGTTTCCCGCTTAGATGCTTTCAGCGGTTATCTTTTCCGAACATAGCTACCCGGCAATGCCACTGGCGTGACAACCGGAACACCAGAGGTTCGTCCACTCCGGTCCTCTCGTACTAGGAGCAGCCCCTCTCAAATCTCAAACGTCCACGGCAGATAGGGACCGAACTGTCTCACGACGTTCTAAACCCAGCTCGCGTACCACTTTAAATGGCGAACAGCCATACCCTTGGGACCGGCTTCAGCCCCAGGATGTGATGAGCCGACATCGAGGTGCCAAACACCGCCGTCGATATGAACTCTTGGGCGGTATCAGCCTGTTATCCCCGGAGTACCTTTTATCCGTTGAGCGATGGCCCTTCCATACAGAACCACCGGATCACTAAGACCTACTTTCGTACCTGCTCGACGTGTCTGTCTCGCAGTCAAGCGCGCTTTT